>DASVSV010000275.1:0-3615 GCA_036387915.1 Thermoanaerobaculia bacterium
CGACCCCTCACCCTAACCCTCTCCCCATTGCGGTGAGACTGCAATGGGGAGAGGGGACTGGGTTCAGCGCTGCCGGTCGGCGCGCATCACGGGAAAGCAGGAGGCGGCACGCGCCGCTTTGTGGCCTGTTCGAAGGCGTAGGCGATGCGGATCAGGGCCGGCTCGCTGCACGCGCCTCCGGCGAAGCTGACCCCGAACGGTGCGCGGTTCGCCTTGAACTCCTCGGGGAACGCCGTCGTCGGCGCGTTGGGGATCGTCGCGAACGGTACGAGCACCGTCGGATATCCCGGACGCGCGGAGATCGAGGCACCGCCGGGACCGGGGAAGAGGATCGCGTCGAGCTTGTGCGTCTTCATTGCCTCGTCGATGCCGTGCGTGCCGGCCAGCTCGACGTCGCGTGCGCGATCGGCTTCGTAGCGCGCGCGGAAGAGGTCGAGGTCCATCGCGTTCGAGATGTCGAGCAGCGACTGGCCATAGCGGATCGCGCCCATCTTCTGATGGGCGGTGTTCCAGCGGCGCAGCTCCGTCAGCGACTTCACCGGCGCGCGGTCGCCAAGGGAGGCCAGCCACTTGTTGAAGTCGCGCTCCATGCCGTAGGCGAAGTCGATCGAGCACTCCTTCGCCTTCACCCCGTTCATGTCCGTGCAGATGCCCCACAGCAGATAGTTGCGGCTGCGATCGGGATCGACGACCGAGGGGATGTCGGCGGGGTCGACGACCACCGCGCCCTCGGCCTTCAGGACCGCGATCGCTTCGTCCATCGTTTTCGCCTGATCGGGATTGAGACCGCCGCGCGTGTTCTTCTCGCCGGGCGGCGTGACCTTGTCGTAATAGAACGCGCGCGGGATGCCGATGCGCGCGCCTTTGAGCCCGTCGCGCTTGAGGAACGGCGTGTAATCGCGGACCGGCGTGCAGCGCGTCGTGGCCTCGTCGTTCGGGTCGGCCCCTTCGATCACGCCGAGGAGGATGGCGGCGTCGGTGACGGTACGGGCCATCGGGCCGGGCGTGTCCTGATCGGCGGTGATCGGGATGACGCCGTGACGCGAGACGCGGCCGACGGTGGGCTTGATCGCGGCGAGCATCGTGGCGTTGGCGGGACTGAGGATCGAGCCCGAAGTCTCGGTGCCGACGTTCGCGGCCCAGAAACTGACCGCGGTGCCGGCGCCGGAGCTCGAGCCTCCGGTGTTGAGCGCGGGACGCCCGTCGGCGGTGGCCTCGCGCGGGTCGCGGCGCGGGTCGTATGGATTGAAGCCGAAGCCGGTCAGGGCGTTGTAGTTGTTCGGCATCGACGGATCGCCGGCCACCCAGTTGGCGAGCTCGGTGAGCTGCGTCTTGGCCAGGATGATCGCGCCGCCGTCGCGCAGCTTCTTCGTGATCGTGGCCTCGTACGGCGGGATCAGCTCGGCGAATGCGAGCGCACCGCCCGTGGTCGGCATGTCGGTCGTGTGGATGTTGTCCTTCAGCGCCACCGGGATCCCGTGCAGCGGCCCGCGGATCCTGCCCGCCGCGCGCTCGCGGTCGAGCGCGTCCGCTTCCTCGAGCGCTTTCGGGTTCACGGTGATGATCGCGTTGAGCCTGTCTTCGTACGTTGCGATGCGCACCAGCGATTGCAGGACCAGCTCGCGCGAGGTGACGCGCTTTTCGCGCAGCGCGGCCTGCATTTCCGGGATGGTGGCCTCGACGACGGAGAACTTTTTCTGCTGGGCGAGGAGGGGAATCGTTACAAGAAGAACAAAAAGGAGGCGCTTCATGGGCGCGGATTGTGTGTCAGGATCACGATCATGGCAAAACGCTTTCTGATCCTGACCGCCGCGGCCCTGCTCGCCGCCTGCAGCCGCACCGAGACCGCCACGCCGACCGCGACCGGGACTTCCACCGCCACCGCCACCACCGCCACCGCGCCGGCCGCCGCGCCCGGCTCGACGCCGGCCGAGCTGAGCGCCGCGCTGAACAACATTGCCGCGGCCGACATCCTCAATCACACGAAGGTGCTCTCCTCCGACGAGTACGAGGGACGCGGCCCCGGCACGAAAGGGGAGGAGCTGACGGTCAATTACTTGACCACGCAGTTCCAGCGCCTCGGACTCAAGCCGGGCAATCCGGACGGCACGTACATCCAGAAAGTGCCGCTGGCCGGCATCACCACCACGCCCACGATGTCCTTCACCAGCGCGGGCAAGACGACCAGCCTGAAGTTCCCCGACGAATTCGTCAGCGTCTCGCGGCGCGTCACCCCGGAGACCAAGGTCGAGAATTCGGACGTGGTCTTCGTCGGCTACGGCGTCGTCGCGCCGGAGTTCGGCTGGGACGACTACAAAGGCGTCGACGTGCGCGGCAAGACCATCGTCATGCTGATCAACGACCCGCCGCTGCCCGACGAGAAGATGTTCCGCGGCAAGGCCATGACCTACTACGGCCGCTGGACCTACAAGTACGAGATCGCCACCGAGAAAGGCGCCGCCGCCGCGATCATCGTGCACGAGACCGGCCCGGCCGGCTATCCGTACGAGGTCATCTCCGGCAGCTGGTCGCGCGAGAACTTCGACATCCAGATGCCCGACAAGAACATGAAGCGCGTCGGCATCGAGTCGTGGATCAACGTCGACAAAGCCCGCGAGCTGTTCGCCGCGTCCGGCCAGGATTTCGAGAAGCTGAAGCAGGCCGCGGCCACGAAGGAGTTCCGCCCGGTCACGCTGAATGCGAAGGCCAACCTGACCGCGCGCAATCAACTGCGCACCGTCGACTCGGCGAACGTCGTGGCGAAGATCCAGGGCTCCGAGCTCCCGGACGAATACGTCGTCTACTCCGCCCACTGGGACCACCTCGGACGCGACCCGAAACTGCAGGGCGACCAGATCTACAACGGCGCGCTCGACAACGCCTCGGGCATCGGGGCGCTGCTCGAGATCGCCGAGGCGTTCACGAAACTGCCGAAGGCACCGAAGCGCAGCATCCTCTTTCTGGCCGTGACCGCGGAAGAGAAGGGACTGCTGGGCGCGAAGTACTACGCCTCCACGCCGCTCTATCCGTTGAACAAGACGCTGGCGAACATCAACATCGACGGCGTCAACCAGTGGGGCCGCACGCGCGACGTGACCATGGTCGGCGACGACAACAGCACGCTGGTCGACCTGCTGCGCGACACGGCGCAGGCGCAGGGACGCGTCGTCAACCCCGATCCGGAACCGGAGAAGGGCTTCTACTACCGCTCCGATCACTTCGAGTTCGCGCGCGTCGGCGTGCCCGCGCTCTACCCCGACTCCGGCGTCGATTTCATCGGCAAGGACGCGAATTACAGCAAGACCAAACGCGACGAGTACACGAGCCGCGACTACCACAAGGTCACGGACGAGGTGAAACCGGACTGGGACCTCTCCGGCGCCGTCGAGGACGCACAACTCCTGACGATCATCGGCTACCGCGTCGCCCAGGGCGACAAGTACCCGGAGTGGAAGCCGGGCACGGAGTTCAAAGCCAAACGCGACGCAATGATGGCCGGCCAGCCGGCGCGCTGAACACTCATCGACACGATGAACGCGATGATGCGCTGAACGCGTCGATGCTCTGAACGCGACAAACGTAGGGCGTGGCTTCAGCCCGCCCCCCCCCGAGGCG
>DASVSV010000276.1:0-4327 GCA_036387915.1 Thermoanaerobaculia bacterium
GCCGGAGTTTCCGTTCCGAGGAGGTTCGCGCGCACGGGTGAAGAAATCCTCGGACACACGGCCATTCCCGAGGTAGACGCCACGATAGACGCTTTTACTTGTCTTCGATGAATCGACGTGACGACATTGCGCGGAAAGAGCCGAAGCCCTCGCACCGCCAGCGCTCACGGGTGCGGCCGTTGACCGGCTCTATACCTCACGTATACACTGCTCATCAGTGCGGACGACGGAGTACTTCGAGCGCAAGATCCGCGATCGTGGAATTCAGCGAGTGTGGTGTGAGCGCGCCGTGGAGTCGCCCGTCGCCACGGAAGTGCAGGACGACGGCCGCGTGCGGTACTGGGCTTACGTCGATGAGGCGCAGCACTACCTCCGGGTCGTGACGGAAACGGACGGTACTCTTCTCAACGCATTCTTTGACCGAACGTTCGAGCGCAGGAGAGCGAAGCAATGAGGTTTTTCTACGATCGCAAATCTGACTCGCTCTACCTTGGGCTCTCCGAGAACAAGGAGTACCGCGACTCAGTCGAAGCTGCACCAGGAGTGGTCCTCGACTTCGACAAAGCGGGAAGGCTCCTCGGGATCGACCTCGAGCGGGCCAGTCGACTGGTTGACGTTTCAGATCTCGAGCTTCATGAGGAACCTTCCGGTGCTGACGTAGACACGGCCCAACTCGACGGAGCAAAGCTTCGGAAGGAGCGCGAACGGATTGGTCTGAGCCAGCTCGAGCTTGCGCGCAAGTTGTCGGTCAGTCCCAACACGGTGGCGCGCTGGGAACGTGGTGAGTTGAAGATCGAGCACCCCGGCATGCTTCAACTCGCGTTGAAGTCGCTGCAGGCTGCGACCGGCAGCATATCGACACGCTCAGTCGCGCGCAAAGGCGCTGCGCCATACGCCACTTACAGCGTTCGCAACGCGATGACGGGCCGTCTCCAGAAATCTTCGGTACCTCCAAAAAAGGCACAAGCCGCAAAGCCGCGCACAGCGAAGAAAAAGCGCGGGCTCAGTTCACGGTGACACTCGCGCGGCCCGCCTCGACGGCCACGCCCCCACAACCCGCCCGCGACCGTGTCTCCTCCTGCGGATGAAGCGCGCATTGCGGACCTCCGGCCGTGGCACTACACTCTCGTCCCTCGTTCCCATGGCTACCCCGAAACCCCAGATCTCAGCGGCGGAGTTGGAGACGCTGGTGCTCGACGTGATTGCGTCGGAGGGGCGGGCGGTGACGGTGGGGGACATTCATCGGGCCATGCCCAAGGGGTTGCGGCCGGCCTCGAAGGTGGTGAGTGCGGTCGCCGCGGCGCTGGCGGATGCGAAGCGGCTGTTCCGGATCGGGCGGCGCTACTCGGCGCGGCCGGATCGCACGCTGCACGAGCGCATCGTGCGCGCCACGAAAGACGAAGCGCTCACGGTCGCCGAGATCGCGAAGCAGCTCCGCGCCTCGGCCACACGCGTCCGCGAGGCCATTCGCGACCTCATGGCGGCCGGCGAGCTGCACGCGTATCCGAAGCAGCATCGCGTCGTCCGCTATGCCGCGCATCCGCCGACCACCGTGGACCTGCTGCGCCCCGAGCTGGCGCGGCTCCTCGCCAGCGCGAAGAAGCTCGGCATCGGCGAAGCGGACGCGAAGAACGCGTTGCGCGTGTTGCTCGCGGGATCGGCGGACGCGATCGTCGGCGCGATCCGCGAGCTCAATCCGGAGGGCACGCTGGTCTACCTTCCCCATCTGCGCACCGCGCTGGCCTCCTCCTACAAAGACAAGCCGTCGTTCGACCGGGCCGTGCTCGGCCTGCTGGCACGCGGCACGATCCAGTTGCAGTCGCATCCCACCCCGTCCCTGCTCGGCGCCGCGGAACGCGACGCCATGATCGAAGACGGCCGCGGCGGCTATTACAGCGCCATCGGCCTCCGCTGATCGGAGACCCCATCCATGCTCGAAGCCCTCCAGACGTTGCGTCGCACGCTTCGCAATCCGTTCCTCCAGAACCGCGTCGACACGGCGTGGGATGCGCGCTCGATCGCGTCGGACGTGCCGGCCATCAACGACGACGCGTTCCAGCACGTGCTGCGCACCATCGCCGAGGTGCGCTCGTCGCGGCAGTCGCACGGGTTGCTGCTGTACGGCGAGCCGGGCTCCGGCAAGACCCACCTGCTCAATCGCGTGCGCCGCTGGATCCAGCAGGACGAGCACGCGTGGTTCGTCTACATCCTCCCCATCACCGCGCCGGACCGCGTCTATCGCGACATCCTCCAGGCTACGGCAGGCGACATCACCCGCGGCGCGCCCGACACGCACGGCATCACGCAGCTCGCGGTGGCCGTGGCGCGCCTCTTCATGAGCGACGTCAACGCACCGATCCGCGAGATCGCCGACTGGTGGCGCCGGGTCATGGACGAGTACCCGGCCGGCGACGCCCTGGCCGAGTACCTTCTCAAACACCTCGACATCTTCATCCTGCCGCTGAACCTCGACGGCTCGGTCGTGCGGGTGGTGGCGCAGTTCCTGGCCGGCCGCAATCGTGCCGCCGCGCGCGACTGGCTCCTCGGCCGCTCGCTGCCCGACGAGACGCTGGCCACGCTCGGCGTGGCCTTCAACCTCGACGAGGAATCGACGGCGCTGACCGCGCTCTCGACTCTGATCCGCCTCGGCAGCGAGTTCTCCACCGTCGTCTTCGCCTTCGATCAGATCGAGGGACTGCAGATCGATCCCGACGATCGCACCGGACTGCTCGCGTACGCGCATGCCGCAACGCAGCTCATCGCATTGCACGAGAACGTGGCCGTGGTCACCTGCGCGCAGTCGAACTTCATCGGCACGCTGGAGAGCATCGTGGGACGTGCGCTTTTCGACCGCATCGCCGAACGGAAGTCGGACCTGAAGCTGCTGACCACTCCCCACGCGATGCAGGTCGTGCAGCAACGTCTCGGCACCGACGCCGACATCGAACAGGTGCGCCTCTACGAGAAAGCGAAGAACGAACACTCCCTCTGGCCGCTGACCAGATCGCAGATCGAGCTGCTCTCGATCCCGGTCGTCAGCGCGCGAACGCTGCTCATGCGATGCCGCGAGCTGTTCGAGGCGTGGCAGACGCAGGCCGTCGTGGTCAGCGAAACGACGACCTCCCTCGACGACGTCTGGGAAACGACGCTCGACGAAGAACGGGAGCGCCCCACGCCGCTGATCGACGACGGCGTGATCATCGACGGACTCGTTCGCGCCGCCGCGGGCGAGCGCGCGACGAAAATCCGCGACGTCGACGTGCTGATGAAGCGCGACGGCAAGACCATCGCCGTGGCGGTCTGCAACGCCGAGAACATGACCAGCCTGGCCTCGCGGCTGAAGCGGCTCGGGCAGCTCAACGAGCAGAAGAAGTTCGACGAAGTGGTGGTCGTGCGCGATCAGCGTCTGCCGATCAAGGCCACGGCGCGGGCGACCCAGCAGCGACTGCGCGAGCTGGCCGAAGGAGGCGCGCGCGTGGTCCGTCTGTCGGCGGAAGCGTATGCGGCGCTGGCGGCGCTGCGCCGTCTGCTCTCGGACGCGGCGGCGGGCGACCTGACGCTGGACGGGCGTCCCGTGCAACCGGAGGAGCTGAAGGCGTGGCTGGCGAAGAACACGCCGGCCGCGGTGGTCGAAGCGGTACGCGCCGTTGCCGGTGCTGCCGCGGACACGCCGTCGCAGCAGGCGCTCGCGTCGCGCGTGCAGGAGCTGCTGGCCGGACGCTGGATCGTGCCGCTCGACGCGATTGCAGCGGACGCAAAACTGTCCCTCGAGGATCTCCGCGACGTGGCCGCGCGCGAGAGCGCGATCTTCGGCGTGATCCGTCACGCCAAGAACGGCGAGCAGGACCTGCTCTTCCTCCGCAGCAGCGCCATCGAGAGAGCGTGACACGAGCCCGATCATGACCCGAATCGTCAACGTCACCGAGATCCGCAACAACGTCTACTGGGCCGCCGGCGGTCCGCGCTCCGGCGGGAACGGCGAGCGCGCCCTGCCGCTCCTCGGCACGCTCTTCCATCAGACTTTCGCCGGCCTGACCGGTGAGGACGAGCGCGTGAACCTCGTGCGTCCGCTCGAGCGCGCCGACGCGACGCAGGAGTGCTGGCGCCGCGAGCTCGCTTCGCACGCGTACGCGTGGCACGTCGCGCCGCGGCTCGAGGAGCATCAGGCCGAGTTGCAGGGCGAGGCCACGGCCGTGGCGTCGTATTGGGAGGCGGTGCGCAATCTCACCGGCTGGCTGGCGGACCTGGTGTGGGAGCAGCGCAGCGCCGGACGGAGTGTGGCCGAGGCGCGGGAGGTTGTGTTCGCGGGCAGCGAGAGGGAGATCAG
>DASVSV010000277.1:0-21550 GCA_036387915.1 Thermoanaerobaculia bacterium
TCGCTCACGACGTCGCGCTGGCGCCGTTGTTCTTTTTCGTCACACTCGCGCTCCTCTCGATGACCGCCCACGCGCAGGACGCCATCGTCATCGGCGCCAGCGCCGACCGCCTCGGCAGCGGCAACGGCGGCAGCGCCTCCGTGCTCTGGATCCACCCGCGCACCCACCACACGTTCACCGCCGGCGCCACGGTCTTCTCGCTGCCCGACACGCGCTGGGCGTACGTAACGGCGGGCCTCGTCAGACCCGTCACTGCACGCACGGCCATCACCGCCGAGGCCAACGTCGGTGGCGGCCAGGACGACACGGACAACTTCCGCTACCTCGTCGTACGCGGCGGCGTGACGCGCGAGCTGCTCGCAAAGCAGCTCTACGCCGAAGCCGAATGGCTGCAGGCCGACGTCGCACGACGTCGGAACGGCATCGCGCGGATCGGCGCGACGTTCATCCCGCGCGCGCCGCTCACACTGCGCGCGTCCGTCTATCAATCGATCTTCGGCGATGACGACACCACCTTCGTCACCGCGCGCGGCGATTACGACTTTGGCCGCATCACAGCCATCGCCGGCTTCTCCGCCGGAAACGCCACGCCTGAACTGCTGCTGCAACGTGGCGGCGAAACGACGCGCGTGCGCGAGGCCTTCGCAGGCGTCATGGTCAACACATTGACCGTCATCGTGGCGGCCGGCGGCGACCGCCAGCGGGTCGCACTCTCATGGCGCGTTGCGCTGCCGGAGCGAAGCCGATGACCACCACGGCAGAGAGCGCGGTGAGCACGCCGCGACGCGCGCGCGTCATCGCGCTGATCGCGTTCGTACTGGCCATTGGTGTCGGAAGCGCGTTCGTCCGCCTGACCGATCGACGCAGCGTCGAGAATCGCCGGCAAGCGGCCGCCGATGCCGCGGCAGCGACGTCGCTGCGCGTGGAACGGCAGATCGACGCGGCGTTCGCCGCCGCGTCGACCGTCGCGGCGCTCGTACGCGCGGGCGGCGGGGCAAACCTGAGCGCTGTTTCCGCCGAGGCGGCGCGGCGCGGCGGCGTGACGGCGGTGGAATTGCTCGGGGACGTGCCGGCGCCGCCCGGCGCGATGGAGGTGCTCTCCCTCGCCAACCCGCGGCAATTGCGCGCCTGCGTGCGCGTCGCTGCATCGCAGCCGCGATTCGCCGCGGCCATCCTCAGCGTGCAGGAGCTCCTCGGACGCAGCGGCGTCGCCGATCTCGAAAACGACTACGACTATCGCCTGATCGCCAATGACGCGTCGTCCGGACGCAGCGTTGTCATCGCGCGCTCATCGCCGCTGGAGCTCGCCGATCCCGTGCGCACGTCGTTCGCCGTGCCGCAGGGACGCTGGACGCTCGAAGTGGTCCGCCGCTCCGGCTGGCGCATGCCCGGCGAGCGCACGCGCGAGATCGGCATCGTCCTGATCGGCAGTCTCCTCGTCGCCCTCTTCGTCTACGACCTGCTGCGCCGCCCGTACGTGCTCGAGCGCGAAGTCGAGCTGCGCACGCGCAAGATCGTCGAGACCAACCGCCGCCTCACCGCCGAGATCGAACAGCGCGAGCGCGCCGAAGAGCAGGTCGAGCACGAGGCCACACACGACCGCGTCACCACGCTGCCGAACCGCGCCTACCTCCGCGATTGCATCACCCGCGCGCTGTCGCGCACCCGCTCCGGCGACGTGGTCGGCTTCGGTGTGCTCGTCATCGACATCGATCGCTTCACCGACGTCAACGACGGCCTCGGACACGAGGTCGGCGACGAGCTGCTGTCGCTCGCGGGCCGCCGCCTGCAGAGCTGCATCCGCTTCGGCGACGTGCTCGCGCGCGTCGGCGGCGACGAGTTCGCGATCCTGGCGCTGGCCGTCGAACCGGGAGAGATCACCGGCCTCGCCCGCCGTGCGCACGAGGTGCTCGAAGTGCCGTTCGAGGTGAGCGGCCATCGCGTGCAGTTGTCCGGAAGCATCGGCATTGCGCTGAGCGCGAGCGGCTACGCCGCGGCCGACGAGCTGCTGCGCGACGCGTATCTCGCCGTGCATCGCGCGCGGCAGCAGGGCGGCGCGTCACACGTGCTGTTCGATCCGAAGATGCACGAGCAGGCCGCGGCCGCGCAGCAGATCGAGACCGAGCTGCGGGCCGCGCTCGCCGCCGGCGAGCTGCGCACCTACTTTCAGCCGATCGTCTCGCTCACCACCGGCCGCATCACCGGCTTCGAAGCGCTGGTGCGCTGGCTCAGCCCGAAGCGCGGCTTCGTCTCCCCCGCCGCGTTCATCCCGGTGGCCGTCTCGTCAGGCCTGATCATCCCGCTCGATCAATGGATGATGCGCGAGGCCGCGCGGCAGGTGCACGAGTGGAACACGCGCCTGCAAGTCGAGCCGCCGCTCACGATCAGCGTCAACGTCTCCGGCCGCCGCCTCGGCCAGAAGGAACTGATCGACGACGTCGCCAATACGCTCCGCGACACCGGCATCGACACCCGCTCGCTCCGCCTCGAGATCACCGAGGGCGAGATGATGGAGCGTCCCGACGAGGTGCTGGCCATCCTGACGGAGCTGAAGCGGATGAACATCACCCTGCTCGTCGACGACTTCGGCACCGGCTACTCCTCGCTCAGCTACCTGCACAGCTTCCCGATCGACATCGTGAAAATCGACCAGTCCTTCGTCCGCCGCATGCTGGAGAGCGCGAAAGACGAAGAGATCGTGCGCGCCGTCATCAACCTCAGCGCGACCCTCGGCCTGCGCGTCGTGGCCGAAGGAATCGAGACCGCCGGCCACCTGGCCCGCCTGCGCGAGCTCGGCTGCGACTACGGTCAGGGCTACCTCTTCTCGAAACCGGTCGACGCCGCGGCGATCGAGACGCTGCTCGCGTCGCAGCCGGTCTGGTGATCCGACGTGCCGTTCATCGCACTGGCGCTCGTCCTCGTCTTCCTGCTGCTCTTCGTCGTGATCATGCTCCCGCTGTCGATCGCCATGCGCTTCCGCGCAGGCTCGACGCGCCGCCGCGCCTGGGGCTGGATGATCACCCTCAACCTCGGCGCCGCGTGCATCTCCGCGACCCTGCTGCTCATCACCGCCGCCATCAGCAACGCCTGGCTCCCCAACACGTTCGTCTACTCACTGATCGGCCTCGCCTGCGGCAGCGCTCTCGGCCTCCTCGGCCTCGCCTCGAGCCGCTGGGAAACAACGCCGCGCGGAATCCACTACACGCCCAACCGCTGGCTGATCCTGCTCATCACGCTCGTCGTCACCGTCCGCATCCTCTACGGCTTCTGGCGCGCCTGGCATGCGCTGCAGACCACGCCCGCCAATGAATCGTGGCTCGCCCACTCCGGCGCCGCCGGCTCCATGGGCGCAGGCGCGGCGGTGCTGGGCTACTACGTCGTGTATTGGGCCGGCGTACGGCGGAAGGTCAGCAGGTTCCGCAACGCGCACGAACTGCGCGTTCGCTAAATCCGCACTCGGCCCGTGCCCGAGCACCGCTCACGCTGAACCGGGAGCCAGGATGAAACGGACGGCCAGGCGCTTGACACGCCTGACCGTCCGGCGTCGGACTTTCCCCCGACGCTCGCCAGCTCAGAAATAACTCCCGCACTGCTTCTTGCGGTCCCCTGCTCGATCTACGGTTGTCTGAATGGCGGCTTTGCCAGACCACGCGGCGACCGCGCTACTGCCGGCCTTTAAGACCACCAGCCCGCATGCCGGGCCACACAGGACGGTTCCTGCTCCGGCTCCAACCAGTGTGCCTGCCATTCCTAAGGCGGCCTCCCATTTGAGCTCGTGAAAGAAATGGCCGCCCCACGACCCTTCATTTGCGGTGTCGAAGCACTCTTCGAGGGCTGCGCGCTCGGCCGCATGGGCAGCCTCGCGGCGGGCACGCTCGGCATCCACCATGTTGCGCACGCCGCGGCACTGCGCCGAGTTGTAATGCTGCGCCCATGTGCCGTTGATCTGCATCGAGTGAGCCTCGTTACTCGTGGGATCACAGGATCGGATGAGCTGATTGGCTTCACGAAGCGCACGATCCGGCCGCGAACGGTCATCCTCGTCGGCCGCCTCGCGGCTATTGAATGCCCGCCAGAGCGAGTTCGGATCGTAGGTGATGTAATACGTGTTACTGCCCACGGACCAGGTGACGTAGATCGTCGGCAGGACGATCGGGTCCTGGCCGGACATCAAGCCGCTGGGATCGCGACGGTTCACCGGCTCATTGTGCGCGTAGACATACGTGTTCATGCCGCCGGCGAGACCGATGGGGTCCTGTGAGATGAAGCGAGCCGCGGCCGCGTCATACCAGCGCGCCCGGACGTAATAGAGACCGGTGGCGGTGTCGATCTCACGGGACATGAAACGCAGCGGCTGACCGGTCGGGTCGCTCGCACTCTCGATTTCTCCCCACGGCGTGTAACGGTATTCGGCGGCTACTCCTCCGTTCTCGTTCAGGAGGCCGGTGACATGGCCGGGATGCTCGCTCACGTAGTAGTAGGTCGAGGTCACGCTGCCGTTCGTCACGCGCACGCTGTGCGGATCGTCGATGCCCGGCCAGTAGGTGTACATCCGCAATGGCGCGCCGTTCGGGTCGGCTTCCAGCAGGAGCTCGGCGCCGTTATAGAGAAAATGCCGCGATTGACCGTTCTCGGTCCGCCGCACCCGGCGTCCAAGGCCGTCATATCCATACGCGACGAGCAGCCCATTGGTAGTGACACCAGTCAGTTGCCCGAGCGCGTTCCAGGTGAGACGCTGCTCGTAGCCGGTCTTGTACTTGCGGGTGACGTTTCCTTCCGCGTCGTATTCGAAGTTGTATCCGCTGAAATGAGCGTAACGGTTCGTGCCGGCCGTGATGACGGCGCTGCGGTCGGTACGATTGCCGGACGCGTCATAGGTGTAGTGCTCTTCCCGGATCGGTCCGGGCGGCGGGCACTGCAGGCCGCAGTTCTCGTCGAAGCCGCGATAGACGCCATAGCGGGTCAACTGGCCGACGGTATCGTATGCGTAGTTCCAATAGCGGTCATTGAGGATCGACGTGCGGGTGTTCAGCCGGTCCAGATGATCCCAGGAGAACGTGCCGCCGAGCTTCTGGTTGACGGTCGACGAACTGAACGTCGTCGCGGTCAGCCGGCCGTCGTTCTGGAACGCGTGCGATTGCGTGATTCCATTCGGCAGGATCGTCCGGATCGGGCGGCCGGCAGTGTCGACGTAGAGCGTGGAAACGCGTTTTCCCAGGTCTGTGAGCGAATACGTGACGCCGAGGGTGGGGTCGGTCGGGCGATACTCGATGCCGAAGCGCATGGAATCCGTGCGCAGGGGCGTCTCACCGCCGGCCCAGGTGTTGAGGTCGAATCCCAGGTGACGGAGGGCGTCATTGGGGTCATAGACGTGCTTGATCTCGTATCGCTTCGAGCCAAGGGTGGCGCTCACGCTGTCGAGATTACGGACACCGGCCACGAGCTTCGTCGTGACCACGCTTTCGTTGTTCGTCACGACGCTGGTGTAATGATCCGGATAGCCGAAGGTCGTCGTGGTTCCGTCGGCACCGCGCGCCAGGACGCGATGGATCGCGTCGTACGAAGCCGTCGCCACCATCCCCCGCCGGTCGGTCGAGCTCCTGACCAGACCGTCGCGATCGTACTTATAGCTCCGGGTTCCACCGTCCGGGAAACTCTCCGACTGCAGCCACCCCAGTGTGTTGTAAGTGAAGTCGTATGCTTTTCCGCCCGTGTCGGTCACTTTCGTGAGATGGGCGCCGGTATATTGATAAAAGGTCGAGCGGCCGAGCGGGTCGATGACGCGAGCCCGGCGATCGAAACTGTCATATTCAGTCGTCGTCGTTTCGTCGAGGGCGTTTTTGGTTGTCCTCACACGGCCCGACGCGTCGTACGTGAACGACATACTTGCGACCGTCCCGTCATCGCGGTACGCCCGCACGGAGTCGACGTTCTTCCACGGATTGTTCTCATACGCCCATTCCGTGCGAAGCCCTTTCGGGTCGACGGTGGCCACCACCTGGTAACGGCTGTTGTACTCGTAGCGCGTGGCAGTACGGTTGTAATCTTCCTTCTTCCCATACCAGGTGCGAAGCACCTCCCCGCGCGAGCCATAGTCATACCAGTTGGCAGACTTGCCGTTCATCACGAATTCCGGGCGTCCGGCCGAGTCGTACGACGCCTCATAGACGACGGCACCGTTGACCATGCTCTGCAGCAGGTTGCCGTCGCCGTCCCAGATGTTGGTCGTCGACTGCGTCGGGCTGGAGATACTCGCGGGCAGTCCGTCGACGTTCCATACGCCGGTCGTGACGTTGCCCAGCGCATCGATGGACTTCGTCGGTTTGCCGTAACGGTCGGACGCCACTTTGGTCATGTGACCTTCCGGATCGGTAATTTCCGCGAAAACGTTCTCGGAAATTACCGCCTCGGCGGGACGATCGAAGCCATGCACTTCAGGCACCCAGAATTGATCGGGCACGACGATTTCCGCCACCTGCCGATAGGTGATCGTCGGACGCGCCTGGAGGCCGTGGTGAAGCGTCACGACCGGACGGGCCACCGTTTTCACCTTCAGGTCGCGGTCATAAGTGATGTCGGTCGTCACTCCCGGGTCGATCGTGCCGCCCGTGCTGTAGTTCGTGTTGTACGACGTCAGCAGCCGGTTGCTGTCATAGGTCATGCGCAGGTTCACCGGACCGGAGATTTCGGTGATCGCATTCGCACTGTTCCGGGTGAGGGTGACGGTTCGCCCGCCAGGACTGGTGATGCTCTTCAGATACCACGAGGCGTCATAGGCGAAGGTCGTCACCAGTCCCACCGGGTCGACGATCCGCGACAGAACCGGGGTATTCGTTCCATCCTGCGTGTTCTGCCATTCGACCGTGGTGGTGTTGCCGATGCTGTCCCGCGCACTGGTCATGAGACCGGCGGCAGAGAACGCCACATGACTCCCGTCCGGCCAGGTGCGCAGCCACGTTCCGGAGAAATCCTTGACCAGCTTGCTGAAATCTCCGTCTGGTGTCACGTACGAACAGGTCGTCGACGTCGGGCATGAACGTACGAAGAACCGCAACGTGCCGTCGCCTTCGTGAATCAACGCGCCGTCAGCGCCTCTGTCATACACACGCTTGATTCCGGTGACGGCCCACCCCGCACCGTAGCGGCTGTTCGCCTCGTTCAGAATGAGCATGCGGACCGGGAATCGCGTCTCGGAAAAGTCGGTGCTGCTGCTCCTGTACGTGCGTACGACACCCCAGGCCTTGGAAATCGTCCCTGTATGCGTCCCGGCGCCCCACCGCCACACAATCCCCAGGCGCTGCGCCGGCGCCGTGAGCCCCTTGTAGAAAACTTCGGGAATCCCGCTGAGGAGCGGTTGCGTGCCGCTCGCGCCGTTGTTCCACTGCTCCATCCGGATGGACTGCGCCTTGAGCACCGGATTGGTTCCGGACAGCCTCGGATAGGCAGCTACCTGAATGAACGCCGTCGGTCTGGCCAGCTCCGAGCTGTACATCAGTCCCGTCGACTTCGGACTGCCCATGCTCGAATACGACCAGCCAGGATAGGTGACGGTCATTGCGCCGATCGAGGTATCGCGATAGTCGTTGTGATGAAAGTTTTCCGAGATGACGGGGCTTCCCGGATCGGCACGCGTCAGAGAGAACGTCACGCGGCCCGAACCGACGTTTCCGAGCGTGTCCGTCACCTGCGCGACGAAAACGTGGTCGCCGAATGCGGCCAGATCGATATTTCCCGTCGCCGTGCCGCGCACGCCCTCGGAGTTCGTACTCCACGAGAGTGGGACCAGCACCGACGTGCCGGCTGTCCACAGCCGGGCCTGCAGTGTGCTGCTGTTGAACCCATCTTCATCGGTGAAGGTGATGGTCACAGGAACGGTTTGGCTGGGTGAGCCGTCATCTTCCTGTGAATACGTCCCGCCCGCGGGCGAAAACCCGACGTTGGGGCCGTCACCCGTGGTGATCCCGCATTGCGGGTCATAAGAGGGGTTGCACTGCGCTTCCGCGGAAAAGCTCGCATACAGCGCGGTAATGACGATCGCGGCAGCGAACGGTCGCCGCCACGAGCTACTGCTGGACATATGTTTTCGGGTCATGTTGTCTCCTCCGCCATCTTGGGACGGAGAGGACGATGCCGATCGCGATTGTGATGACTTGGTGATGAGCCGGACGCTTTACGCGGCAGTCCTGCACGGAATGGCCAGGGCCACGTCGAATCCGTCCGGCCGCGCCGTCGTATCGAGGAGGAACTCGTCGCCGTACATCTGCGTCAGGCGCGCCCGTGTATTGGAAAGCCCCAGCCCCTCGCGTGCGGGTTTCTCCGCTTCGTACGCGCGGCCGTCGTCGTCGATTGCGATGTGCAACGTGCCGTCGCTGAGCGTTGCCAGCACCGACACGCGACCGCCGGTGGCCGGCATCAATCCGTGGCGCAGTGCATTCTCGACCAGCGGCTGCAGGAGAAAGCTCGGGACCAGGGCGCGGCGGGCCCGTTCCTCGGCGCGAATGTCGAGCTTCACCCGGCCGTCGAAGCGCACGTTCTCGATGGCCACGTAGGCCGTCAGCGAGTCGAGCTCTTCGTCGAGCGGCACTTCCTCGCGGTCGGAAGTGGCGAGCACTCGCGTCACGAAGTGGCGCAGCTGCGCGGCCATCTTCGACGCGGCGGCCGTGTCGTCCTCCAGGAGCGCGGCCACGGAATTCAGCGCGTTGAACAGGAAATGAGGATTGAGCTGCAGGCGGAGGATCGCGGCCCGCGTGCGAAGCACCTTCGACTCCAGTTGCGCGACCTCCACGGCGGTCGCGCGCCATCTGCGATAGCGTGCGTGGGCCAGCGCGCCGAGGGCGATGCCGAGGAAGAGCAGGAAATCGTAGAACCGGTCGGGCACCGTGAGCTCTCGGAGTCCTGCCTTGACGCCGTGGAGAGCCGCCGTCACGGCGCTGTGCCAGACCACCGGGATCGTTGCCGCGGCGGCGGCGAGCAGAGAGACCCGCCGCACGTGTGTGCCGAGCCATACCATCGCCAGCGTCACCGGAAAGTATTCGACGCAGATCCAGAGGCTGCGCAGCACCGGTATCCACGACAACGGCTGATTCCTCGCGGTCGCGGAGACGGCGAACAGGATGCTGGTGAAGACCTGTGCAGCCGGCAGGATGCTGAACAGCGGCACGAGGCGCAGCGGCCACGGTAACGCGGGCGGAAGCTCCTCCTCCATCTCCTCTTCCTCCTGCGCGATCTCGTCCACGTCGGCATGCACGGTCACGGCGGCGAGCGATTCCCGCAGAGACGCGCCGAACTCCTCGATGAGCAATTCCGCCTGATCCGCATCCCGGACGATGGCCCGCTCGATCTCCAGCAGCCGTTCGTTCACCATGTCGACCGGCAGTTCCAGCTTGTAGCGATCCAGTTCGGCCCGCGCCAGCGAGCGCTCCAGCGCGAGCCGCTCCTCCTCCCGCCTCCGTGCCGCCTGCCGATAAAGAGTCATCTGTGTCGCCAGCACAGTTCCGCCATAGACGAGCAGGTCCAGGCTCAGAAAGATCGGCAGCCACTCGAAGAGCACGGCGGTGGTCGACTGGCCCGGCCGCTCGGGCATACCCCGGACGAGGATGCGCAGAAAATAGTAGACGGCCGTGTGGACGACAGAGATGCCGAGGCCCGCGGTGATGTGGAGGACGAAGAATCGCAAGCGGTGGCCGCGCCGGTACCGGACGGCGGTGGCCACGCGAACCGCGACAGGCGCGAGGAACGTCCACTCCAGCCAGCCCACGCAACCCCATACGAAGGGCTCGAGCGGCACCTCGATGCGGAGCGCGAGGCGGAGCAGTGCGTCGAGCACGTTGATGGTGATGCCGGCGATGACGACGGAGTACTTCACACCGCCCCGCGCGGCGGCTCCAGGCGCTCGCGGTACACGCGCGAGAGCAGCAGTTGCGTGTCGTCGTGCAGGACGACGATGTGATCGCCGTGCGACGCGCCGCGCATGTCCCGGATCCGCGCGAGGTTCACGATCGTGGTGCGATGGATGCGCACGAATTGCCTCGGATCGAGCTTCTGCTCGAGACCATTCATGGTCTGGCGCAGCAGGAACCGCTCGCTCCCGACGTGCAGGCGCACGTAATTGCCGGCCGACTCGAACCAGTCGATCTGCTCGATGCGGATGAGCCGCACGCCTCCTTTGGATTTCACCGCGATCTGCTGCATGTACGCGGTCCGCTGCTCGAGGCGGGTCAGGAAGTCGGCGAGCGATGGATTCGACCGCGCCGCCACCAGCTCGCGCACGCGCGTCATCGCCAGCCGAAGGGGCTCCCTCTCGATCGGCTTGAGCAGATACTGCACGGCCGCCGCGCGAAAGGCATCGAGCGCGTACTGTTCGTACGCGGTGACGAAGACGATCAGCGGACGCGATTCCGGAGCGATGCGCCTCACCACCTCGAAGCCGTCCAGCCGCGGCATCTGCACGTCGAGGAACACCACCTGCGGCTGCCGTTCAGCGACGAGGGACAACGCCTCTTCGCCGCCGGCTGCTTCTCCGACCACTGTCACGTCGTCCGACGCGCGGAGGAGCTTGCGCATGCGTTTCCGCGCAAGCGGCTCGTCGTCCACGATGAGGGCAGTGATCGCCATGGCACCGCCCATTCTGGAGGCGCGTTCCAGCAGCCCTGTCACGCCTCGAACGACTGTCTGTGACGAAGCCGCGCCGTTGCGCCTTCGCCGAGCGGAGCCGTGCGCCGGCCGGCAAGTCGCGCACACCACCGCGCGTGGCGCGCATAGAATCCGCGCGTGGCGAAGCCGTTGAGGGTTCTCCTCGTCGAAGACTCGGAGCGCGATGCCGCGTTGTTCAAGCTCTATCTGCGGCGCGGCGGTTACGATGCGGACGTGCATCGCGTGGAGACCCGTGCCGAACTGGCCGCGCAGCTCCAGGCCGGCCCGTGGGACATCGTGGTGAGCGACTTCAATCTCCCCGGGTTCAATGCGTTCGCGGCGAGGGACGTGCTGCTGGAGAGCGGGCTCGATCTCCCGTTCGTCGTGCTGTCCGCCGACTTCAGCCCCACCATGACCGAACAGATCACCGCCGCCGGGATCCGCTACGTCTGCAAGTACGAGATGCGCAAGGTCGTGGCGGTCATCGACGAAACCATGCGGGAACGCTCATGACGGCGGATCCCGATCGCGACGAGGCCACGCGCGAGCTCACCGATCTTCTCTACGCTCTCTCGCACGATCTCGGCTCTCCGTTGCGCGTCATCGACGGTTTCAGCGAGGCGCTTCTCGAGGAGCAGCAGGATGCGTTGCCGCCCGACGCACTCGAGTATCTGACCACCATCCGCGGTGCCGTTTCCCGCATGAACGCAATGTTCGAGGGCATCCAGCAGCTCCACCGGGTGTCGCAGGCGCCACTCCGGCGGATCGACGTCGACGTGACCGCTCTCGCCGAGACCATCGTTGCGGAGCTGCGCGCGGTCGAGCTGGACCGCGACGTTCAGATCGACGTCCAGCGTGATCTCGTCGAAGGCCGATCCGGCGCTGTTCCGCATCGCACTCACTCAATTGCTCCAGAACGCCTGGAAATTCACGGCCAAACGCGACGGCGCGGTCATTACGGTCGGGCGCGAGGATCCGGCGACGTTGTTCGTGCGGGACAACGGCGCCGGCTTCGATCCCGCGGCCGCGGGACGGATGTTCACCCCGTTCCAGCGCTTTCACTCCGCGAGCGAGTACGACGGACTGGGCATCGGCCTTGCCCTCGTCAGACGCGCCGTTCAGCGGCACGGCGGCAGTGTCCGTGCGGCAGGAGCGCCTCAGCAGGGCACGACCATCTATATGGAGCTTCCATGAGCGTGACGCCGCCACAGGCGCTGCGCGTCCTCATCGTCGAGGACAGCGCGGAGGACGCGCAGCTGCTCCAGCTCCAGCTCCGGCGCAACGGCTACAAGCCGCTCGCGCGGCGCGTGCAGACCGCGGAGGAGATGGAGCAGGCTCTCGACGAGCAGCCGTGGGACCTCGTCCTCGCCGACTACTCCCTCCCCACCTTCAATGCCCTGGGCGCGCTCGAGATCTTCCATCGCCGCGGCCTGGACATCCCCTTCCTCATCGTCTCCGGGACCATCGGCGAAGAGACCGCCGTCGAGGCCATGCGCGCCGGCGCGCACGACTACATCATGAAGGGGAGCTCCGCGCGGCTGATCCCCGCGATCGCGCGCGAGCTCCGTGAAGCCGGCGAGCGCGCGAACCGGCGGCGGGCGGAAGAGGCGCTGCGCGACAGCGAGCGCCGGTTCCGCGCGCTGATCGAGTATTCGTCCGACATCCTCACCGTCCTCGACGCCGGCGGCAGGATCCTCTATGAGAGTCCGTCCGTCGAGCGCCTCCTCGGGCACACGGCGGGAGAGCTGATGGGCGCGGCCCTCGAGGAGCATGTGCACCCGGAAGACCGCCATGCGCTGGCGACGGCCCTGACCGAGTCCGCGGGCGCGTCGACGCCGGTCACGGCGGAGTTCCGCATGCGCGCGCGGAACGGCGAATGGCGCATCGTCGAGGCCAGCGTCAGCAACCTGCTCGACAACGCGGAAGTGGGGGGAATCGTCCTGAACTCGCGCGACATCACCGCGCGCAAACAGGACGAGGAGATGATCCGGCACCTGGCCTACTTCGATGCGCTCACCGGGCTGCCGAACCGGATGCTCTTCGACGACCGCCTGGCGCAGGCGCTCGCCCATTCCCGCCGCCGCGGCGCGCGCGGGCTGGCCATCATGTGCCTCGACCTGGACCGCTTCAAAACCATCAACGAGACCCTGGGGCATGGCGCCGGCGACGAGTTGCTGCGCGCGGTGGCCTCCTCTCTCTCCGCCACCCTCCGCGAGGAAGACACCGTCGCGCGCCTCGGCGGAGACGAGTTCCTGTTCCTGCTCCCGGAGGTCGACGACGTCGAGGACGCGGCACGCGTGGCGCGGAAGATCCTGACGGTGCTCGAGGCGCCTTTCTCCGTTCACGGCCACGAGCTGCACCTGACCGCCAGCGTCGGTATCGCCATGTTTCCGCTGGACGGCGATGACGCCGAGACGCTCATCCGCAACGCCGACACGGCTCTCTATCGCGCGAAGAAACAGGGGGGCAATCGGTACCAGCTCTACGCCCCGGCCATGAACGCGATCGCCTACAAGCGGCTCGTGCTCGAGAACAGCCTGCGCCGTGCCATCGAGCGCGAGGAGTTCCGGCTGCACTACCAGCCGCTCGTGTCGCTGCACGACGGCAGGGTGGTCGGAGTGGAGGCGCTCATCCGCTGGCAGCATCCCGAGCTGGGGCTCGTCTCACCGGCCGAGTTCATTCCCCTGGCCGAGGAAACGGGGCTCGTCGTGCCGCTCACGCACTGGGTCCTGCGCACCGCCTGCAGGCAGATGAAGGAGTGGCAGGCGGTGGGACTGGCGCTGATGACCGTGGCCGTGAACATCTCCGCCCAGCGGTTCAGCGCGGCGAATCTTCCGGTCGCCGTCGCGGAGGCGCTGACCGCTGCAGGGCTCGACGGACGTCACCTCTGTCTCGAGCTGACGGAGAGCGTGATGATGGAGGACGTGGAAGAGACCATCGCCACGCTCCTGGAGCTCAAGAAGCTGCACGTAAAGATCTCCATCGACGATTTCGGCACCGGCTACTCCTCGCTCAGCTACCTCAAGCGCCTCCCCATCGACACGCTGAAGATCGACCAGTCCTTCGTCCGCAACACGCCCGCCGACGCCGACGACGCCGCCATCGCCAAACTCATCATCTCCATGGCCCACCACCTCAACCTGTCGGTGGTCGCCGAAGGCGTAGAAACCGAAGAGCAACTCCGCCTGCTGCGCTCCCAGCAGTGCGACATCATGCAGGGCTACCTCGTCAGCAAGCCCCTTCCCGGCGCGGAGATGACGGAGATGCTCTCGCGGCTCGCGCAGGCGCGGGTGTAAGGCTCGCACGGCCGAAGGCCGCCGTGTGTTACAAGCGAGCGATGGCCGACAACCCGCCGCAGAACTTCACCAATGTCACCCACGCCGTCTGGGACTGTCTGGTCCGAGAGGGATTCGGCAACCTCGGCATGACCGTCAGCGCCCCACAGGGTTGTGGTCAGACGGCGCGGCAAGACACGGTGTGCTGGAACTGGAATTCAGGCGGTCAGACGCTGATGGTGCAATTGACGGTCGGGCCGTGGTGGGCGGTCGCCGACGTCCAGGCCGCCGTCACCGGTTGCGGTGCGCAGCCTGTGACGCCGTAAGTAACCTTGTTCCGGCGGATCTCCACGAGCTTCGCCACGGCGACTTTGTCGGGATTCTTCATCGACAGTTCTCCGCCAGCCCACCACCGCGGCCACGTCCCGATTCTGACGAAACGACGTAATTCCGCGCCGGTCAGAGGCGCGAAAGAGTAACGCACCTGGAGCCAACGTATCGCGGTTCAACGTCCGGTGCAGCGTTGAGTTAGACCGAGCGACTGCCGAGGTTTCAACTCTCGCGCGGGCGTCGCTCGCGGCTACTGGCTCGCGAGTGCGGCGTTTGCGACCGCATCCGCGATGAGTCTCGGGCTGCCGCCTTGTGGGGCGGGAAACGCATTCGTAATCACTGCGACGGCGAGGTCCTGATTGGAGAGATACAGGAGCCAGCTCTGGTACCCGTCGATGGCACCGGAGTGCCACACGAGCGGATGCCCCTTGAAGGCCTGCACGTGAACGCCGAACGCGTAGCCGTTCGGCACGAAGGTGTTGTCTGCGAGCCGTGCGGGGGTGGTCATCGCCGCGTACGAGGCAGGCAGCATGCCGTAGCCCTTTGCGATGAGGTGCGACCAGCGCGCGAGATCCGAGGCCGTGGAGCAGAGCCCACCGCTCGACGACACCACGGTCGGGTGGAGTGGCGACAGAAGCTTCCACCCTCCCGCGACGAGGCCGTAACCTCGGGGGAGCGGCAAATGGGACGATCCGCACAGTCCGGTGTCGATGAGGCCGAGCGGCAACGCGAACTCATTCTGGATGAACTCCGCGTACGGCCTGCCCGTGATCGATTCGATCGCATAGCCGAGCAGCATGAAACCGGCGTTGCTGTAGCTCCAATTCGTGCCCGGCGCCGTATCGAACGGTTTCGCGTTGAGGTACTGGATCGTCTGCGCACGCGTGACCGGCGCCCAGAGGCTGACGCCGCTCGGCGGCGGCGGGGTCCAGTCGCGACGAAGGCCGGACGTGTGGCTCATGAGCTGGCGCAGAGTGACCGTCGATCCCTGCGTATTGAACTCCGGCACGTACTTGTCGATGCGATCGTCGAGCGACAGCGCCCCGCGCTCGGCAAGGCGGAGAATCGCCGCTGCCGTGAACTGCTTCGACAACGATGCGATCTGCATCACGGTTCCCGAGGTCACCGCGGTCGCGCTGTCTTTGTCGGTCACGCCGAACGCGCCTGAGTAGATGACGCGGCCATACCGTGAGACCGCGACCTGCACGCCCGGAACCCCGGCCTGCATCGCCGCCTCGGCGGCCTGACGCGCCGCTTCCGCGATCGCCGCCGGCTCCAGCCCCGGGTGCCTCACGGCCCGCATGCGCGGCGCCGCCGCGACGGGGATGTTGATGAGCGTCAGAAGCAGGACGAGCAGTGCCCGAGTCATATGAAGGTCCCTCCGTGAATGGCGCGTGAGCTCCGATAGTACGGCCGCGCCACGCGCCGCGGTTCACAACTCCCGTTACAGAGTGGTGTCAGCTCGTCCCAACTGACGCCGCTCAGCGGCGCAAGACCTGTCCCCGAATCGGGCCGGGGCTTTTCAGGGGCAGCCACAGTGCTCAGGCGTCTCCCTACTTAGCCGCGTCGCGCATGACTACGCGGTCTTAGATGAAGAACTCCCACGCCGTGAATTCTCGCACCATCCAAAACGCGAAAGTCGACCCGACGCCCGCTGCCGCTGCCCACCATAGAGGCGTTGCGGCCTTTAGACGCGGCTTTGTGGCGCAAGCAGTTACGAAGATGGCGATCGCCAGAATCGTGACGGTGCTTGCTGCAAAAGGCCGCTGGAATGACCGCCATTTGTATTCCTTGCCGCGCGGCGTATACACGTGATTGAGGTCCCCGGTTGGCTGACCGATGAGCCCATGTATCGGGTGCCGTGTGGAGGCAGAAATGCTTCGAAGCGTCACCTCCATGGAGACTACCGAGGCGACGGCAACCCCGAGCACCGATACGATCGCGGCGCCGACGATCCGCGTCCTGGCGGGCGCCCGCCTCCAGCCGCGCGCCGCCTTGATCGGACCGATCAAGGCGAAGGCGCAGGACAAAAGAAACGCGGCGCAGAGGGAGTAGAAAATCATTACGGACTCTGACGGTTCTTACGTCGCTGGCGCGCAGATGTTTGCGTCTAACGGGCCAGGGTTCAGCGCGTGGCCCGCGACGCCATGACGGGCTGGACTCCTTTCAATCGTCGTAACTCAGCGACCCGGTCAGCTGCCGGTTTTCGAGGTCGCATTGCCAGCGCCGCTCGCCGGTATCGCGTCCGTCCAGATAGACGATCCCGCCGTCGGGGTCGTCCGGCCAGAGCAATGAGACCGTTTCCAGGTGCAGACCACTGATCTCGTCGGCCCAATCGGGGAATTCATGGGCTTCTTTTCTCACCAGGTCGTTGAATTGACCGATGAGTTTCCCGGGCGCGGTGAAGATGTCGCGCGCGTGGGCCAACAGGCGCTCGTCGGGCCGGTCATCGCCGCCGATGAGAATGCGGAAAGGGTGCGGCGCGAGACGAACGGTCGCAACCCAGCCGTCGTCCTCGGCGTTCCATTCGAGCATCCCCAGAACCTCGTCGTCATGAGGGGGTGGCGGTGGGAGAAGCGGAGGAGCGGGCTTTCGTTTTCGCTTGAACCACGGGAACATAGACCCATTGTCGCAAAGATGTGAATCAGGTTGCGAAGCGTCTTGTTCGGCGCCGTTTGAACGGAAGAGGATTCGTCCGCGATTGCTGGTGTCGGAGCGGCGGTGTGTCCGGCCGATCCTTACGCGGTATACTGAAAGTAAGGAGGCTCAACGATGCCAATCTCGACTCTGACGAGCAAGGGCCAGACGACCGTGCCAAAGCAAGTGCGCGAAGCGCTCAATCTCGAAGAAGGCGACAAGCTGACGTGGGAAATCCACGGCGGCAAGGTGGCCGTCACCACCGAACGAGCGGCTTTCTATCGCTGGGAGGGCGTCATCAAGAACTCCTCCGGCGACGTCGTGAAAGAGATGGAAGAAGCCCGCAAGCGTAGAGGGCGCGTTTAACCCGTGCGGCAAGTGCTGATCGACGCGAACGTCTTCGTCTCGTTCCTGGTCGAGAGGAACGAGTCACAACGCGCGGCGGCTAAAGCACTCATCGATGCCGCCGGCGACGGCGAGGTCGAAGCCTTCGTCACGCAGTTCGCGGTCTTCGAAGTGACGTACGTGCTGCAGAGCTTCTACGGAATGCCGACACCCCGCGTGGCGATGCTCATCGGCGATCTGATCGCACTCCCGGGCGTGACGCCCGTCGACGACTGTCCGTGGAAGAGAGTGTTTGACTTGTGGCCCGAGCACCTGCCGGGTCTCGCCGACGCAACGTCAGTCGCGGTGGCAATCGCAAACCGCTACGACGTGATCGCGACGTTCGATCAGAAGATGCTGAAGCGGATGCAGGCTGTAGGAGTCAAGTCGTATTGGTAAGGACCGATCTTCAGCGAAGGCCGCGAGGTTCACTTCCGATGCTTCTGCCGTCACTCATCGACGAGGACCGGTGCCCAGGGACGGCGCTGCGTCAAGTTCGGCGCACGGAGCTCAATCCGGGCGACGGCGCCACCGGCAGGGTGAAAGTCTGAAAGCCTCCCTACCGCCGCCCCTCCACCACCGCCCGCGGCGTTCGCAAGCGCACATCGAGCTCCTCCGAGTCACGTTCGCGTACTTGGCGGGGAGCAGGCGGCGGCGCGGGTGAAGCGGTCGGCGGTGACCTCGGTGAGGCCTTCGCGGACGGCGTCGTCGTCGTCGAAGAGCGTGCCGCCTACTCGGTGAGGCGCAATTGGTCGAACAACCTCTGGAGCAGGCGCCTTTCTGCTGTGACGATGT
The DNA here is from genome assembly GCA_036387915.1 of Thermoanaerobaculia bacterium. Lineage (GTDB taxonomy): Bacteria > Acidobacteriota > Thermoanaerobaculia > Gp7-AA8 > Gp7-AA8 > QHVT01. Next base: position 18,054 of record DASVSV010000277.1, read on the forward strand.
CGGCGTCGCCGCGGAGCTCCTGACGAAAATCGAGCTTCACTTTGTACGACGTGATCAGACCCTGCGGTAACTCGACGTCGAGAAGGTAGATGGTCTGATCCTCCTTGTCGTCCGTCATTCCCAGCCGTGACATGCTGGCCACTTTTCCCATGACCGTTCCGAACTGGCGGTATGGGTAGCTGTCGAAGCGCAGGATGACGCGTTGCCCTTCCTCGACTTTTCCGGCATTGCGCTGGTCGAGCTTGACGCGGGCCACGAAGTCCGCGGAGTGGGGAAGCACCGCGACCACAGGTTGATGAGCCGCGACATGCTGAGTCGGATGGAGCTCTCTGAAAAACGAGACGGTCCCGGCATACGGTGCCTTGATGACGTAGAGGTTCTCCCAGGAAGTAATCGCGGAGCGCAAGGACTGGATCGCTTTGCGGAGGTCCAGAAACCGTTTCCTCTTCATTTCGTTGATCTGCCGGTCGAGCTCGAGAGCCGCACTGCGATACCCGGCAATCTCGATCCGGTTCCGACTGAGCGCCGCCTGGCCGGTTTCCGTCGCCACACGTTGCTGCAGGTATGCCTTCTCGGCTGTCTCGACGTCCGTCAGCGCCAGAAGACCGTTCTGGTTCAAACGCCGCCGGCGTTCCAGCTCGCGCCGGGCCAGTTCCATGTCGTCGCTCAGCAGCCGCTGCTGCTGACTCAGGGTGGCCCCGAGCCGCACCTGTGCGTCCAGTTGTTCGGCGATCACCACTCGCTTCTCGTCGAAATAACGGAACTCGGTTTCCAGCTCACGAAAATCGGAGAGGCTCTGGAGAAATTCGGCGTACGCGTCCTGCAGGCTGCCCATGGGCAGAGCAGGATCGGCGTCCGGAATCTCCTTGCCCGCGCGCAAGGCCGAGTCCATCGCGTCCAGCGAGCGCACGAGCTGGGTCACCGTGTCGTAAGACGTCGCACTGCGAAAAACGACCAACGGAGCTCCGGCCGCGACGTGCTCTCCTTCTCGAAAGGGAAGTCGTTCCACTTCGCCGGCAACCTGGGCCACCAGGCGCGAGGGCGGTGTCTGTGTCGTCACCGTGAAACGGCCCCGCACGAGCTCCGGATACGACACCATCCACGAAACCAGCAGCAGGATCAGGAGCGTAATGGCCAGGGCGGTAATGCCCCAGCGCAACAAACTGCCGGGCGTATAGGTGACAATCTCCTGAATGGCCTCGCCCGGCAGACGTGAGGGTATGACGGGGATCCGTGAGCCGGTCTCGACGACTTCCTGTTCGGGGGCAGGGGCCTCGGCAATCATGCGCTTCCCAGTTCCAGTTGATTTTTTACCAGTTCCAGATAGCGGCCGCGCCGCCGGGTCAACTCCTCGTGCGTGCCACTCTCCACAATGCGGCCGCCGTCCATGACGATGATCTGGTCGGCCTGCTTGACCGTACTGAGGCGGTGGGCAATCACGACCACCGTATGTCCTTTGAAGAACGTCTGCAGGCGATCCATGATGGCGCGCTCGTTGGTGGCGTCGAGCGCGCTGGTGGCTTCGTCGAAGAAGAGGTACGCGGGCTTTTTGTAAAGCGCCCTGGCGATCAGGATTCTCTGCTTCTGGCCCGCACTCAGGCCAATGCCATCCCGCCCGATCTTCGTATAGTAGCCGAGAGGCAGCTTGTCGACGAATTCGTCGATGCGGGAGATCCTCGCCACTTCCATCAGTCGCACCGGATCCACGGTCTCGAATCCGACCGCGACATTGCCGGCAATGGTGTCGGAGAACAGATGGCCGTCCTGCAGGACCACTCCGCACTGAGAACGCCAGACGTGCGCCGACAGAGCAGACAGCCCGACCGAACCGACGGTGATCCGGCCGCCCTGCGGCGCGTCGAACTTGAGCAGTAGCTTGAGCAGAGTGGTCTTCCCGCTGCCGCTCGGCCCGACGATCGCCGTCACCTTCCCTTCAGGAATGACCAGGTCGAGCTGGTCCAGCACATTCGTTCCCAACGGCCCGTTGTAGGAATACGAGACGTTCTCGAGCCGGATGGTCCGGTCCGACGGCAGGGCCGGCACTTTCTCGCCGATTTCCTCTTCGTCCTGCCGGGAGTGGATTTCTCCCATCCGTTCCAGACTGATCTTCGCGTCCTGGGTCGACTGAATGAAGCCGATGAGCTGACTGACCGGCACGTTCAGTTGTCCGACGATGAACTGGACGGCGAGCAGCATACCGAGCGTCAACTCACCGTCGATGACGAGTTTCGCCGCCACGAATGTCACGGTGATGTTCTTGAGCTCATTGACCAGAATGCTTCCGCCCTGCTGGAACTGCTCGATGCCCAGCTCCCGCAGATTCAGGTGGAAGAGACGGGCCTGAACCGCCTCCCAGCGCCACCGCCGCTGCTGCTCGGCGTTGGCCAGCTTGATCTCCGGCATTCCGTGCACGAGCTCCACGAGCTCATTCTGGCTCTCCGCCAGGTCCGCGAACTTCCTGTAGTCGACGGCACGCCGCACCCGTAAGAACGCCAGCACGTAGGCGACATAGACAGCCGTACCGGCCAGAAAGATCAGGACGATCGTCCAGCTGTAGTAGGCAAGGACCCCCGTAAACACCACCAGCGAGACCGCCGCATAGAGAGTATTGAGCAGGGAGCTGGTGATGAAATACTGAACTCGTGAGTGGTCGTGGACACGCTGCATGATGTCGCCGGCCATCCGCGTGTCGAAGAAATTCAGCGGCAGGCGCATCATCTTCAGCAGAAAATCCGACAACAGAGACAGGTACACCCTCGAGCCGACGTGAAACAGCACGCGGTTGCGGATGAACTCCACCCCTGTTCTGCTGAACACCAGTACGAGCTGCGCGATCAGGACCAGGTTGACGAAGCTCAGGTTCTGATTGGTGATGCCGTGATCGACGATGGCCTGTGTGAGAAACGGGAAGATCAGCTGCAGCAGGCTGGCCAGGACCATCCCCAGCGCCACCTGCGCGAGCACGGACTGGTACCGGCGAACATAGCCCCAGAGCCGGCCGAACCCGCCCGTGGCGGGCTCGATTCCATCACGGGCAGAGAAAAAAGACGCCGTCGGCTCGAGGAGCAGGACCAGTCCTGCTTCCTTCCCGTCCATTTCCGTGCTCACCCAGTGTCGGCGAAGATCCTCGGCCGTCAGTGTCACTCCGCCGCGGGCAGGATCGGCAATGGAGATCTTGCCGCGCTTATGCCGATAAAGCACGACGAAATGCTTCTGATCCCAGTGCAGCACGCACGGCAACGGCGCCTGTTCCAGCAGCGCATCCAGCGGAACGCGCGCCGCCAGCGTTCTCAGGCCCACCGCCTCCGCGGCATAGGCCAGACCCAGCATCGAAACGCCCTGCCGGTCGATACAGGCCTTCTCCCGCAGGAAGGCCGCAGAAAACGAGCGGCCGTAATACTGCGCGATCATCCGCAGACAGGTGGGACCGCAATCCATTGCGTCCATCTGCCGGTAGATGGGGAAGGAGCGCTGCTTCTGGACCCGTTCGGTCGTGG
>DASVSV010000278.1:0-1762 GCA_036387915.1 Thermoanaerobaculia bacterium
GCTCGTACAGATATGACTGGAGCCGTTCCATCCCATATTCGAGCGCCAACTCATACGGGTTTCGGCATGCTTTCCCGTAACGCGCTTTATGCGATTGCTTCCGAATGGCGATCGCGATTAGTTGAAACCGGGCGTCGGTCATGAGCGCGTTCAGGTCAGCATGAAACACCTCTCGCTTTTCCGGCACCTGAAGAAACGCGAAGTCGCCGATGGCCTTGCGAATATCACGCGAATGCAGCACCACGCCGTCGTGACCGAAATGCTTGACCTTGAATCGCGCAAAAGCAGGCACGAGAACGTCTGAATATTCCGAGTCCTCACAGAGCACGAATACCAGAACAAAGACGGGAAAGTCTTTGTCCACAGGATCGAGCGAGTGGTCGCCCGCCTCATCCAGGAAAACCATGACGGCCATGACCTGGCATCGTAATGGACTTAGCGTCTTTCCACGGGCAAAGACGCGGGCGATGCCAAGCGCGAATCCGAAAGAGAGCGCGCGTTTCACGGCATTCGCTACAGCAACTTCGCCAGCTCCTCATCCTCGACGAACGGTGACTGCAATCGCACCGGGGCGCCGAGGTCCTTGAAGAGGAGGTCGCCGCGGCCGAGGAGGGTGGAGGCGCCGTTGTCGCCGCCGAGGACGATGCGGGATTCGGCGGGCTTCACGACGCGCAGGCAGACGCGGGCCATCAGGTTCGTGTCGATCACGCCGGTGACGACTTCGCGGGAGGGGCGCTGCGTGGCGAAGACGAGGTGCACGCCGGCGGCGCGGCCTTTGGCGGAGAGGCGGCCGACCAGGCGCTCGATCTCCTTGCGCTGTTTCGGGTCGGCCATGATCAGGTCCGCGTACTCGTCGCAGAAGCAGACGATGCGCGGCAGCGGATCGTGCTTGAGGTTGTACGCGCCGAGGTCGGGGAGGCCGGCGTCGCTGATGAGGCGGTAGCGGCGCTCCATCTCCTCGATCAGCTCCGTGAAGATCGGCGTGATCTCCGTGTCGTCGGGATAGACCACCGGCACGTAGAGCGACCGCGAGTCCTCGAATGCGTGGAACGCGGTGCGCTTCGGGTCGATGAGCAGGAGCTTGAGCGTCGACGGGGTGTTTTGCGCGAGCAGGCTGGCGATCGCGGCGCGCAGCCATTCGCTCTTGCCGCTGCCGGCGGTGCCGGCGACGAGCATGTGCGAGTCCTGCGGCTTCGCGAAGTCGGCCCAGTGCAGCGAGTCGTCGATGGCCACGCCGACGGGGAAACGCGAGCTGCCCGCGCGCGACGGCTTCGCGAGCTGACCGCGCAGATCGCGCCAGTAGACCGTCTGCCGGTCGGCGCGCTCAACGTCGATGACGATGCGTCCGCGCTCAATGGAGATCTGCGGCTGTTCCTGCGTTTTCAGCCGCGTCCAGAGCATCGTCGCGAGCTGCGGGATGCGGTCCGGGCGGACGCCGGGGTCCGTGTCGATGAAGTAGCGGACGAAGGCCGGACCGGTCAGCGGCTCGCCGTCGAGCTTCACGCCGACGCCGCCTTCGCGCAGTGCGTCGACGATCTTCCTGCCGGTGTCGGTTTTCGGTTGCTGCGCCACGGCCGGTTTCTCACCGATGACGCCGGCCAGTCGTCCGATCAGCGCCTTCAGCTTCGCCTGCGCTTCTTTGAGTTGATCGGATGCGAAGCGCTGCTCGTGCGGCTCCGGTTTGAACGACAGCAGCGCCACGTCGTCCGTGCCGAGGAGCAGGCGATACATCGCCGCCTGACAGGCGTCGGCTTCCGGCGCG
>DASVSV010000279.1:0-12209 GCA_036387915.1 Thermoanaerobaculia bacterium
AAGCGGCGGCAGAGGCCGCACCACTCCACAACGCTTCCGCGGCACGTTCCCCGCGTGGGAGCCGCCGGCGCCGCGAACGTTCATGAAGTGCGGCACCTTCGTCGCCGCCTTGATACCGAATATCAAAGCGGCGGCTCAGGCCGCCGCACTCCATAGTGTCCCCTTGGCAGGCAACTTGGAGAGAGCGTCCTCATGCGACGCCCGGGTTCGCTGTTCTTCGCCCTCTTCCTTTCTCTCTTCGCTCTCTCGGCGCAGGCGCACGAGTTGCCTGCCGGTCACCTGGCCGCCCTCGGACGCATCTGGGGGATCGTCAACTACGCCCATCCGCAACTCGGCTATCGCGATGTCGATCTCGACGCGGCGACCATCAGCGCGATCGGGCGGATGCGGAGCTCGTCGGAGCCGGCGACGCTCAGCGCGGCGGTGGACGAGATGCTCTCCACGTTGCGCGACGACGCCACCTTCGTGGCGCGGCCGTGCGCCGAGTCCGCGCTTCCTGCAGTCGATCGCACGTCGAAGATGCTGGCCGACGGCGTGGTCTATCTCTCCGCGACTTCGCCCGCGAACCTCACGCTGCTGCGCACGGCTCGCGTGGCGATCGTCGACCTGCGTCCGCAGCCGGGACGCTGCAGCGCGCCGGCGCTGGCCGAGAACGTCGTGCCGCTGCTCGTCCGCGGCAGCATCCCCCGCGCGAATCATCGCAAGGTGCGCCACCACGGCTACAGATCGCAGCAGGGCAGCGATGCCGATGCCGGCTTCACGTCGTCGTTCGTCACGGTCGACACCGGCTTCGAGAACGGCGCCGCCGAGACGCTGACCAAAGTCGTCTTCATCGTCGACGAGCGGAGCATCATCCCGCCCGTGGCCACGGCGCTGGCCGCGTCCGAGCTGGCGTCGTTCGTCTCCGTCGGCCGCTTCCCGCTGCACACGGCCATCGACCACTGCCAGATCATGCTGCCCGACCTTTCGATCGTGACGCTGCGCACGAGCGAGCTGCTCGACGAGGACGGCTTCTCCGCCGAGCCGGCGCCGATGGTCACGCTGGCCGCGAATGCAATCGAAGCCGACGTCATCGCCTCGGCGTTGCAACTCACGAAGCCGCGCAGCTCGCGCCGCCGCGCGTCCGGCGTCACCGCGCAGCGCCTCGCCGACTACCGCTGGCGCGCCGACAAAACGTACGCGGACATGGAGCTGCCCGAGGTGGAGTACCGCGTCCTGGCGGCGTACCGCCTCTGGAACGTGATCCATTTCTTCTACGCCCACGACGAGCTCCTCGGCGAGTGGGAGATGCGTCTCAACGACATCGTGATGATGCTCGAGCACGTGTCGACGCGCCGCGACTACGAGCTCGCGCTCGCGGAGGTCATGACCTGGGTGCCCGATGCACACTCGGCCGTCCTCGCGGACGCGCACCTCGCGCTCCGCGGCGTCGCGTCGCCGCCCTTCCGGCTGATGCCGGTCGAAGGGAAGCCGGTCGTCGTCGAGACCCAGACGACAACCGTGAAGACGGGCGATCAGTTGCTGCGCATCGACAGCGCACTGGTGGCCGCGCGCATGGAAGAGCTGGCGCGCTACACGCCCGCGGCGACGGAGCTGGCCAGGCAGTACTACGTCGCACGCGACCTGCCGAACGGCGCGATGGGCTCGGAGTCGACGTTCACCTTCCGCCGTCCCAACGGCACGCAGTACGACGTGAAATTGATGCGCGGCGAGATCGGACAATCCGTTCCGGCGAAAGCGTGGCGCATCCTCGACGGCAACATCGCGTACGTCGATCTGTCGACGCTGGACGTGGCTCAGGTGCCGGTGCTCTTCAGCGAAGTGGCGAACACGCGCGCTATGATCGTCGACCTGCGCACCACGCCGCGCGCGCTGCAGGCCGGCATGCTCGCCCATCTCCGCAACGACAACGACTCGATCACGTCGATCGTCCGCGTGCCGCAACTCCTCGGCGGCGCGTTCCTGTACACCGAAGTCGCTCAGAGCATCGCCGAGGAAGCGCCGCAAAAGTACGCCGGCCGGACGATCGTGCTGGTCGACGAGCGCACGCAGAGCGAAGCCGAGAACGCCGCGCTGGCGTTCGACGCCGTGTCCAACGCGAAGTTCGTCGGCAGCGCGACCGCGGGGACGAACGGCAGCGTGTCGTCGCTCGTGCTGCCCGGCAACATCCCCGTGCGCTTCACCGCCAGCGCGGTGCGTCACGCGGACGGCCGTCAGGTGCAGGGCGTCGGCCTCGAGCCGGACACGCTGGTCGCACGCACGATCCGCGGCCTGGCGGACGGAAAAGACGAAGTGCTGCTGCGCGCGATCGCCCTGGTGGATGAACCGTAAAAGGGGCGGGCTCTCGCCCGCCCCTTGTGTGCGTGGGTTCGTTACTGCGTGCAGGCGCCGGGGATGCCTTCGAGCATCCGGACGACCGCTCCGCGCAGGTGCATCACGTCACGGTACTGATAGTCGTATTGCTGCACATCGAAATCGGGATTCTCGACGACGATCTGCGGCAGCACGGTGATGTTGGTGCAGGTGTTCGTATTGCGGCGCATCATCGTTCCGAAATAGCCGTTGCCGCCGATCACCCCCGGTCCCGATGTGGCGAACGCATACGTCCGCGGGCTGACCGGATCGGTCGGCGTGGTCACCAGCGCCAGCGATTCGGCATTGAGGATCACCGCGCCGTTCGGTGCCTTGCCGGTGCGGATGAAGTTGAGGAAGCGCAGCAGGTCCGACGCCGTCGAATACGCGCCTCCCTCGGGCCAATCATTATCCCAGCCATCGCGCGGCTCATCGATGTTCTTGTCATCGCCGAAGACGGTGTCGAGCTGCAGCGGCGAAGCAAAATCGGGCAGCGTGCGCGCACGGCTCGTCAGGATGCGCTTGATGTCCACGAGCCGCTGGTACTGCGTGGTGCCCGGATGAACCTTGAACGACGTGTCGGCCATGCCGAGCGGCGTGAAGAGCTTCGTATCGAGATAGTCGTCGAGGCGCTGTCCCGACAGGCTCTCGATCAGGAGCGCTTCGATGTAGAGGGGCTGCTGCGTGTAGTGATACTCCGTGCCTGGCGCATGGAGGAGCGGCATGCCAAGGAAAAACTTGGCGATCTCGGTCTCGCGGACCGTGCGGCTGTCGACCCAGGCCGAGCCGAGCGAGTTCTCCACGAGAACGCATTCGGCGGTGAGCCCCGGCTGGTACGACCAGCGGCGCTCGAACTCGCGCATCAGCTTGTACGGGGCTTCGGGGTTGCCGTTGTAGTACGTGTCGAAGTTGAACAGACGCGGGCCGCTGGCGGGACGGGGGCGGCAGCCGTTCGGAATGGCCGGTCCGCGGCGCGCGAGGTACTGGTTGAAGAGATACGCCTGACGGCACGCACCCGGCTGGTCGGGATTGCACGTGACGTCGTGCTCCATGATCTCGGGGCAGACACCACCGGGGCAGAACACGTAGCCGGTGAAGGACATCGGCGGCAGGCCGCTGGTCATCTGCAGGAGGTGCTTGATCTTGATCTGATTCTTCCAGCTCCGCTGCAGCGTCGCATCATCGAAAGCCGTGCGGTTGAACCAGCGCGAGACGACGTCGGTACCGCGCAGGGCGTCGAGCCGCGTGAGCGCGGTCAGCAGCGTCGTCTCGAACTTCTGCGGAAAGACGCAGTTCGCCGTCATCGGCGTGCAGGCCGGCGAGGCGTAATGGTCCTGAACGAGCTTCACCATGCCGACTTTGACCATCGGCTTCGTGACCGAGGCCAGCGAAACGACCGAGTTGTGCGCGAAGCCCGCGCCTTTGGCGTACACCTGCTGGGAACCGTTGTCGGCTTGGCGACCGATCACCGCGCCGGGAAAAACGGTGGGATTCGCGAGCACGATGGCATCGAGACAGGCTGCGGCCGCGGCCCAGGTGCTCGGCGTATTACACGCGGCCGGAATGGCGGGAATGACATCGGGCCCGGTGGGCGGGTGAATCCCCGTCTCTCCATACGAGCCGAGGGCGAGCAGCAACGAAAGCAACGCAACACCAATTGATCTCTTCATTTCACTTCCTCCGCTCGTCTATGCGCGGAATGAAGAGAAATTTCAGGGTGCCTCTAAAATATTTTTTCAACGACGAAGGCGTAGTCGCCGATGGGCTCGTTCCCCGAGGTGAGGACGAGCACGTGCTCCCCTTCCGTGAGTTGCGCGGCCGGGATGAGGATGGTGACGGTCCGGTCGACGTTCATTGTCAGGCCCGCGGTCGTCCACCTGCCGAGCGAGGCGCGCAGGTTCGGCCACTCCCCCGCCACGTCCACGACCGCGGTGAGGCGCACTTCGTCCACGTCCCGGCGCAGGACGATTTTCTGCGGCGCGGAGCCGGCGCGCGTGAGGCCGGGCATCAGCGTGGCCGCGATGGTGACCGGCACCTTCGGGGTCTCGACGCGAAGCGGCTCCGGCGCCGGTTCCTGCCTGGCCGTGGCCGGTTTCGGTCCCGAGTCACGCCCGCGCGCGGCAAAGTACCAGCCCCCGAGGCCGAGGACCGCCACCAGCGCCGCCGCGACGGCAAGAATCGGGCGCAGCCGCACGCGCGCCGGTCTCGCGAAATGCCGCTGCATCGCCTCCGCCATCCGCAGGCGCTCCCGGCGTGCGCGCGTGGAGAGAAAGTAGCGCTCGAACCGGACGCACCGCTCGCGCGGCAGCTCGCCGCGCACGTAGGCGTCGATGAGCTCTCCCTCCACCGCCTCCACGAGCGCAAGGTACTCGGGGTCGCTGAAGTAGCGGCGCTCGATCTCCTCCTGCTCGCGCGCTTCCGCCTCGTGCAGGAGGTACCGGGTGATCGTTGCGGCGTCGTCGATGGCAGTCATTGCGATCGGCGATCATTCTCCTGCATACAGCCACCGACGCAGCGCGCAAGCTGCTCGCGCAGGCGGTGCACGCGGAGGCGCAGGGTGTTGATCGAGACGCCGAGCTTCTCGGCCAGCGCCCGCCGCATGCGCTCTTTCTCCCTCTTCTCCGCGCTGCAGTACTCGACCAGTAAGGCCCGGCTCTCGACCGGCAGCATCTCCAGGCAGCGCCCCATGCAATCGAAGCGGCGATGCTGCGACTCCGGGTTGTCCGTCACGTACAGCGCGCGATTCCACGAGCCGCTCTGCCGGCGGTAATACTCCTGCAGGACCCGTTTGGCGACGCCGTAGAAATACATCGCCGGCTCGGCGACCCACAGCTCGACCCCTTCGTCGATCCGTTTCGCCACGCGGTCGATCGTCCGATCCGCCTGATCCTCGGGCGTGTGGCAGCCGCGGCTCTCGAAGTACTTGATCAGCGCGCGCCGGGTCTGCTCGTACTTTTTCGCGGCGGCGGCCTGGTCGGTGTCGAGCCAGCCGAGAAGACGGTCGAGTGCGGGACGGGTGAGACCCCATTCGCTCACGGGCGCCACTCCCCCTGCAGCGTGAACGCCGCCCAGTGATACGGCTCGCTCCAGCGGGGGCTGCGGGCCATCTCGAGCTGCACCGCGCGCAACGCGGCGGCGGGCGTCATCCGCTCGACCAGCATGCGCTGATAGAACCCGCGCATCAGTTCCGCGGTTGCGCGATCGTCGATCTTCCAGAGACTGGCCAGCACGCGCTCCGCGCCCGCGTACATGAAGCCGCGCGTCAGTCCGATCATCCCCTCGTGCGCGACGTCTTTGCCGAGCGCGGTCTGACAGGCGCTCAGCACGACCAGATCCGCCGGCAGCTCGAGGTTGTAGATGTCGTGCAGGCGCAGAAAGCCGTCTGAAAGGGCGATGCCGGAGAGCTCGGGATGTTTGTCGTCGAGCACGCCGTGCGTCGCAAAGTGGACGTAGCGGAAGCGCCGCAGCTCGCCCGACATCGCCGCCGCCCGCGTCGCCTCCGCGCCGAGGCGCACCTCGGGGCGATGAGCAATGCGTGCGATCGACGCCGCTTCCTCGCGCGCCATCGGCAGCCGCGGCATCTGCTTGCCGAAGAGCGGATCGGCGAGCACGGCGACGCTCCGCTCCGGCGTCCGGCGGCCGTTCGTCTCGCGACGAAGCGCCGCCAGCGCGGAGACCGACGGCATGTGCACGAGCTCGAAACCGGTGACCAGCGGCTCTCCTTTGAACGGAAGGGCCGCGAAGGGGACGTATTGCAGCGCCCCTTCGGCAACGATGAGCAGCCGCGATTTCCCGCGCAGCGGCAAGCGTGCCAGGAGCAGCTCGGACAAGCGCGCGCCGTTCTTGTCGATGCGCTGCTTCGCCCGCTCCAGTCTCGCGAGATGCGCCCGCGGCGTCTCATTCTCGACCGAGGTGTTGCGCGCGGTCACCGCATCGTAGAAGCGGCGCGCGACCGCTTCGACTTCCTTGCGCGCCGGCAGCTCGCGCACGGCGACCGCGTCGTTCGACACTGCCCAGATGTGCCCGCGGTCCGCACCGAGGGAGATTTCGAGGAGAAGCGTGTCGTCGTCCAGCACGTCGCGCTGGATCTCGCGCAGCGTCAGCGTCTCGGCCTGCATCAGCGATGCGTAACGGGGGCTCGCCTGGCGGATGCGCCGCTCGACCTGGCGCAGCTCGAACGCCAGCGCGTCGATCTCCGCGGCGAGCTCTTTCTTTTTCTGCGACCGCCCGTAGAGCGCCGCCACGTCGTTGATCGCGCGGCGCAGTTTTCTCTCCTGCGCCAGCAGTTCCGGATCTCCCCCCTGCCGCACGTCCACCTGTGCTTCCGCGAGCAGATCGAGCAGCCCCCGCGCGCGCGCACGCTCGCTGACCTCCAGCGCCTCGGCCGGCCGCTTCATGCGCATCAGCACGTCGACGGCGAGCTCGTAGTACTCGCGGATCGTGAGCTGGTACGTGGAGCGGAGATGCGCGCCCGCGACGTTCACGCGCAGCGACTCGACGCCGTGAATCGCGGCCTCGAGCTGGCCCCAGGCGGCGTCGAGCTCTCCCTCCCCCGCCTCGACGCGCGCCAGCGCCAGACGGGTCGCGGAGTCGAGTCCCTGATCTTCCAGCGTGCAGGCCAGCGCGTGCGACTCGCGGAGCGCGCGCCGGGCGGCCACGGCGTTGCCGAGCTTGCGATGCAGCGTGCCGATGTTCAACAGCGCGAAGGCCTCGCCGCGGCGGTTGCCGCCCGACTGCTGCAGCCGCAGCGACTGCTGGTGATACGCCAGCGCCTCGGCATGACGCTTCTCGCGGTCTTCGATGCGTCCGAGGTGGCGCAGCGCCATCGCTTCGACGCGCGTGTCTTCCGCGGCACGGGCCAGCGCCAGCCCTTCCATGAGCGATGCGCGCGCCTCGGCCAGGCGGCCGAGCTCCGTCAGCGACGCGCCGCTGTTGATGAAGTTCGTGGTCTCGGTCGCGCGGTCGCCCATCTCGCGCGCCAGCGGCAGCGCCCGGCCGAACTGCTCGAGCGCGTCCTGGTGGTTGCCGAGCAAGCCGTACGCGCTGCCGAGGTTCTGCATCGTCACGGCGATCATCCGCTTGTCGCCGGCGGCGCGGAAGAGCGGCACGGCGCGCTCGAGGTGAACGATCGCCGCGCGCCAGTCGCCGAGGTTCCCCAGGGCCACGGCGGTGCCATTCGCGATCAGCGCCTCGACGTACGGATTGCCGGCCAGACGCATGGCCGCCTGTCCGGCCTCGTAGAGGGTGATGGCCAGACGCTGCTCGTTGGCCGCCAGCTCGACGTTGCCGAGATGGTAGTACGCCCGCGCCTCGGCAGCAGGAGAGGCGAGGTGGCGGCTGAGGAGGACGGCTTCGCGCAGCGCGACGCGGGCGCCGTCGCGATCGACTTTCCCCGATACCGCGGCGATGTTGCGCAAGGCGCCGGCGATCGTGCGGATGTCGTTGCGCTCGCGCGCCAGCACGAGCGCGAGTCTCAAGTCGCGCGCCGACGTCTCCAGGTCGTCCTTCGTGGCGTGGGCGACGCCGATCGCATAGAGGGCGCGCATCTCGCCCGTGCAGTCGCCGAGGTCGGCCCACGCTTTGTGGGCGCGTTCCAGCAGCGGCAACGCCGTCACGGCATCCTGCGCCTTTTGCGAGCGGAGCAGCATCACGCCGTCGTAGAGCGCGCGTTGCGCGTCGAGCTGCCTTGCATCGCGCGGCGTGACGGGATGCGAGTCGAGCATCTCGATGTGGACCGAGCCGAGTTGCGACGAGTCCGGCGTCGCCGTGAGCACGAGCCGGTACGGACCAGCGTCACCGGTGATGAACGAGACGCGCGTGTCGTACTCCAGCGCGGCGCGCAGGATCTCCGTCCCGTCGGGATCGAGGATGCGCGCATCGAGCTCGACGTCGTACGGCACGACGTCCAGCGTCACGAAGTGATTGGCCGGAAGCTCGTGCCGCTCCTCTTGCACCTGGCCGCGAAACATGGCCACGTCCGCAGAGACGGAGAGTCCGAACAGGGCGAAAGACGCACAGACGCATAGCCGTTTCAGCATAAGGGCGGAATGACGGGCAATGTAGGTACCGCGGCGGCGCGCGTCTGTGCGCTACCTCACAGTCGGCGAAATGTCGGGATCAAATCCCGGTCACCCGCACCACTTCCTCGAAGCTCGTCATCCCCTCGGCCAGTTTGCGGAGGGCGCTTTGCCGCAGGGTGCGCATGCCGCGTTTGACGGCCATGTCCTTGATCTTCATGAAGTCCTCGCCGCGGTCGACGAGGTCGCGGATGGCGTTGTCGACCGGGAGGATCTCGAAGATGCCGGTGCGGCCGAAGTAGCCGGTGTTGCGGCAGCGGATGCAGCCCGCTCCTTCCTTGACGATGATGCGCTTGCCGGCGGGGGCCTGCAGGTTGAGCATGGCCGCCTCCTCCATCGTCAGCGGGCGGTTGCGTTTGCAGTCCTCGCAGATCTTGCGCACCAGCCGCTGTGCCATCGCGCCGACCAGCGTCGACGAGATCAGGAACGGCTGGATGCCGAGGTCGACCAGGCGCGTGATCGAGGTCGAGGCGTCGTTCGTGTGCAGCGTCGAGAACACCAGGTGGCCCGTGAGCGCGGCCTGAACGGCGTTCTGCGCCGTCTCCTGGTCGCGGATCTCGCCGACCATGATGATGTCGGGGTCCTGGCGGAGGATCGTGCGCAGCGCGGACGCGAAGGTGATCCCGATCTTCGGCTGCACGGAGGTCTGGTTGAACTCGTCGTACACCATCTCGATCGGGTCTTCGATGGTGGTGATGTTGATCTCCGGCGAGGCGATGTTCTTCAGCGCGGAGTAGAGCGTGACGGTCTTGCCCGAGCCGGTGGGGCCGGTGACGAGGATGATGCCGTGCGGCCGCTCGATCCAGTCGGCGAAGGTCTTCAGCTCGTCGTCGTAGAAGCCGAGGCCGCCCAGGTCCTTGATCATGACGTCGGGATCGAAGATGCGCATGACCAGCTTCTCGCCGAAAGCGGTCGGCAGCGTGGAGACGCGCAGCTCGATCTCTTTGCCTTCGCGCTCGGTCTTGATCCGGCCGTCCTGCGGGCGGCGCTTCTCGGCGATGTCCATGCGGCACATGGTCTTGAGGCGCGAGGTGATGGCCAGGTTGACCAGCTTCGGCACGCGCTGGATCTCGTGCAGCACGCCGTCGATGCGGAAGCGGATGTTGGCGTGCTCGCGCTTCGGCTCGATGTGGATGTCGGACGCGCGCGAGTCGTACGCGTGCTGCAGAAGGAAGTCGACCGCGTTGACGATGTGCGCGTCGCTGGTCTCGATCTCGGCGCCCGACTTGAGCTTGATGTACTGCTCGAGGTTGCCGAGGTCGATCGCGCCGCGGGCCAGGTCGCGGTTCGCTTTGGTGACCGAGGCGCGGAAGCCGTACTGCTCGTTGATGACGCCGGTGACGTCCGACTCCGCGGCCACCACCACGTCGAGCTCCTGCTTGGCGATCGGGCGATAGGAGTCGATGGCGCCGTAGTCGAAGGGATTGACCACCGCCACGATCAGCTTCCCGTCGCGGATGGCCACCGGCACCATCTTGTGCTTGCGCGCGAAGGGGCGGGAGATCTTCGACTCGATGAGCTGCACGTCGAGCTTGAGCGTGTCGATCTTGAAGAACGGCAGGTGCGCTTCCTCGGCCAGCAGACGCGCCAGCAGGAAGTCGTCGATGCGCGTGCCGTTGCCGCTGGCGTCGGTGAGGTTCATCCCCGCGATGACGCGGAACGGACTGGCCTCTTCCTCGGCGCGGGACTTCGAGCCGGCGCGCTGCTGCGCGAGCCGGAACTGCCGGTCCGCGGCCTCGATGTCGGCGCGCTGCTTCTCGTCGATGAAGCCGGCGTTCTGAAGGAGATCGCCGAGGAAGGCGACGGTGATCTCGCGGGCGACTCGCGGGATGGGGACATTCGTGACCGTCATGGCCCCATGTTAAATCAACGTCGAAATCAACGGATTTCCAGCAGAAACCCCTTGAGGTACTCCCCTTCCGGACAATAAATCGAAACCGGATGGTCCGGCCCCGCCGTCAGACGGCGCACCACGGAAACATGGCGGCCGGCATCGAGGGCCGCGGCGAAGATGACTTTCTGGAAGAGATCGAGCGACATGTGGCCCGAGCAGGAGAAGGTCATCATCAGTCCGCCCGGCGCAACCATGCGCATGGCGTAGAGGTTGACGTCCTTGTAGCCACGCGCGGCGCGCTCGATGTCGTTGCGCGATTTCGCGAACGCGGGCGGGTCGCAGATCAGCAGGTCGAACGGACCGTGCTGCTGGCGGACGTACTGGAACGCGTCGGCGACGACGTGCTCTCCGGTGAAGCCGTTCAGCTCCGTGTTCTCGCGCGCGAGGTCGATGGCGCGCGCGGAGACGTCGACGTTCGTGATCGACGCCGCGCCGCCGGCCGCCGCGTACGCGCCGAACGCGCCGCTGTAGGAGAAGAGGTTGAGCACGCGCTTCCCGGAGGCGAGCGTGCGCGTGAGGCGGCGGTTCTCGCGCTGGTCGAGGAAGAACCCGGTCTTCTGCCCCTCGGCCGGATCGACGCGGAACTTCAGTCCCGACTCGAGGATGTGCGTGTGCGCGTCGAGCGGCTCTTCCTCGGTGCTCAGCCCCTCCAGCTTGCGCGCCGGGATGTCGTTCTTGAAGTAGATGACGCGCGGCGAGAGCTCGCGCTGCAGCGTCTCGACGATCAGCGGCTTGAAGTGCTCCGCGCCGCGATTGGCGATCTCGACGACGATCACGTCGCCGTAGCGGTCGATGACGATGCTGCTGAGGTCATCCCCTTCCGCGTGCACGAGCCGCGCGGCGTTGGTGGTCTCGTCGAAGATCGGACGCCGCCGCGCGATGGCCTCGGTGAGGCGCGAGACGATGAGCTCCGGCGTGACGGTGCCGCCGCCGAACGTCAGCGCGCGCAGGCGGATCTGCGACGAGCGCGAGTAGAAGCCGGAGGCGACGAGCTTGCCCGCATCGTCGAGCAGATCGCCGACCGGCGCCTCCTCCGGCCCGCGCTCGGTCTGCACGGCGCCCGCGAAAATCCACGGATGCCGGTTCGACACCACTCGTTGTTTGCCAGGTTTCAGCGTGAGGGTCCTGTTCATCGCTATAATCGCCTCCGAATGATGTCCGGACCGAACGCGAAGCAGTTCCACACGCAGTGCCAGGAAGAGGTCTACCGTCAGGTGAAGACCTATCTCGACGAGCTGGTGGAGGAGCACTTCGACGACGCCGCGCACTGCGACTTCTACCTCAAGTACGGCTCGACCGTGCTGGAGATCTCGATCAATCCGTTCGAGGAAGACGACGCGGTGATCGAGATCCTCGCCTTCTGCGTACAGGGCGTGGAGCAGACGTATGAGCTGATGGCCGAGCTGCTGACGCTCAACTCCGAGGTGCCGCTGGGGGCGTTCAGTATGTCCGACCGGGACATCTTCTACTCGCACTCGTTCCTCGGCCGGCGCCTGCGTCCGGAGCAGCTCATCGCCTCGCTCGACACCGTGGCCAGCATTTCCGACCTCTACGACGAGCGTCTGGTGGCGAAATACGGCGGCGAGACGGCGCTGGAGCGCCTCCGCAGCGGTGAAAAACGGCAGCGCTCGGTCGCCGCCACCGCACAGAATAATTGACGGCATATCGCTTGCTCTTCAAGCAGTCAATGAAGCGACCTGCCGGCGTACCGATCGCGACTCTTCTCGCACTGCTCATGCTTTCCGGATGCACGGGCGGCAGTGAATCGAAGGCTGCTTCCGGCGAGACCGCCACGGCGACGGAAGAAGGTCAGAAGAACGGGACGCCGGTCGACGCGGCAAAGCAGATCGCAACCATCGATCCCGCCATTCCGCTGTACCAGGGCG
>DASVSV010000280.1:0-3517 GCA_036387915.1 Thermoanaerobaculia bacterium
CTCGAACAGCGAGTCGTTGACGCCCGACGCGTGACCTACCGCGCCGAAGATCAGCGCGTCGGGCGGCGGCGTGCCTTTGCCGGTCGGCGTGACCGGGGTGACGAGGCTGACTGACATCGGGAAGCTCGTCTTCGCGTCCGCGTTCGTCGCCACGCCGCCCGCGGAGCCGCTGCTGTAGTCGACCAGCACGGTGCCGGTATTCGTGCCGAGGCGGAGGGTGTCGGTGATGGCGGTGACGGTGAGCGTCAGCCCTTCGACCGGCACCGTGCCGCTGGACGGCGTCACGGTGAGCCAGGGCTTGTCGACGCGGGCGCTGAACTGCCGCGGCGCGCCGGTGCCGGGGAGGAAGATGGTCTGCACGATCGCACCGGTCTCGCCGAGCTCCGCGCTGGCGTTGTTCGACTTCGGCGCGACGACGTAGACGGCGGCCACGTCGGAGTACGGACCGGGCGCGTCGCTGCACGAGCTGAGGCCGCGCACGCGGTAGAAGTACTGCACCGGCGTGCCGGTCACGGCGTGCGAGAAGCTCTTCGTGACGGTGGGGACGACGAACGTGGTCGCGTTCGCGAAGTCGGCGGTCGTCGATTCCTGCACTTCGTACTGGTCGACATTCGGCAGCGGCGTCCAGCGCACCCGATACGTCGTGCCGGAGAGCGCCTGACCGATGACGTGCGCGTCGGGCTTGCGCGGCGTGCCGCACGCGATCGGCGCGCCGGCGGTGAATTCCCCGAACGCGGAGAAGGTCGGCGGGCAGGCCGGATGCCGCGCCTCGACGAACCAGCGATAGCGGCCGGCGGGGAGGGAGACTTCGGCGTTCGTATTCGCGGTCGTGGCGGCGATGCTGGGGCGGTCGTCGTCCTGCACGATCCAGACGCGATACTCGTCCGCGTCCGGCACGCCGATCCACGTGAGCTGCACCGGCGAGGGCACGCTGCCGTCGTCATCTTTCGGGAAGAGCAGCACCGGCCGGCGGTCGTTGCAACCGGCGGGGCGCTCGACCTGCAGACGGAAGGTCGGCGACGTGCGCTCGTCGCAGCCGGGGAAGAACGCGACGACGCGCCACTCGATCGCGCCCGGCGGCAGTCTGCGCATCAGGTGCGTGTCTTCGGTCGTGCCGAGGACCGTCTCCGTGCCGTTGCCGGCCTTGACGACGAGCGCGTAACGCAGCGCGCCGCTGACCGGCGCCCAGACGAACTCCGTCTCCCCCTCGGTGGTGGTGGTCGCGTTCGCGGGCGACACGAGCTGCGGCGCCTCGGTCGAGCAATTCTGCGCGCGCGCCACGGTGAAGCGCGTGCGCGGTGCGAACGTCGACGCGCAGGACTCGAACACGGCTTCGACGGTGTAGAGGTACTGGTCCGGCGGGAGGATGCGGCTCAATTGCGTGCTCGTGGTCGTGCCGACGAGCACCGGGCTGCCGTCGACGATGGCGATGACGCGGTACTTCTCCGCGCCCGGCACGGCGCTCCACGAGAACGTGACGTCGCTGTTGACGGTCGTTCCCTCGGCGGGCGCGACGATCGCCGGCACGGTCCTGCTGCACGCCGCGGCCGGGATCAGAAAGTACGCGGTCTCGGAGCGTGTCGGCGCGCAGCCTTCGAAGAGCGCGTTGACGAACCACGCGTACTTGCCTTCCTCGAGCTCGACGGTGGTGCTGGTCTGCGTCGTTACGCCCAAATCTTCAAACGGCCGGCCGTCGCGAGAGATCCAGACGCGGTAGGCGATCGCGTTCGCGGCCGCGTTCCAGCGCAGGTTCACCGGCGACTGCGCGGTCACGGGCTGGGCGAGGGTGCCGACGGGTGCGATCAGTGTGGTGACGGGATTCGTGGCGCAGTTCGCGCCGGGGACGACGGTGAAGCTGCGCTCCTGGGAGCTGATGACGCAGGAGCCGGAGAACGGCAGCGCCTCGACGACGATGAAGAACTGTCCGGCCGGCAGACGCAGGTCGACGCTGGTGCTGGCGGTGCGCGACGTGAACGAGCCCGCGCTGCTGCGAAGGGTGACGCGGTACTGCGTCGCGTTGGCGACCGCGTTCCAGCGCACCGTGACGGGCGACGTCACCTGCGCGTTGTTGGCCGGCTCGACGATCGTGACCGTGGCGCCGACGGGGCAGGCCGCTTCCTGCGCGACGGTGAGGCGGAACGTGGAACTGCGCACGTCCGGACAGCCGGAGAAGCGCGCCACGACGTACCAGTCGAGCGCTCCGCGCGGGACGAAGCGCTCCAACTCCGTCGTGTCGCCGTTGGTGACGCCGTAGAGGTTGAAGAGATTGTCGCCCGTGGAGACGTGCAGCTCGTAGGCGATCGCGCCGGGGACGTCGCTCCATTTGAAGGTGGTGCGCGTTTCGAGGAGCTGCGCGTTGTTCGTCGGCGCGAGCAGTTGCGGCGGCGTGTTGTTGCAGGCCGTGCCCTGCGTGACGGTGAAGGCGCGGCGCTCGCTGAGCGTGGTCGCGCAGCTCTCGCCGAAGAAGGTCTGCACGAGCCAGTAGCGGGTGCCGGCCGTGAGGCTCACGGTCAGGCTGGTGTCGGCGGTTTCACCGAGCGGCACGGGCTCGCCGTTGCCGCTGCCGGCGAGCACGCGATAGCCACGCGCGCCGGGGACGGCGTTCCAGCTGAAGGTGACGGGAGAGCTGAGGTTCGTCGCGTTCGGCGCGGGGGAGACGAGCGTGGCCTTGGCGGGATTGGTCGGGCACTCGCCGCCCGCGTCGCTGATGCGGAAGTTTGAAGGCTCGGAGTAGGCGGGCCCGCAGGCGCCGTCAAAATTCGCGCGGACGTGCCATCCCCAGTCGCCCTCGGCGAGGTCGTCGGTGAAGAACTCGTACCCGGCGATGTTCTCGGCGATGGTCTGGTGCGTCTGGCCGAAGTCGGAGGTGACGTTGACGTCGTAGCTGGTCGCGCCCGGAACGGGAGTCCAGTGGAAGCGGATGTCGTCGCCGGGCGCGAAGGTCCGGCCGCGCTCGGGCGTGATGAGCATCGGCACCGCGGTCGGGCACGACGTGGAGAAGAAGGAGTAGCCCGAAACCATGGCCAGGCAGGAGTCGGCACGGGCCACGACTTTCCACTGCACGTTGCGGCCAGGCTCGAACGTATCGGTGTACTGCGTGGTGAAGACGCTGGCCACTTGCGATGGCGTGTCGCCGTCGAGACCGATGTAGACGTCGTAGAACGATGCCCCCGGAACGGCGTTCCAGTTGAGCTGCACGGTCCCGAACCCGACCTGCGAGGCGTTCGCTGGAAAGGTGAGCGTCGGCGGTCCGGCCGGACACGCGGCGAACGCACTGCCGGCAAAGAGAAGACACACGAGCGCTCCCACGAGCGCACCACGTACAGAAATTTTCATCGGATCCTCGGCTGAATGGACGCGATGGTAGGCGATTTCGCTTACGCGCGCTCGTGACTGCGGTCACTCGTCGTTGCGCCGATGCGAAGGGCGAACGACGGGAGGCCTCCGGCGGGCCGGTGCGACCGGCGGCGCTTAGTGTCGCCACTTTTCGCGCAAACACGTGTTTCGTAGACAGGCG
>DASVSV010000281.1:0-17136 GCA_036387915.1 Thermoanaerobaculia bacterium
CGTCTGGCGTCGCAGCGCGAGGAAGCACTCGGTGAGGACGTCGGCGATCGCAAAGTCATCCCGCTGACGATCGATCTCGACGCCACCGCGTCCGCGCTGGTCGTCAGCGGTCCGAACGCCGGCGGCAAGACCGTGGCCCTCAAGACCGCCGGCCTGCTCGTGGCCATGGGCATGAGCGGCCTCCCCGTCCCCGCCGCCGAAGGGACGGTGCTGCCGTACCTCGACGCGCTGCACGTGCTGATCGGCGACGACCAGAGCGTGCTCGAACATCTCTCGACCTTCTCCGCGTACCTCACCCGGCTGAAGCGCATCCTCTCGCGCGTCACGAAGCACTCGCTGGTGCTGCTCGACGAGCTGGGCTCCGGCACCGATCCCGAGGAAGGGGCGGCGCTGGCGGCGGCGGTCATCGAGCACCTGCTCGAAGTGGGCGCGCTGGTGATCTGCACGACGCATCTCTCCGCGCTGAAGAGCTTCGCCGTCAACGACAACCGGATCGTGAACGCGTCGATGGAGTTCGACTCCGCGACGCTGCTGCCGACCTATCGCATGATCACCGGCATCCCCGGCCGCTCCCGCGCCATCGAAGTGGCGCAGATGATCGGCCTCCCCGCCCCGATCATCGCCTCCGCCCGCGAGCGCCTCGGCGAACGTTACGGCGAGACCGATCACCTCCTGGCCACGCTGCAGAAGCGGATGTCGGAGATCGTGGCGCAGCAGGACGAACTGGAGTCGATGCGCACTGCGCTCGACTCCGAGCGCAAGGTCATGCAGGAGAAAGCGGCCGCCCTGGAAAAAGAGCGCCTCCGCCTCGGCACCACCTACCGCGAAGAGCTCGAGCGCCTGCGCGACGACGTCACCCGCCAGCTCACCGCCGAGATCAAGTCGCTCCGCGAACAGGACCGCGCCGCACGCGCGTCGCTCAACGCGAACGACGTCATTCGCACGATCACCAAAGCCGTCGACAAAGCGGTCGAGTTCATCCCCACCGAACAGCGCACCGTCCGCGTCGGCGAGAAAGCGGAGCATCGCAAATTCAAGGTGACGGGTGAGATCGTCTCCATCAACGGAGCCAAAGCAGTGCTCAACGTGAACGGCCGCAAGATGACCGTCGAGACGCGCGACCTCGTGTCGAAAGCCGCACCCGCCCCCGCTCCCCGCGCGAGCGCGGAGCGAGTCGGCGTGAAGGGTCCGTCGTCAGACATCGCCCAGATCTCCGCGGAACTGAACCTGATCGGCCAGCGCGTCGACGACGCGCTCGAAGAATCCGATAAGTTTCTCGACCGCTCGCTGCTCGAAGGCAGACAGGCCGTGCGCATCATCCACGGCTTCGGCACCGGCACGCTGCGCAAAGCCATCCGCGAGCACCTCCGCCGCCACCCCGCGGTCCGCTCCTACCGCGCCGGTGCGGATAATGAAGGTGGAGATGGGGCGACGATTGCGGTGCTCGATGAGTAGGGCTCTAACGTCAACCCTGAGCGAAGCGAAGGGTCAATGGAGCCCTCTCGCAAAACCGTCCATTCGTCGAGAGGGCTCCAATGACCCTTCGCTTCGCTCAGGGTTGACGTAGACCATGGCCTTCGTAGACCTCAACGACCTCGTCATCTCCCAGGTGCGGCAGGCAGCCGACATCGTCGACTTCGTGCAGCAGGTCACGCCGCTGAAGCTCGCGGGGAAAAGCTACAAGGGGCTCTGCCCGTTCCACCGTGAAAAGTCGCCTTCCTTTCACGTCGACCGCGACAAGGGACTCTTCTACTGCTTCGGCTGCGGCACGGGCGGCGACGTGTTCAAGTTCCTCGCGCTGACGGAGCGCTTCACCTTCCCCGAGGCCGTGGAGCATGTGGCGGCGCGATATGGGATCGAGCTGCCGAAGAAGCGCAAGACCACGCGCGACAACGACAAGGACGAGTTGCTCGAAGTCCTGGACGACGCGTCGCAGGCCTTCCATCAGGCGCTGAACTGGACGCCCAACGCCGCCGACGACTATCTGCAGAAGCGCGGCGTGTCGAAGGAAATCATCACCAGGTACGGCTTCGGCTTCGCCCCCGATTCCTGGGACTACATCCTCCGCCGCCTCGGACAGAAGCACGGCGAGAAGCGGCTCGAGCTGACGGGCCTGGTCTCGCCGCGCAAGGAAAAGAGCGGCTACTACGACCGCTTCCGCAACCGGCTGATCATCCCCATTCATTCGGAGACCGGCGCGATCGTCGGCTTCGGCGGGCGCTCGCTCGACGGCAGCGAGCCGAAGTACCTCAACTCCCCCGAGTCGGAGCTCTTCAACAAATCGCGGCTGCTCTACAACCTCCATCGCAGCAAAGACGCGATGCGGCGCTACGACCGGGCCATCCTCGTCGAGGGCTACTTCGACGCCATCGCCATCGACCACGCCGGCGTGCCGGGCGTCGTCGCGTCGATGGGAACGTCACTCACCACGGGACAGGCTTCGCTGTTGCGCCGCTTCACGCGGAAGATCGTGCTCGCCTACGACGGCGACAACGCCGGCCGCGCGGCCACGCTGCGCGCCGCGCCGATCCTGCTGTCCGCGGGACTGCACGTCGAGGCGCTCGACCTGCAGGGAGAGAAAGATCCGGACACGCTCGTGCAGTCGCGCGGCGTCGACGGCTTTTTGGAAGTGCTCTCCAGTGCTCTCGACATCTTCGAGTTCGGGCTGCGCGAGTGGGCCCACGACGCCGGGACCCTCACCGGCCGCGAAAAGTCGGAGCGCGTCGAGCAGTTCATGCCTCTGCTGTCAGCAGTCACCGACCCGGTGGTGCGCAACGAGGCCGCGCAGCGGATCGCGGACGCATTCCGGCTCGAGTTCGAGACGGTCTGGTCGCGGGTGCGGGGCAAGGCTTCGACGGGAGCGAGCAACGAGCGTCAGGTGTCGGCGCCGCAGACCACGGGAGAGAAGTTCGTGCTGATCGCGGCCATGCAGGGGCGGCTGACTCCTCTGCAGGCGGAGAAGCTCCGGGAGGAGTATTTCGACGACCCGGCGTGCAAAACGGTCTTTTCTATCATTAAAAGTGACCTCGTGGCAGGTCAACCTATTGATTTTGGCGAGGTCGCGACCCATCTTAGGGGCGAGGCAGAGTTGACGCTGCTGTCCGAGCTCAGCCTCAGCGAAGACATTGACGACCGCTCTCTCCAGCGAATCGACGAGAACCTCCTCCCCATGGAGAGGTCTTACCTCTCTCGCCGCATGCAGCAGATCCAGCGACAGATCATCGAAGAAAAGGCGGACGGAGACCGTCTGGACGAGCTCTACCAGGAGAAACTGCAACTCTCGCGTATGTTGCACTCACTGAAATAATTATCGTCACCGTCCGATTACGCTGGTGTCCTCTGGACGATACTTTGGCTGGCTTGTCAACCTAATCTTTTGACACACCTGCCAAGGCCTCGTTCGAAGGCCTCGAGAGTGCCGACAGGGCCAAGCTGCCCATTGCGAGGAGCTAAACATGACGACACGCCTGCGCACTTCGAATCTCGAACCAGACTATGAAGATGAGGGGGTCGTCGAGTTGAGTGTCGAAGAAAAATACGGGGAAGTAAAGCAGCTCATCGCCATCGGCAAAGAAAAAGGGTTTCTGCTTTACGACGAGATCTACGACGTCCTTCCGGAAGAAGTCACCTCGCTCCCGGAAGAGCTGGATGAGATCTACATCCGCTTCAACGATCTCGGTATCGAGGTGATCGAAGACGCGGAGAAGCCTCTCCAGACGAGCCCCAAGGGCATCGTCACGATCGACGGCACGATCGAAGAGAAGGAGATGGACCAGCGCGAGGAAGTCCAGCAGGACATCATCGCCGCGGCCAGCAACATCGTCGACAAGACCAACGATCCCGTCCGCATGTATCTCCGCGAGATGGGCACGGTCAAGCTCCTCGACCGTCAGGGCGAAGTCGACATCGCCAAGCGCATCGAAAAGGGCGAGCGGAAGGTCTTCAAGGCCCTCTCCGCGAACCGCATCATCCGGGAAGAGATCCTCAAGATCTACGAGGCGGCCAAGAAGGACGCCCGCGTGATCAAGGAGACCATCGACCTGGCCATGCCCGACGACGACGGCAGCACCATCGACGCCGCCGCGCCGGACGGCGAAGCCAAGATGCCCGCCGCCGCGATCAACAAGATCGCCGACATCATGGGCATCTTCGAGGGCATCCAGAAGCTCGACAAGAAGATCAAAGACGGCCTGGTGAAGCTGGCCGACCCGAAGAAGCTTTCGGACCGCACCATCGCCACCACCCTCAAGAACATGGACCGCATCGAGCAGGAGCTGGCCGACGAGCTGCAGCGCGTCGACTTCACTCCGCAGACGCGGAATCGCATGATCAACAAGCTCAAGGACATCGACAACGAGCTGGCCCAGGCCGTGTCGATGATCCGCAAGGACGAGCAGGCCCTCAAGCGCGAGAAGGACCGCACCCGCCGCGACTTCTACAAGCGCCGCCTGACCAAGTACCAGGAGAAGCTCAACGAGCTGGAGATGTTCTACGGCGTCACGCATGAAGACCTGCGCAAGACGATCCGCGAGATCCGCTCCGGCGAAGAGGAAGCCGATCAGGCCAAGCAGGAGCTGATCGTGGCCAACCTGCGCCTGGTGGTCTCCATCGCCAAAAAGTACACGAACCGCGGACTGCAGTTCCTCGACCTCATCCAGGAAGGCAACATCGGCCTGATGAAGGCGGTCGAGAAGTTCGAGTACCGCCGCGGCTACAAGTTCTCCACGTACGCGACGTGGTGGATCCGCCAGGCCATCACCCGCGCCATCGCCGACCAGGCCCGCACCATCCGCATCCCCGTGCACATGATCGAGACCATCAACAAGCTGACGCGCACGTCCCGCGCGCTCGTGCAGGAGCTCGGCCGCGAACCGCAGGCCGAGGAGATTGCCGAGCGGATGGACATGCCGGTGGCCAAGGTGCGCAAGATCATGAAGATCGCCCAGGAGCCGATCTCCCTCGAGACTCCGATCGGAGAAGAGGAAGACTCGCACCTCGGCGATTTCATCGAGGATCGCGGCGTGATCTCCCCCATCGAGCACGTCATCGTCGCCAACCTCAAGGAGCAGACCTCCAAGGTCCTGCGCACCCTCACCCCCCGCGAGGAGCAGGTCCTCAAGATGCGCTTCGGAGTCGGCGACGGCGCCGAGCACACCCTCGAGGAAGTGGGCCGCTCGTTCAACGTCACCCGCGAACGAATCCGCCAGATCGAGTCGAAAGCGCTCCGCAAGCTGCGCCACCCCAGCCGCAGCAAGAAGCTGCGTCCCTTCCTGGACGCCACGTTCTAGCCATCACACAATCGGGCCGGCGAAAGCCGGCCCGAAGTGTTTACGGCACTACGCGGTCGCCGATGCGGTGCGCCGACGGCGTGCAACGCGGCTGGCTGCTGGGCGGAAGGACGGCATCGCGTGCTACCATCTCCCATCCCCACTTCAAAGGAACGTCCCATGAAGATTCGTCAGGCCGTCATCATCACGTTGATCGCCGCCGTCTGCGCGATCGCCACTCCCACGCAGCAGTCCGTCGCCGAAGCCGCGTGCTTCTACCCGAAGACCCGGATCACCGAGTACTGGTACACGCAGTCGTGCTCGGGCAACATCTGCAATCACGTGCTCGTCCTGGCCGGCGAGTCGGGCGTCGACTGCGACGGCAATGCCTGGTCGTGGGGTGACACGAGCCCCAGCTACCGCACTTACCGCCTGGAAACGTGCCCGCCGATCTGCGAGTGATCTCTCGCCTCGCGCAAACACGTGTTTCGTCGACAGACGTGCGTTCACACCAGGCCAACAAGCGCCGCCGGTCGCACCGGCCCGCCGGAGGCCCCCCGTCGTCTCCCTTCAGCCAGCGGCGCGGATAGCGGCGACGACGATGCGGATCTGGTCGTATGAGATCTCTTCGCCCGTGAGGTCGCGGATGGGACGCAGCCGTTCCATCCCCGCTTCGGCAATGGCGCGGCGGATTGCCTCCTCTTCTTCTTCGCTCATCCAGAGACGCAGCGACGGCGTGTAGCGGCGCTCTTCGATCAGCTCGCAGAGATCGCCGAGGACCGTCGAGCGCGCGCGGCCGGTGCGCTCCATCACCTCGTCGATGGACGTGTCGAGTTGCAGGAGGCGGAGGGACTCCGTCTTCGCCCCGGTGACGCGCGAAGTGCGCGAGCGTTCGCGTGGTGGAGGCGCCGCGAGAGCGACGTCGCGTGCGAGGTCTCGCGCCGCGGAGTGCGTGTCGACGATGTGCAGCAGTTCCTGGCCGTGCTCGCGCAGGCGCACCTCGCCGATGCCGGAGATCGCGCGCATCCGCTCCAGCGACGACGGTCGTGCCGCGGCGAGGTCGCGCAGTGTGCGGTCGCCGAGGATCACGAAGGGGGCGACATTGCGCGCGGCGGCGGTCTCGCGGCGCCACTCGCGCAGTGCCTCGAAGATCTCGCGGTCGACGCCGGTCCATTCGTCGGCGCCGTCGCGGATGGTAGTGCTGCTCGTCTGCAGCAGTTGCACGTCAGCTTCGCCGCGCAGGATCGCGCGCGCCGCCGGGCCGAGGCGGAGGAAGGGGCGCGAGCCGCCTTCCTGCACGAGGGCGCCGGAGGCGACGAGTTGCGCGATCCAGCCGCGCAGCTCGTCGCTGGTGTGCTCGCGCAGGAGCCCGAACGTCGAGAGCGAATCGTGCTGCCGCTCGAGGATGCGCGCGGAGCGCTCGCCACGCAACACGCCGGCCACGTGGGCGGCGCCGAAGGTCTGCCCCACGCGCACCACGCAGGAGAGGATCTTCTGCGCGATGACCGTCGAATCGGCGACGGTCTCCAGCTCGCCGAGACAGAGATCGCACGCGTCGCACTTGTCGAGGGTCCAGGCGCCGCCGAAGTGCTCGACCAGCGCGCGGTGGCGGCAGCCGGCCGACACGCAGAAGCGGTTCATGGCCGCCAGTTGCCCGAGGGCAATGTCGAGCTGCTCCTCCTCCGAGAAGCTCTGTTCGAGGATGCGCGTCCACGTCATCGCATCGCCGGCGTCGTAGAGCAGCACGCACTCCGAGGCCAGGCCGTCGCGGCCGGCGCGGCCGGCCTCCTGCTGATAGTGCTCGATCGACTTCGGCATCCCGGCGTGCACGACGAAGCGGACGTTGGAGCGGTCGATGCCCATGCCGAATGCGACCGTGGCCACGACGATGTCCGCGCGCTCGGACGCGAACGCCTCCTGCGCGTCGCGCCGCTCCTCGGGAGTCATGCCGGCGTGATAGCCGGCGACGCGATGCCCGCGCGACGCGAGCGCCGCGGAGACCGCGTCGACGTCCTTGCGGCGGATGCAGTAGACGATGCCCGCTTCACCGGGATGGCGGCGGATGACGTCTTCGACCTGTAGAACCTCGTCGCCGCGCGGCACGACGCGATAGCGCAGGTTCGGCCGATCCAGATCGCCGACCAGCACCAGCGGGTCGCGCAGCCGCAGCTCGGTGCAGATGTCGGCGCGCACCTGCTCGGTCGCGGTCGCGGTGAAGGCGTGGATCGACGCGTCGGGAAAGAGATCGTGCAGCTCGCGGAGCTGGCGGTACTCGGGACGGAAGTCGTGTCCCCAGTGACTGATGCAGTGCGCCTCGTCGATGGCGAACGCACGCACCCGCGCACCACGCAGTAGTGCACGAAGCGACGACGTAGCCAGTCGCTCCGGCGAGACGAACAGCAGCCGCAGCGTGCCATTCACCGCGTCGCGCTCGATGGCGCGCGCCTCGTCGCCGGCGGTGGTGCTGTTCAAGGCCGCCGCGGCCACGCCGCTCGACACGAGCGCGTCCACCTGATCCTTCATCAACGCGATCAGCGGCGACACGACGACGGTCAGTCCGTCGAGCAGCAGCGCCGGCGCCTGGAAGCAGAGCGACTTCCCTCCCCCGGTCGGCACGACCAGCAAAGAGTCCCGCCCGGCCAGCACGGCGTCGATGGCCTGCCGCTGCAACGGACGAAGCGAGGAGAAGCCCCACGTGCGCTCGACGACGTCGAGCACGGGATCGATTTCAACGACCGCTGTCATGCCGTGATGCTACCTCGGGGTGGGCGTGTCTACGCGGAGTGGACGGTTCGCCGGCAGTGCTCCAGGCCGCCCACCCCGCCCAGGGGGCGGGCTGAAGCCGCGCCCTACGTTTAGCACGTGCCTCGCGAGTTCTTACAAGCCGAGCCCGAACGGAACGAGCGATTGCGAGCCCCGTTCTCATTGTTGGAGCACGAGCAGATCGCCGGCAGTTCGCGAACGTAGGGCGTGGCTTCAGCCCGCCCCCTGGGCGGGGTGGGCGGGCTGAAGCCACGCCCTACGTTTGCACGTGTCTCGCGAGAGGCGTGATTGCGGACTCATATTCACCGCACGAACCGCCGCGCGATTGCGAGGAGGTCCTTTTCGTCGTAGCGCACGAGCAGGTTGGCCAGCAGGGCGACGGACACGCGCTGCTCCGGGAGCACGAGCACGAAGGCGCGTCCGCCGGTGATCGTGCCGCCGTGGTGCCAGTAGCGGGTGCCGTCTTCGGTCTGATTGACGCGCCATCCGAGGCCGACGTTGGTTGGCTTGCCGTCGGCCATCTTCTGCGGGGTGAACATCTGCGTCAGCATGACCTCGTAGAGATAGCCCGGTTTCACGTGCGCGTCGGCGAAGCGGGCCACGTCTTCGGCCGAGGCGACCAGTCCGCCCGATGGCCACTTGTAGCTGCTGTCGTTCGGGGCCGCGTTGCGGATCGTGCCGTCGGCGCGTTTGTCGTAGAAGGCGGCGCGGTTGGGCACGATCGTGGACGGATCGTCGAGGGCGATGGTTTTCACTCCAAGGGGAAGAATCACTTCGTCCGCCAGCGCCTCGGCGAACGTGCGGCGGCTGGCGCCTTCGATCACCACGCCGAGGAGATTGAAGCCGTAGCTCGTGTAGGTGTAGGCGGTGCCGGGCGGCGCGAGCAGTGGATCCTTCGCAAAGATCGACAGGCCTTCGCGCAGTGACGCGTACGTCTTGCCGGCGAAGATCGGATCGGCGTTGCCGTAGTGGCGAATCCCGGAGAGATGGCCGAGGATCTGGCGCGACGTGACCTCGTGCGGAAAGGCGGCGTACTTGCTCACCGGCGCGTCTAGGTCGAGCGCACCGCGCTCGGCGAGCCTCGCCGCGACGGCCGCGGTGAAGAGTTTCGACACGCTGCCGAGGCGATAGCGCGTGGCGGCGGAAGCGGCGACGTTCTGTTCCACGTCCGCCAGTCCGAAGCCCTCCGACCAGACGACCTTTCCGTCGACCAGCACGGCCACTGACATCCCCGGCGCCTTCTGCGCCTCCATGATCGCGCGGACGTCGGCGCGTCCGCCCTCGATGGCCGGATTCGCTTGCGCGACGAGTGACAGCGAGCACGCGAGAAACGCGAGCAGAGCGACGAACGGCCTTTTGTACATGGCTCGTTGTACTCGAATCCGCCGCGACGGTTTCACGGCGCGAGCAACGAACGCGTGACGAGTCACTTCTTCTTCATGACGCGCTTCGCCACGTCGGCGCGAAAACGCTCCGCTTCTTTGCGCAGGTCCGGGTCCGTGATGGTCGGCATGACCTCATCCAGGATCTTCAGCGCCTGCACGTTGTTGCCGGCGTTGGCGTGACTGATGGCGCGATTCACGACTTCCGCCGCGGCCATGGCGTCGAGGCTCTGGATGAATCCGGCCAGATGCTCTTTCAGCGATTCGTCGGTGGTCCGCGCCATCAGCGACTTCGCCAGCGCCATCGCCTCCTGAGGCTTCTGCTCGTCCGCGAGCCGCTCCACTTTGCGCACCTCGGCCATGAGCAGCGCCTCGCGCGCGTGCGCGACCATCGCGGCGTCCGAGCTGTGCACGAGCACCGTGTCGAACATCCGCACGGCGTCCTGATGCCGGTCCGCGCCGACGTAAAGCTGCAGGAGGTGAAACGCGGCCTGCTCGTCGCCGGGCGCGAGCTGGAGACTCTTCTCCAGCGCCGTGATGCCGGGTGCGAGATCGCGCTCGCCGAGGTACGTCGTGCCGAGGCCGGCCCACGCCAGGGCCATCGTCGGATCGAGCTCGCTGGCGCGCCGAAAGAGCGAGCGCGCGTAACGCAGATCCTCGGCCGGGATCTCGCTGGTGAGCTTTCCGGCGAAGCGCTGGACGAGACTGAGCGCGGCGAACAGGTAGACGCCCGCGTCGCCGGAGCCGAGCTCGACGGCCGTGCGATACGCGGCATCGGCCTCGGCGCGGCGATTGGCCAGCTCGTGCAGCCGGCCGAGGTCCGCGTGGGCGGCGGCGTTCCGCGGATTCGCGCCGAGCGACTCGCGCAGATAGCGTTCAGCGATCGCGGCGTTGGCGCCGTCGGTGTGCCCGAGCAGATGGGCGAGGGCGAAGAGGACGTCGCCGTGCGCCATCGGCTCGGGCTTCGGCGGCTCCGCGACCGGCAGCTCCGCCAACGAGTGTTTGACGTACGTGAACGCGTTGCGGCGAACGTACTTGCGCAGTTCCTGTTCGAGGTCGGAGTACTTCACCGCGAACGCCGTCTCGAAGGCTTCGTCGGCGGACTTGTCCGCGCCGAGGAGCTGCAGGAAGCGGCTGAACTTCAGGCGGCGATCGGCGTCGCTCATCAGATAGTGGAAGAGCGCCCACGACTGCGCGTAGAAAACGCCGGTGCGCGTGCCCTCGTTGTAGATCGGCGAGGCGGAGGTCGTCGCGAAGAGGTCGCGCAGCGGGATCATCGTCGACGCGCGGAGCCAGTGCACGTGCTCCGCGATCGGCCGGCCGATGTGCACGTCGTTGCCGCTGGTGGTGAAGGTCGAGTAGTACTCGGCGATCCCTTCGCTGATCCAGAGCGGCAGCGGGCCGGTGGTGTTGCGCACGAAGTAGTGCGTGAGCTCGTGGTAGACGGTCTGGTCGATCTCCGCGACGTCGCTGCGCACGAGGATGAAGTTGTCGGTCTGCGTGCCGGTGAAGACGCCGACGATGTGGTCGCTCTTCCGCTGCAGCACCGCATCGCGATAAGGGCCGAACGCACGCTCATTGGCAAAGATGAAGACCGACGTCGGCAGCGCCGACCGCACCTTCAGATTCGTGACCGCGCCGAGTGCGGCACGCATGCGCAGCAGATCGCGCGCGATGTCGAGCGTCTTCGCCGGCGACACGTTGCTGACGAAGCGGAACTCGTCCGCCCGCAACGTGATCCATTTCTCATTCGCCTTCGGCGGCTCGAGCGAACGCGCGGCGAGCGCGACCGGCGACAGCAGCGCTGCCAGAAGGAGGAGTGCGATGCGGGGCATGGGGAGGATGGTACGTCATTCGTGATGGATCACTTCGCTTCAGCAGACACCGTTTCGTCACATCGGGATCCGAATCTCGCGCCCGAATTGCCATCGTCAGTTCCATGGGCTCGGTGATCCACGTTCTTGGTGACAGCTGTCTCTTTGTCGGTGATGGGCTGCGGCTGGACGTGCACACGCCGCATGCGTTCGAGATCTGCGTCGCGCTGCAGGGGCGGTTCCGGATGCGACTGGCGTCGGAAGCGGCCTGGACATCCTTCGAGGCAGCGGTCATTGCGCCCGACATCCCGCACGAGCTCGACGCCAGCGACGCGTCCGGCTGCATCCTGCTGGTCGGGCCGGAGACGGCGGAAGGGCGTCGGCTCCCCGCGCGCACGACCATCCTGCCCGCGCGGCCGCCGCGGCAATACCCGTTCAACGACCCCGAAACGCTGCGGCGGATGCTGATCGGCACGTTCGCCTCGGGGCTCAACCTGCGCTTCATCGACCCGCGCATCCTGACCGCGTTGCGCCTCATCCGCGCCTCCCCCGCCGTTCACGTTCCGGTGCACGAGATCGCGGCGGCGGTCTCGCTCTCCCCCAGCCGGCTCGTGCACCTGTTTCGCGAACAGACGAACATCTCGATCAAGCGCTACTCGCTGTGGCTGCGCCTGCACGCGGCATTTCGGGCGATGAGGTCCGAACGCTCGCTGACCGCCATCGCGTACGGCGTCGGCTTTGCCGATCCCGCGCATCTGAGCCGTGCCTTCCGCGGCATGCTCGGCCTCAATCCGTCGGCGGTGATGCGGCAATTTTCATTCTGTGACAAGAACAGCATCTCCATTCAGAACGACGGCCCCTCCGTTCAAAGCGAATTCCTGCGCATCCCCTAAATTGACCACGGAGGAATCACACGATGAAACGACTGCGATTGACCGTGCTGTTTGCCACGCTTGCCGTCATGTTGCTGGGGGTGCAGGCGGTCCACGCCTGCCAGGCCTGGTTCACCCTGAACACGTCCAACGGCAGATACACCTGCTGGAACACCGGCTCAGAGGGCGGCCACTGCCAGTACACCTGCTCGTACGAGCGGATCCAGATCGTGTAGTGCCCGCACACCGAGGAACTTCACATGACCCTGACACAGACATGGACCGTGGCGATGGGCGTGGCACTGGCGTTCGTCGTCGGCTACGCGGGAGCTGTTTTCTCGACCGCTTCGAAGGTCGCCGAGCGCAAGGATCCGTTCCACGTCTTGCAAAGGCGCACCGGAAACCAGCTTCCGCCGGCGCGCTTCATCGCACCCGGCGAAAAACCGGTGGCGGACGACTCGTGGCGTAAAGGAAAAGTCGTCCTGGTGATGGTGACGACGAGCTGCGACGCATGCCTGCTGGAAGCGCGATTCCTGCGCGGCGTGGTCGGCAAGCGCAATGACGTGAAGTTCCTGGGCGTGCTCTCGTTCGAACAGGACGCGGAGGCCCTGCAGAAGGCGCAGGCCCTCTTCCCCTTCCCGGTCGTCCGCGATGACGGCATGGCCCTCATGCAGGGCCTCGGGGTCACCGGCGTACCGATCAAGATCTATCTCGAGAATGGTGTCGTAAAGCGGACGTGGGGCGGCGCGTCGATGACCGAACAGGCGCGCGCCGGCTTCACACAGTGGTTGACCAACCTGACCTAGGAGAAAAACCAATGCGCTTCAAATCAACTTTCTGCGCCATCGTGGCTGGAGTCATCATCGCGCTGTCCGGCGCGCAGGCGGTCGAGGCTTGTATGGTCTTCACGTCCTTCCGCACCTCCAGCATGGACGTGTACTTCTGCCAGTTGCGGGACTGGGACTCGTCCTCCTGCTACTACTCGTGCACGCGGATCCCGAACGCGACGCTCGCGTTCTGACGCTCAGCGAGCGGCGGCCTGTATAGCCCGCCGCTCGTATTCTTCAGGGAGAACTGCGGTGGAGGCGACGAGGGGGAGAGGCATAGGGGTGGCGGGTCGACGGGCCTGCAGTTCGTGACACCTGCGTGCCATTCGTGGCATTTCGGGAACCCGGACGCGGGGGTGCACGGTTCTTGGATCACCGATGCGCGCCGTGTTCCGTCAAGCCATTCCAGCCTCAGCCGTCCTGCTCCTGCTCCTGATCGGTGCGTGCGGGGGTGATTCGCAGTCCGCCGTCGCGCAGGAAGGCAAGCGCGACCAGGCGCCGAAGCGTGTCCGGACCGCACGGGTCGTCGAGCGCCAGCTCGGCCAGTCCGTCATCGTCAACGGCACCCTCGACGCGTACGAGCGCGCCACCGTCGGCACGAAGGTCGCCGGACGCGTGCAGAGCCTCGCCGTCGACCTCGGCAGCCACGTCCGGCGCGGACAGCTGATCGCGCGCATCGATCCCACCGACTACAACATTCGTCTGCAACAGGCCGAAGCCGGACTGGCGCAGGCGCGCGTACGCCTCGGCCTGCCGGCCGCCGGCGGCAGCGACGCCGTCGATCCGTCGGACACGCCGCCGGTGCGCGAGGCGCGTGCGGTGCTCGAAGAAGCGCGTGCCACGCGCGAGCGCTACTCCGCGCTGTTGAAAGACGGCGTCATCTCGAAAGCCGACTTCGACCAGGTGCAGTCGCAGTCGCGTGTCGCGGAGAGCCGCTATCAGGAATCGCTCGAAGAGATCCGCAACCGCCAGGCCGTGGCCACGCAGCGGCGCGCCGAGGTGGCGCTGGCGCGGCAGCAGCTCGCGGACACGGCCGTGGTGGCGGCGTTCGACGGAGTCATCCAGCAGCGCATCGCGTCGCTGGGCGAGTTCCTCAGCGCGGGCGCGCCGGTCGCGGAGATCGTGCGTGTCGACCCGTTGCGATTCCGGGCCGAGGTGCCGGAGCGCGAGGCGGCCAGCATCCGCGTCGGCCAGAGCGTCCAGCTCGCCGTCGACGGTGCGCCGGGACAATACACGGGACGCGTGACGCGGATCAGCCCGACCATCGCCGAGCGCACGCGCGTCCTGCAGATGGAAGCCGACATCCCCAACAACGGCACCCTGCGCGCCGGCTCGTTCGCGCGCGCGACCATCGTCACCAACACCACGTCGTCGTCGCTGGCCATTCCGAAAGAGGCGCTGGTGACGTTCGCCGGCATCGAGAAAGTCGTCGTCGTCGACAAGGGCAAAACGAAAGAGAAGCCCGTCACGACGGGACGCCGCACCGGCGACTGGATCGAAGTGCTCAGCGGTGTGGAGACCGGCGACGAAGTGGTGCTCAACCCTGTGAACCTGAGACCCGGCCAGGCCGTGGTGACGCAGTAACCGATCATGCAGAAACTCGCAGAAATCTGTATCCGCCGTCCGGTCTTCGCCTCGATGATCGTGCTCGCGCTCGTCGTCGTCGGCGCCGCCGGGTACGCGCAGCTCGGCGTCGACCGCTACCCCTCCGTCGACCTGCCTACGGTCAGCGTGCGCACCTCCCTGCCCGGTGCCTCGCCGGAAGAAGTCGAGTCGCTGATCACGCAGCGGGTCGAGGAAGTGGTCAACACCGTCGACGGCATCGACGAGCTGCGCTCGGTTTCCGGCCCCGGCACCTCGAACGTCATCGCCACGTTCAAGCTCGACCGCGATCTGGAGACCGCGGCCCAGGACGTGCGCGACCGCGTGGCCACGGTCGTGCGGCAGTTGCCCGAGGATGCGACGCCGCCGGTCGTGTCGAAATTCGACAACGACAGCTCGCCGGTCATGACCATCGCGCTCTCCGGCGAACGGTCGCTGCGCGAGCTGACCGAGCTGGCCGACAAGACCGTGCGCGTGCAGCTCGAGCGCACCGGCGGCGTCGGTGAAGTCGGCATCACCGGTGGACTCGAGCGCGCCATCAACGTCTGGGTCGACGCCGATCGGCTGGCGGCGTACCAGCTCCCGATCACCGCCGTGCGCACCGCGCTCGACCGGCAGAATGCCGATCTCCCGGGCGGCAACGTCACCACCGACCGTCAGGAGCTGACGCTGCGGACGATGGGGCGCTACACCGAGCCGTCCGCGTTCGAGAACCTCGTCATCGCCACGCGCACCGGCGGCAGCGGCGCGCGGCAACAGGACGTCGTCAACGAAACCGCCGGCACGCCGGTGCGCATCCGCGACATCGGCCGCGTCGAAGACGGCACCAAGGAACAACGCAGCCTGGCGCGCCTGAACGGCGTCCCCACGGTCACGCTCGAGATCCGCCGCCAGTCGGGCGCGAACACGATCGAAGTGATCAACGGCATCAAGGCCGCGCTGCCGAAAGTGCAGGCCCAGCTTCCGCCGGACATCAAGCTCGAGACGATCCGCGACCAGTCGCGCTACATCGAGGCGGCCATGCACGAGATCAAGGTCCATCTCGTCCTCGGCTCGATCCTGGCTTCCATCGTCGTGCTGATCTTCATGCGCTCGTGGCGCTCGACGATCATCGCCGGCATCGCCATCCCCGCCTCCGTCATCGCGACGTTCGGCATGATGTGGGCGCTCGACTTCACGCTCAACAGCGTGACCATGCTGGCCCTCGTGCTGATGGTCGGCATCGTCATCGACGACGCCATCGTCGTGCTGGAGAACATCTTCCGCTTCATCGAAGAGAAGAAGATGAAGCCGATGGAAGCCGCGGCCGCGGCCACGAAGGACATCGGCCTGGCGGTCCTGGCGACCACACTCTCGCTGGTGGTCATCTTCCTGCCGGTGTCGTTCATGTCCTCGATCTCCGGCCGCTTCCTATACCAGTTCGGCATCACCGCGGCGGTGGCGATCATGGTGTCGCTGCTGGTCTCGTTCACGCTCACGCCGATGATGAGCTCGCGCCTGCTCAGCACGAAGGACGCGGAAGGCGGCCACGGCTCGCGCACCGGCTTCTACGGACGCATCGACGCGCTCTACATGCGCATGCTCGACTTCTCGATGCGCAACCGGAAGCTCGTGGCCATCATCGGCGTGGTGGTCATCCTGACCAGCATTCCGCTCTACAAGGCGGTGAAGCAGGAGTTCATCCCCACGAACGTCGACGAGGCGGAGTTCGACGTCAGCGTCAACGCGCCGCAGGGCACCAGCCTGGCCGCGATGAACGAGGCCATGATGCAGATCGAGAAGGAGCTGCTCGACACGCCCGGCGTGCGCCTCGTGCTGGCCACGGCCGGCGGCGGCTTCCTCAGCTCGACCTCGAACGGCAGCGCCTACGTGCGCATCGCGCCGCACGAAGAGCGCACGCTCTCGTTCACGAAGTTCTGGAACTCGCTGAAGACCGGGAAGCCATGGAACGCGTTCCGCGATAATTACTCCGCGCAGGACGTGATGCAGGAGGTGCGCAAGCGGACGCGCAAGTACGCGCCGATCCGCGTCGCGCCGCGCAATCCGCCCTCGTTCAACTTCGGTCCCGGCGGCCGCTCGGACATCAACTTCGTCATCCGCGGCCCGGACATCGAGCAGCTCGCCGTGTACGCGGACGAGCTGGTGTCGCGCACGCAGAAGCTGCCCGGCTTTAACGACGTCGACACGAACCTCGAGCTGGACAAGCCGGAGCTGCGCGCGAACATCGACCGGGCCCGCGCCGCGGACCTCGGCGTCTCGACGTCCGACATCGCCACCAGTCTCAACGTCATGGTCGGCGGCGACCAGGAAGTCACCCGCTACCGCGACGCCTCGGTCAACGAGGACTACGACGTCCAACTGCGCGTCGAGCGCGCGAACCGCGACGATCCCGCCGCCATCGGGCGGCTCTACGTGCCGACCGAGGGCGGGGATCTGGTGCGCCTCGACAACGTGGTCAACATCGAGCGCGGCGTGAGCCCGTCGCGTATCGACCGTCTCGATCGCGAGCGCCAGGTCACCGTCAGCGCCAGCGTCGCGCCAGGCTACGCGCTGGCGGACCGCATCGAGGCCATGCGCGCCGAGATCGTGAAGATGGGACTCCCCTCCGG
>DASVSV010000282.1:0-17070 GCA_036387915.1 Thermoanaerobaculia bacterium
CTTTTAGCTTCAGGAACGATCCGCGCGAGCCGCGTGGGTCCATCGCTCAGCGGCCGGCGCTCCGGACGCGCGCCTCCCTTCCGTCCGGCATCGCCGCGATCACGCCCTCAGTCGTCACCACGATTACGGGGATGCCCAGTCGACGCGCTTCGGCGCGGTCGCGTGACGAGGGGTGCGGCTCGCCGCGCGGATGCGTGTGCATGATGGCGATAGCGCGCTGCGGGATCGCGCCGCGATAGCTGGCGTGACGGATGCCCGTGACCTCCCACGGCTGCGTGGTCAGCGTGCCGTCGGCTTCGGAGATGAGGAACGCGGCGCGTTCGTGCGGCAGGCGGCCGTAGCCCGATTCGGCGAGCAGCGCGTCGTACCAGAAGTGCGCTTCCGCGGTGGCGAGCTGCATGTTGAGGATGACGACGAGGAGCAGCGCGAGCATGCATGCAGGCTCGCTTTCGAGGTCACCCGGAGACCTGCGGGAATCCTCGGGAAGTTATGGGAAACTGAGCTCGTGCCCTTCCGGTTCGGCGCGTTCACCTTCGACGCAGCGGCGCGCGAGTTGCGGCGCGACGGCGTGACTGTCGCGTTGTCGCCGAAGGCTTTTCGTCTGCTCGCAGTGCTGATCGACGCGCGTCCGAACCCGGTCACGCGCGACACGCTCTACGCCACGCTCTGGCCGGACGTGGTCGTGGAGCCGGGCAATCTGCACGGACTGGTCGCCGAAGTGCGCGCGGCGACGGAGCCTCTCGTCATCCGGACCGTGCATCGCGTCGGCTACGCGTTCGCCGCCACCGGCATGGCCGAGGACGCGGCGCGCTTTTCGATTCTCCTCGGCGGCGACGAGATCCCGCTGCGCAGCGGCGAGAACGTCATCGGACGCGATCCGCACGACGCCGTCGTGATCCGCGCACCGGAAGTGTCCCGCCATCACGCGCGCCTCCTCGTCACCGGCACCCGCGTCACCCTCGAAGACCTCGGCAGCAAGAACGGCACGTATGTCGGCACGCGCCGCGTGGAGCAGCCGACGGAGGTGCGCGCCGGCGACGAGATTCTCGTCGGCACGATCCGCATGCGGCTGATCGCGGTCGACGCGCTTGCGCCGACGGCCACCGCGTCATGACGTTACCCGTTGCTCGTCCGGGATGCGTTGAGGCCCCTCCGGCGAGCAACGGGCAACGAACAACGCGTCACCGGAAATCGCGGATCAGCACCGCGTCGCGTTGCGACTGGCCGCGGGAGACGACGAGGCGTTTGCCGTCCCGGGCGACGTCGAACGAGAAGATCTCGCCCGGCTCGAGGGACGTGCGCTGCCGCGGTGCGCTGCCGTCGAGGTCCTGCTGCCAGACGTTCGCGTTTCCGCCGATCAGGTCGACGTAGAAAAACGAGCGTCCGTCCGGATGCCACTGCAGCAGCGGCGTTCCGCCGTCGCGCGGCACGTCGAAGAAGCGCGGCGTGCCGCTGCCGTCGATCGGTACGATGGCGGTGCGCCAGAGCGGCACGTTCGGCTCGCGCGAGCGGAGGCGGCAGAGCAGCCACTGGCCGTCCGGCGACACCACGGCGAAGCTGGTCGGCACGCTCGTTAGCTGGACGGGCGGCGACGAGCCGTCGACCGGCACACGCCAGGCGTACTGCGACTGGTCGGTGCTGAGGTAGACGATGGAGCGGCCGTCCGGCAGGAATGACGGAAAGCCCGAGCGCGAGCCGCGCGTGATCTGGCGCGGGTTGGCGCCGTTGCGGTCCGCGATCCAGATCTGGTGCGAGTCGGTCTGGTCGGACATGAACGCGATGCGCGACCCGTCGGGAGAGACCACCGGATGCCAGACCGGCATGTTGTGGATCAGACGCCGCGGCGTGCCGCCCTTTGCGTCGACGACGAAAACCGTGTTCGCGCCCCGCTCGTGGCCGCTGAAGAGCACCTCGCGGTCGCTCAGCCAGCGCACGCCCGAGCCGCCCACCCAGTTGCCGAAGCCCGACGTCAGCGCGTGCATCGAGCTCCCCGGCGCCGCGTCGAGGTCGATCGTGTAAATGTTCGAGTCCGTCTGTTCGCGTACGGCGGAGAACATGCGCGAGTCCGCGGTCGGCTGCACGCCGTAGTACGCGCTCACTTCCGACGTCACCTTGCGGCCGGTCGTATCGCCGGCGGGAACGAACCAGACCTGCGGCGGCTGCTCGCGGTCGTAGACCGTGGCCAGGATGCCGCTGCCGTCGGCCAGCCAGGCGTACGAGCCGACGCCCGGAAATTTCGGCGTCGGGACCTTCGCGATCTCTTTCGTGGCCAGCGTCAGCCGATAGAGCCCGCCGCCTTCTCGCTTCCGCGGATTGTCGCCGCCGTACGTGATCGACGCGCCGTCGGGCGACCAGACCGGGACGCTGATGACGCTCGGATGCTTGCGGCGCAGCAGGACTTCCTCGCCGCTGCCGTCGACCCCGGCGACGGTCATGACGTGCTCGCGCACGAAGGCGTTGAAGCGGCGGAAGACCACGCGCTTGCCGTCCGGGGAGAGCGAGAACCAGAACTCCGTGTCCGCCGCGATGAGGCGCGGCGGGCCGCCGAGGAGCGGGACCTGGTAGAGATTGGCGACGTTCGGCTCGTCGCGCTCGGTGGCGATGAAGTACGCGTAGTTGCCGTCCGCCGAAATCCGCAGGTTGAAGTATTTCCGCGGCGCGGGCTCGGCGATGCGCGTCAGCGTGCCGCTGGCGATCTGCTTGACGTACATCGCCTGCAGGTCGCCTTCCTGCACCGTGTGCACGAGGTAATTGCCGTCCGGCGTGATGGCGGCGGTGGTGACTCGGCCGCTGTTGGTGAGGCGGGTCATCGTCATCGCCCGCGGCGCCCCCTCGGGCTTCCCCGGTCGAGGCGCCAGCCAGCCGGCGAGCGCGACGAGAAGCACCGCGATCAGCGCGGCCATCCGCCAGCGGCGGCGTTTCGGCACGTCGGGGACGTCGACGATGGCTTCGCGCAGGTCGAGCGCCGCGTCGCGCAACGAGTCGTAGCGCTGCTCCGGCTCCTTGCGCAGGCAGCGGCGCACGACGCGCCGCAGCGCGGGCGGAATGCGCTCCAGCGGCGGCTCGAGGTGCGCGACGTTGTGAATCGTGTCGGCGTATTGCGCGGCCGCGAACGGATTCGCGCCGGCCAACGCTTCGTACAACACGACGCCGAAGGCAAAAACATCGGCGCGATGGTCGAGAGTCTTTCCCTCGACCTGCTCCGGCGCCATGTAGGCCGTGGTGCCGACGCGCGAGGTCGGCGTCGTGCCGCCGCTGAGTGCCGTCCGTTCGCCGAGGCGCTCGGTGAGCTTGGCGATGCCGAAGTCGACGATCTTCGCGCGGCCGTCGGTCGTGACCATCACGTTGTCCGGCTTGAGGTCGCGATGGACGATGCCCGCGTCGTGCGCGCGCGCCAGTCCGTCGGCGACCTGCGCCATCACCTCGACGCGTGCGGCCACACTGCGCCGCTTGCGCAGCCACTCGGAGAGCGGCTGCCCGTCGATGAGCTCCATCGCCAGAAAGTGCACGTCGCCGTCGGAGCCCGCTTCGTGCACCGAGACGATGGACGGATGGTTGAGCGTCGACGACGCCCGCGCCTCCCGCTCGAACCGCGCTACTCGCGCCGGATCGGAAGTGCGATGCCGCGGCAGCACTTTCAACGCCACGCGGCGATCGAGATTCGAGTCGCGCGCGGCATAGACCTCCCCCATCCCGCCCTGCCGGAGGAACGAAACGATCTCGTATCGCCCGACACGGGTACCGGCCGGGAGGGAGCCGCTGGCGGTCATGATGTTCTCAAGGGTATACGCGGCGGCGGGGGAGAAGTTGTTGGGGGTCAGGGGGCAGTGAGCAGGGGGCAGGAGCAAAAGCAGCGGTCTCCTGCGACCTGCGCCCTGCTGACTGCGCCCTGCCCAGCGCGCCCTGCTCACTGCGCCCTGAAGCCCGACTGCGGTAAGCTGTCGCGTCTCGAAATCAAGGAGCCCAATCAATGTCCCGTATCGTGAAATGCGGTCTCATCCAGACCTCGCTCGCCGCCGACACGTCCGAGCCGATCGAGAAGATCCGCGACGCGCAGATCGAGCGCACGCTCGGCTTCATCGACCAGGCCGGCGCACAGGGCGTGCAGATGCTCTGCATGCAGGAGATCTTCACCGGTCCCTACTTCTGCGCCGAGCAGTCCACGCGCTGGTACGACTCGGTCGAGAAGATCCCCGACGGCCACACGACGAAGCTGATGCAGGAGTACGCGAAAAAGTACTCGATGGTCATCGTGGTCCCTCTCTATGAAGAGGAAGCGACTGGCATCTACTACAACACCGCCGCGGTCATCGACGCCGACGGCACGTACCTCGGCAAGTACCGCAAGAACCACATCCCGCACGTGGCGCCCGGCTTCTGGGAGAAGTTCTACTTCCGTCCCGGCAACCTCGGCTACCCGGTCTTCGACACGGCGTACGCGAAGGTCGGCGTCTACATCTGCTACGACCGCCACTTCCCCGAGGGGGCGCGCGAGCTCGGCCTCGGCGGCGCGGAGATCGTCTTCAATCCTTCGGCGACCGTGGCCGGACTCTCCGAGTACCTCTGGAAGCTCGAGCAGCCCGCGCACGCCGTCGCCAACGGCTACTTCATCGGCGCCATCAACCGCGTCGGCACCGAGGGGCCGTGGAACATCGGCGAGTTCTACGGGCAGAGCTACTTCTGCGACCCGCGCGGCCAGATCGTCAGCATCGCCCCGCGCGACCAGGACGCGCTGGTCGTAGCCGACCTCGACTTCGACAAGATCCGCGAAGTGCGCAACACCTGGCAGTTCTTCCGCGACCGCCGTCCCGAGACGTACAACGGGATCGTGCGGCTGTAAGCCTTTCCGGAGGACAGGCAGGATTGCCTGTCCTCCACCGCGGTTTGGCCGCGATGAAGGCACGTCGCTTGCGATTTCCTCCTTTCGGAGGAAACAGAATGTCGAACCAGAACAACCGCGGTGGCGACGATGCGGCCTCGAGCAATCAGCCTGCCGAGCCGGAGCGCAAGCACAAGAGTGGCGGGCACATGGGTGCCGGCAAGTCGGGCGGCAAGAGCTTCGGCGCTGAGAAACCGGAGGTGCGTGACGACAACGGCTCGCGCGAGGCCGGGCGTGACTGGGACAATGATCCCGTCAAGTGATCCGGACTCTCACACACGATGATTTCGAGTCGCTGTTCGCGGCCTTCACGGCCGCGTTCAGCGACTATGTGGTGAAGCTCTCGCCCACGCGCGAACAGCTGCGCGAGATGTTCACGCGCCGCGGCTGGCTCCCCTCCCTCTCCATCGGCGCCTTCGACGGCAACACCATGGTCGCCTTCACGGTGAACTGCGTCGACGGCGCACTGGCCTATGACAGCGGCACCGGCGTCGTCCCCACCCACCGCCGCCGCGGCCTGGCCCGCGCGGTCATGCAGAAATCGTTCGAGGTGCTGGACGGATGCGAGGATTATGTGCTCGAAGTGCTGGACAACAACCCGTCCGCGATTGCGTTGTATCGCGACCTCGGGTTCAGGGAAGTGCGGGGGTTGCAGTGCTGGACGTACGAGGCTCAGAGGCTCACAGGCTCAGAGTCTCATAGCGGGTTCTCGACTGTGAGCCTCGGCGACCATGAGCCTGTGAACCTCGACGTTCAACCTTCCTGGCAGAACTCCACCGCCTCGATCGCTCGCGCCACCCAGCCCCACACCATCCTCGGCGACGACGACGGCTACGCCATCGTCTTTCCCGGCACGGGCGATCTGCCGCAGCTCGCGGTGCGGCGGGAGGCGCGCAGGCGCGGCGTCGGGACGCGTTTGCTGGACGCGGCGGCACACGTCGCCGGCAAGCCGTTGCGCATCATGAACGTCGACGAGCGGGACGCCGGCATCGCCGCGTTTCTGGAGCACGCGGGCGCGAAACGGACCGTCCGCCAGCTCGAGATGTTGCGTCCGCTGCGGTGATCCGACTGGCCGGATTCCTGCAGCCGCGACCGCGGTCAGGGCCATGCACGGAAACGTACTGGTCGTCGAAGACGACGAC
This sequence comes from Thermoanaerobaculia bacterium, assembly GCA_036387915.1. Classification (GTDB taxonomy): domain Bacteria; phylum Acidobacteriota; class Thermoanaerobaculia; order Gp7-AA8; family Gp7-AA8; genus QHVT01. The sequence continues at coordinate 6,022 of DASVSV010000282.1, forward strand.
AGCATCCGCCGCCTGCTGATCGAGGTGCTGAAGGAGCGGTCGAGTCTCATCGTCGACGCCGCGCGCGACGGCGTCGACGCGCTTCATCAGGTCACGCGAAAACGATATTCGGTCGTGATCCTCGATCTGATGATGCCGTTCATGAGCGGCATCGACTTCCTCTCCTCGCTCGAGGCGCTGCTCTCCGACCCGTCCGTGAAATCGCTCGAAGAGCCGCCGGCCGTGCTGATCATCACCAGCGCGCCGCCGGAGGAAGTGCCGAGCGACGAGCTGCAGCACCGCTTCCCCTCGTTCGTGCAGGGCGTGCTGCGCAAGCCGCTCGACGTCGCGGCGCTGGCCGCGCGCGTGGAAGCGCTATTGGCCTAGCGCGTCGGCGATCGCGCGGGACACCGTCTCGCGCGACAGGTCGCCTTTGTAGATCACGTTCGCGGCGCGCGTGAGGATCTGCTGCCGCTCGGCCTCGTTCACGAAGCGCGACGTGACGATCACCACCGGAATGTCCGCCGTCACCGGATCGCCCTTGAGCCGCGCCAGCACTTCGTGGCCGCCGATGCCGGGCATCATCAGGTCGAGCATGATGATGTCGGGACGCTCGCTGGTCGCGCGTTCGAGGCCGTGCAGTCCGTTCTCGGCTTCGGTGATCTCGACACCGGGACGCGTGGCGAAGCTGGCCAGCGTGTAGCGCGCGGTCTCGTCGTCGTCGACGATGAGGATGCGCATCGGCGGCGCGTCCGCCGGCGGAGCGGGCTTGCGCGCGTCAGGACCGTCATACTGGATCGGGATCTCGGCCCAGAACGTCGAGCCGACGCCGGGCGTGCTGTGCACGCCGACGCGGCCGCCGAGGATCGTCGCCAGCTTGCGTGTCAGCGGGAGTCCGAGACCGGTCCCTTTCTGGTTTTTCTGCAGCGCGTGATGGACCTGCGTGAACTCTTCGAAGATGCGCTCCTGGTCCTCCGGCGCGATGCCGATGCCGGTGTCGGCGACGGAGAAGCGGATCGCGTTACCGGCCTGCGACGCGGAGACGCGCACTTCGCCCGCCTCCGTGAATTTGAGCGCGTTGGAGATGAAGTTGCGCAGGATCTGCGACAGCTTTCCCTCGTCCGTGAACATCAGCGGCAGCCCCTCGGTCTCATCGAAGACGAGGGCCAGCGACCGGTTGAGCAGCAGCGGCCGCAGCATGCCGCGCAACGCGGAGAAGAGGTTCGCGACCTCGAGCTCCGCCGGCCGCACTTCGATCTTCCCCGCCTCGATCTTGGCCAGATCCAGCAGGTCGCTGACCAGACTCTCGAGGTCTGTCGCGGCCCGGCCGATCAGTCCGACCTGCTTGCGCCCTTCGTCCGGCAGCGGCAATTCTTCGAGCAGGCGCGTGAGCGCGAGGATCGAGTTCACCGGCGTGCGGAACTCGTGGCTCATGTCGGAGAGGAAGCGCGTCTTGACCTGGTCGGCGCGACGCAGCGACTCCGCTTTTTCGTCGAGTTCCGCGTACAGCGCGAGCACGCCGCGGTTCGTGTCTTCGAGCTCCTGGTTGAGACGCTCCAGCTCTTCCTGCCGCTCGCTGAGCTGGCGGAGGGCGTTGAGCAGCTCCGCGTTCTGCTGCTGGATTTCTTCGAGCGGACTCTCGGCTCGCTGCTTCGCCAGCTCGTCGACCAGGCGGCGCACCATCTCGCTGGTGATCGCCGGCGCGCGCGGGCCGAGGTTCTTCTTGATGGTGACGGTCGTGCCGCCGGGCGCGGTGCTGATCTGCAGGTCGTCCATCAGCCGGCGCGCGCCGACCAGGCCGATGCCCATGCCGGTCTTCGACTCGTATCGTCCGCTCAGCACGTCGTCGAGGTTCTTGATCCCGGGCCCGCGGTCGACGACCGACATCGTCAGCGCGTCGGTCCCGTCGCGACTGTCGATCCCGAACTCGATGCGCCCGCCGCCGCCGTAGCGCAGCGCGTTGCGGGCGATCTCCGAGGCCACGGTGGCGATGCGGGTCTGGTCCTGATCGTCGAAGCCGAGCAGAGCGGCGATCTGCCGCGCACGGCGCCGCGCCGCGACGAGGTCGTATTCGAAGTGCAGCGAGATCGAGGAGAGTGGCGTGAACGGCATCGTTATGACGCTTTCGCCGCGACCACGGTGGCGTCGTCGTTGCCGCGGCAGTGGTCGCGATAGAGCACGGCCGCGATCAGTGCGGCCTCGTGCTGGAGCAGACCGGGATAGGATTTCGAGGCCCAGCTCGCGGAGAGTCCGTCCGAGTGGAGGATCAGCACGGACGAGGCGGTCCAGGGATACGAAAACGTCTGCAGTTTCCGCATCTCATGTCCGACGATGCCTGGCAGCGACACGGTCTTGCGCATCCCTTCGTCGTCGGCAATCGTACCAGCGATGTTGCCGGCGCCGATGAAGTCGACGCGCCGTTGCTGCGGATGGATGCGTGCGATGCCGACCGCCGCGCCGCGCGTCGGACGCAGCGCGCCGTGCGCGTCCTGCATCAGTTGCTCGAGCGGCTGCTCGGCGCCGCCGGAGAAAATGCGCACGGCCGCGGCGGACGCGGTGGCGGCGGCGGGACCGTGTCCCAGTCCGTCCGCGACGGCGACGGTGATGCTGTCGTTGCCGCGCATGGCGATCCAGGAGTCGCCGAACGCCGTCTCGCCCGGCTTCGGCAGCGAGAGGCCGGCGATGCTGATCCGCGGCTGCACGTCGAACGGCGACGGCCGCGGCGCCTCGTCCGCGATCGTGCAGTGAATGACCGTCCCTTTGTCGGCCATCGTGTAAATGTCGAAGGACGTCGCGCGGCGCTCCACGGCGCCGAGGCCGGTGCCCTGGCTGCCGGCGGTGGAGTAGCCGTCCTGCATTGCCGCGGCGACGTTGTTCATGCCGCGGCCCTTGTCGATCGCGGTGATGGTCAGGGTCTGCGGGCGCGACTCGTCCACGCCGAAGAGCATCGACCCGCCGCCGGCGTGCTTGATCAGGTTCGTGGCCAGCTCGGTGGCCAGCAGCGCCGCGTTGCCTGTCGCGGTCTCGCTCATGCGCAGTGTGGCCGCGCATTCCGAGGCCGCGCGGCGCGCGCCCGCCACTTCGCTCGAGTCGCCGACCCGCTCGATCCGGTGAATGCGGATCAAGACGCGCCTCGCCACCGCGTAATGGCCACACGCGTGCCTTCGCCCGGAGCGCTCCGGATCTCGAACTCGTTCGACAGACGCTTCGCGCCGCCCAGGCCTAGGCCCATGCCGTTGCCGGACGTGAATCCGTCGCGCAGGGCCTGGTTGATGTCGGGGATGCCGGGGCCCTGGTCCTCGAAGATGAGGCGCAGTCCCTTGCGCGTGCCGTTGTCGAGCGACTCGACCGTCATCGTGCCGCCGCGGCCGTAGTCGACCATGTTGCGCGCCAGCTCGCTGGCCGCGGTGACGATCTTGGTCTGCTCGACGAGCGAGAACCCGATCTCCACGGCCCACCGGCGCACGAGGTGACGGACGCTGACGACTTCCGCCGAGCCGCGGACGGGGACGGTCTCACTCTTGATCGCCGTCGTCATCCGTGGCTTCTTCCGGGCCGTCTTCGGCGATGCGGCGCAGCATCTCCATTCCGCGCTCGACGTTCAGCGCCGAGCGGACGCCCTTGAGCGACAGCCCCAGCTCGACCAGCGTGATGGCCACGGACGGCTGCATGCCCACGACCACCGTCTCGGCGTCGAGGATGCGGGCCATGGCCGCGGTGTTGGCGAGCATGCGGCCGATGAACGAGTCGACGACGTCGAGCGAGGAGATGTCGATGAGCACGGCCTTGGCGCGATGCTTGACGATCTGCGCGGTGAGATCGTCCTGCAGGGTCATGGCGGTGCGGTCGTCCATGTCCACCTGGATCGAGACGAGGAGAAACCTCCCCATCTTCAGGATCGGGATGCGTTCCATCGGCTACACCGCTTTCTTGCGCGCGACGGTCAGGCCGAGGCGGTTCAGCGCGATCGCGAACGCGTCGGCGAGCGTCGCTTTGGTGGTGACGTCGTTGATCTCCACGCCGAGGTGGACGATGGTCTGCGCGATCTGCGGACGGATTCCGCTGATGATGCAGTCCGCTCCCATCAGCCGCGCCGCGGCCACGGTCTTGAGGAGATGCTGTGCGACCAGCGTGTCGACGACCGGGACGCCGGTGATGTCGATGATGGCGATCTCCGAGCCGGTGTCGACGATGGCTTGCAGCAGGCTTTCCATGACCACCTGCGTGCGGGCGCTGTCGAGCGTGCCGATGAGCGGCAGCGCCAGCACGCCTTCCCACAATTCGACGACGGGCGTGGAGAGCTCGAGGAGCTCCTGCTGCTGGCGCGAGATGATCTCTTCGCGCCCTTTCTGATAGGTGTCGGTGGTGAAGAGGCCGAGCGTGTCGAGGATGCGCGTGATGTTCCAGAGCTCGTCGGCCAGCTGCTCCGGCTTGACGTCGCGGCGCAGCGCGTCGGCAATCGGCTGCTTGAGCGAGAAGATGAAGGTGGCGGTCTCGGTCGGCGTGAAGCCCTGCCGGGCCCGGGAGCGGGAGACGTTGGCCAGCAGGTCGCGCGCGCCGCTCCAGGCAGGGGCGTTGATATCGGTGCCGCCGCTCTGCAGCGCGAGCACGAACGCGGCCAGGAACTCGCGGCATTGCTGCTCGAGCTCTCCCACCTTCAGCAGGTTGTTGCGCATGGAGAGGTCGTGCTGCTGAAGACGCACCCACTCGCGGACGATCTCGTCCTCGTGGCGCTGAAGCAATGCGGCAGTCGTGTCGGACATCGGAACCCTTTCGTGGTCGTACGTTTTGGGGAACGGACTCTACTAGCAAAGGGAAGGCCACGCGACGGTTGCTCCGTCCGTAAATCCCTATGGCAACGGATCGCCGGAATCGCCGCTACCCTGTCGCGCTCAGTGCATCGGCAACGGCTGACGCTCGACCAGTCGATCGCGCAATTCCTCGCGGGCTACTTCGCCACGCACGAGCGCTCGCCGAAGACCGTCACCGCCTACACCCTCGACCTCCGGCAGTTCCGCGCCTTCGTCCCCAAACGCGCGACGCTGCGCTCGCTGCGGCCGGAGCACATCGAAAAGTGGTCGGCGCAGCTGAAGACCGACGGCTACGCCACCGCCTCGATCCGCCGCAAGCTCGCCTCGGTCCGCAGCTTTTTCGCCTACTGGGTACGCAAACGAGTCATTCCGTACAGCCCACTGTCCGGCATCAAGATCGAGCTCGCCGCCTCGCGCGTCCTGCCGAACTTCCTCGTGAAGTTGGGCGGCCGCCACGCGTCAGACCGAAGCTGCCAGTCCTTCTGGAAGGTAACAGAGCGGCATCTGATCCCACGTGCGACCTTGTAGCATCCGGCCGTGCCGCTTCTTCTGTACCCCGCCCCACTGCTTAAAGAAGAATGGAACGTCTGCGGCTATGCACTGGTCACGGATGGACTCGACCCACTCGGGACGCATCGGTCGTGCCCCATGGCCCGATTCACCGCCAACAATAACCCAGTGGATGCCATTCAGATCAAGCTCGCCGAGGTCTTCGAGCAGAGGTTCTACGGATAAAAACCGGACGGCTACGGAAGCGGCTTGCAGCTCCCCAATGCGGGGAACGCCATACTTCTTGTCCTCTACGGAAACACCCCACCAGATGTGGGGTAGCTGCGCCACGTCTCGGAGCGGTCCGTTTGTAAGCTCGCGTAGGCGCGCGGCGCGCTTCGTCAGGACTTGATAGACATGCCAGCTCCCTTTCCTCATGACGTCAGCCGCCTGTTTGATGAAGTCGGTCGGAACATCCACGTGGAAAAGATCACTCATCGAGTTCACGAAGATGAGCCTCGGCTTCCGCCAGTTTAGTGGCTCCTCTAGTTTCTGCGGTACGAGCCGCAGATCGAAGCCCAATTCGTAGGGATGCCCGGGAACGCCGCGAAAACGCTCGGCGAACGTCTCTGCATAGCAATGTTTGCATCCGGGGCTTATCTTCGTGCAGCCGCGCACAGGATTCCATGTTGCGTCGGTCCACTCGATCGTTGATTCTTGTGACATCAGCTATTCCTCTTTGGAAACGAGACTCGCACGTGCTGCCTCCGCAAGAAAGAGCGGCAGCTCGTGCGCTGCCGCACTCCCGACGCTTCGCGTTTCGTGGGCAGAACGAATGCGTTTTGCTAGCGATGCGTTAACAACGACTGGCTATCAGCTTCAGCTACAGGTGTTTCTGAGCTGGCGCGAGGCCGCGAGATGCGCCATCGGGCTACTTCGCCACGCACGACCGCTCGCCGAAGACGGTAACCGCTACACCGTCGACCTGCGGCAGTTCCGCTATTTGTCTCGACCTAGCGTGATGACCTGACCGGGCTGGATGGTCGCCAGGTGCTGCTGGATTCGCGGGATCAGAGGCCGAAGGTCCTGGATGCGGTTCCGGAAGCCTTCGATGGAGATGACAGCGATCCCGATTCGCTGGACGTTCTGCTGGAACTCGAGGCTGGAGTCGTTCGTGATGAATACTTCGAAGCCGGCATCGACGGCCGCTCGGAGCAGGACGCCGTTACGAAGACCAAGCCATCGTTGGGCACGTACCGTCGTGGCTTGATGGCCGAGCAGCTCCGCCGCTAGCTGGCGTGGAAGGCACTGATCAACGAGCACTCGCAACGGCGGTGATTGCCTCCCTCGCAATCTCCAGGGCGGCTACAGCTTGCTCTTTCGAGACATCGGGAAACGCATCGAGGAAGATCTCGAGCGAGTCGCCGGCCTCGAGGTAGTCAAACAGGTTCCTCAGCGGTACGCGGGTTCCGACGAAGACTGGCTCGCCCGCCAGGATTTCGGGGTCGGTATGAACGACGTCGTGTCGCGCGATCATGGACTCAGTTTACTCCTCGCCAAGTAACGAGCACGGCGCCCTCCCTGCGATACCATCCCCCACCCATGCCGCCGCGCCACATCGCCATCCATGGACACTTTTACCAGCCGCCGCGGGAGAACCCGTGGCTGGAGGCGGTGGAGACTCAGGATTCGGCGTTTCCGTGGCATGACTGGAACGCGCGGATCACGGCGGAGTGCTACGAGCCGAACGCGACCGCCCGCATCCTCGACGCCAAGGACCGCATCCTCGGGATCGTCAACAACTACTCCGCCATCAGCTTCAACTACGGGCCGACGCTGCTGAGCTGGCTCGAGGCGGCGGCGCCGGAGACGTATGCGGCCATCCTCGAGGCCGATCGTGTCTCGCGCGAGCTCTACTCCGGACACGGCTGCGCCATCGCTCAGGCGTACAACCACATCATCCTCCCCCTGGCCAGCGACCGTGACAAAGCGACGCAGGTGCGCTGGGGCGTCCGTGACTTCGAGTACCGCTTCGGACGGAAGCCGGAGGCGATGTGGCTGCCGGAGACGGCGGTCGACGTGGCGTCGCTGGAAGCGCTGGCGGCCGAGGGGATCGCGTACACGATCCTGGAGCCGCATCAGGCCTCGCGCTGGCGAGGCATCGGCGAGACGGAGTGGTACTACGGTTCCATCGACCCGACCACGCCCTATCTCTGCCGCCTCCCCTCGGGCAACAGCATCGTCATCTTCTTCTACGACGGCCCCATCTCGCGCGCGGTGGCCTTCGAGCGCCTGCTGGCCCGCGGCGAGAACCTGGCCCAGCGCCTCCTCGGCGCGTTCCACGACGCGCGCACGCACACGCAACTCGTCAACATCGCCACCGACGGCGAGACCTACGGCCACCATCACCGCTTCGGCGAGATGGCCCTCGCCTACGCGCTGCAGATCATCGAGGCCACGCCCGACATCCACCTGACGAACTACGGCGAGTTCCTCGAGCACTATCCGCCGGCCTGCGAGGTGGAGATCATCGAGAACACGGCCTGGAGCTGCTCGCACGGCGTGGAGCGCTGGCGCAGCGACTGCGGCTGCAACACCGGCGCCGGCCACGGCTGGAACCAGCAGTGGCGGACGCCGCTCCGCGACGCGCTGGACTGGCTGCGCGACGAGGTGTCGACGGTGTTCGAGCGCGAAGGTGCGCGCGTGCTGCGCGATCCATGGGCCGCACGCAACGAGTACATCGACGTGATCCTCGACCGCTCGTCGATCTCCGTGGCGCGCTTCGTCGCCAAACACGCGATCGAAGGCGCGAGCGTCACCGCGGTCCTCGAATTGCTGGAAATGCAGCGCAACGCGATGCTGATGTACACGAGCTGCGGCTGGTTCTTCAGCGACATCTCCGGCATCGAGACCGTGCAGGTCCTGCACTACGCCGCGCGCGTGATCCAACTCGCCGAGAGCGCCGGCGGCGTAGAGCTCGAAGCAGAGCTCCTCCGGCGCCTCGAGCCGGCGCGCAGCAATCTCGCCGACCGCGGCACCGCGCGCCAGATCTACGAGCGCGAAGTGATCCCGGCGCGCCTCGACCTCTCCCGCGTCGCCGCGCACTACGCCGTGCTCGCGCTCTTCGACACGTTCGACGAGGTGGCGCGCGTCTACTGCTACGAGGTGGTGCGCCGCGACTTCGACATCCGCAAGAGCGGCCGCGCGCGGCTGGCTGTCGGCGTGATCGAGGTGCGCTCGCTGATCACGCACGAGACCGCGGCCTTCGAGCTGGCCGCGCTGCACCTCGGCGAAACGGAGCTGACCGGCGGCGTGCGACTCGCCGCTCCCGTCTCCGATTTCCAGTACGTCCGCGACGCGCTCGACGACGCCATGCAGCCCGGCGGCATCCCCGCGCTGATCCGCCTGCTCGACACGCATTTCGGCGACACACCGCTCTCCATCCGCTCGCTCTTCCGTGACGAGCAGCGCCGCATCCTGCACGAGCTGATCGTGGCTACGCTCGAAGAAGCGGAGTCCGCGTTCCGCCAGCTCCACGAGCGCTACGACCCGCTGATGCGCTTCCACACGCGCCTCGGCGTGCCGATCCCGAAGGTCCTGCAGACCGCGGCCGAGTTCGACCTCAACCTGCAGATCCGCCGGCTGCTCGACCAGCCGGTGCCGCCGCTGATGGAGCTCGAGTCGCGCCTGCGTGAAGCGCGCGAGGAAGGCGTGCAGCTCGACGAGACGACGAACCTCGCGTTTGGCACGGCCATCGAGCGCGCGTCGGACCGTTTTCGTGAACGCCCCGACGATCTCGACCGGCTGGAGACGCTGGAAACGCTCGTGACCATCGTCCGCGACGCCGCCATCACCCTCGACCTGCGCCGCGCGCAGAACCGCTACTACCGCATGCGCGCCGCGGTGCGGCCGGCGGTCGAAAGCTCGGGCAACGGCGAGCGCTGGCTGACACTGTTCGACTCGCTTGGACAGAAGCTCACCATCGCTCCTCTCGCCGCCATTCACGTTTAAGATGCCCCGCCGAATGCACACCTCCGCCCCTCCCACGGCAGCACGGCGCCGCGCCGGCGCCCTGCTCCATCCGACGTCGCTCCCCGGCGGCTACGGCATCGGCGACCTCGGCGACGAAGCGATCGTCTTCCTCGACTGGTGCGCCGCCGCCGGCATCACGCTCTGGCAGGTGCTCCCGCTCAATCCTCCCGGCTACGGCTACTCGCCCTACGCCTGTCTCTCGTCCTTCGCCGGCAATCCGCTGCTGATTTCTCCGCAGCGACTGCTCGCCGACGATCTGCTCGACGCCAAAGACGTCGCCGACCTGCCGCCGTTTGCCGCGGAGTACGTCGAGTTCGAGCGCGTCTCCGCGTTCAAGTTCGCGCTGCTGCGTACTTCGTGGAAGCGCTTTCTCGCGGATGCCGCCCACACGCTGCGCGCGTCGTTCGACGCGTTCGTCGCCGCGCCGGAGCAGCGCGCGTGGCTCGACGATTACGCGCTCTACATGTCGCTCAAGGATGAAGCGGGCGGCAAGCCGTGGTGGGAGTGGGACCGCGCGCTCGCGACGTGGGACGCGGAGGCCATCGCCGGCGCGCGAGTGAAACACGCGGACGACATCCGCTTCTGGCATTACACGCAGTGGCTCTTCTTCCGGCAGTGGGACATCGTGCGCGAAGCGGCGCACGCGCGCGGCATCGAGATCATCGGCGACGTGCCGATCTACGTCGCCGGCGACAGCGCCGACGTCTGGGGCAATCAGGAGCTCTTCCAGCTCGATGAGAACGGCCTGCCGACGGTCGTGGCCGGCGTGCCGCCCGATTACTTCAGCGTGACCGGGCAACGCTGGGGCAACCCGCTCTATCGCTGGGAACTGATGCGCGAGACGTCGTTTCAATGGTGGATCGCGCGCGTCCGGACGAACCTCCGCTTCGCCGACATGATCCGTCTCGATCACTTCCGCGGGTTCGTCGCGTACTGGGAGATCCCGGCCGCGGAGGAGACGGCGGTGCGCGGACGCTGGAAGCCGGGCCCCGGCCTCCCGCTCTTCGCCGCAATCCGCAGCGCCCTCGGCGAGCTGCCCCTCATCGCCGAGGACCTCGGCTTCATCACCGAGGAAGTGCATGAGCTGCGGAGGGCCATCGGGGTGCCGGGGATGAAGATCCTGCAGTTCGGCTTCGGGGAGGACGACAGCCCGCACCTCCCGCATCGCCACGACGAACAGACCGTCGCCTACACCGGCACGCACGACAACGACACTGCCCGTGGCTGGTTCACGCAGATCGACGACGACGAGCGCGCCCGCGCCGCTGCCTACCTCGGCGTCACCGACCCGAACGACATCGCCTGGTCCCTCATCCGCACCGCCTACACCTCCGTCGCCGCGACAGCGGTGGTTCCCATCCAGGACGTGCTGTCACTCGACAGCGACGCCCGCATGAACATCCCCGGCCACCAGCACGACAACTGGAGCTGGCGCCTCCACCCCACCGCACTCACGCGCGAGCACAGCGAGAAGTTGCGGCAGCTGGGTGTGGTGAGCGGGCGGTGATGCCGACGATCCTCGCTCTTCCGCGGCGAGCAGCGCCGCATCTCGAGAGCTGATCGTCGCCGCAACAGTCAAACAGGCCGCCCGGGATTCCTCAGCTTAGCGTTACGCCGCGCGCCGTCGTTTCCAAAGGCCATCTTCGGCCCGCCCGTGTCCGAGGTTCCAATTCGAGCACAACCTGCAGATGCGTCGGCTTGTCGATCGGAATCTGGTGTCGTGTCACGCTTGAAAACG
>DASVSV010000283.1:0-6898 GCA_036387915.1 Thermoanaerobaculia bacterium
GTAAAAAGCAGCTCGCACTCGTCCTCGCCGCCGTCGTTGCCCTCATCGCGATCTTTGCGGCCGTCCTGATCCGCCAGCGGGTGCGGCGGCACCGCGTCTTCCGTCCCGCCGCCGGCGAGGTCAAGCCGGAGCCGCCGAAAGGGATCCCGCCGGTCGAGCAGTGGACGGCGACGTTTCAGCAACTGCAGGGCGAAGAGCTCGCGGAGCTGCTGGCCGCGATCGAGGCGAAGCATCCCGATCTCTACAAAAAGTACTCGCTCGGCTACCTGCACGCCCGCGCGCTCATCGAGGACAACGAGAAGACCGAGGCCGCGGCGAGGCTGGAGCCGTTCCTGGCGAAGGAGCATCCCTTCCGCGACCGCGCGCTCTATCACCGCGCGTCGATTGCCGAGGGGGCGGAGGCGAGCCGCTATCGCCACACGCTGATCTTCGAGGAGAAGGAGTCGCCGTATCGCGACGAGGCCATCGACGACGAGATCGCGTATCTCGCCGAGAAGCCCGACGCGCTGCGCGCCTTCGCCGAGAAGATCGCGCCATCGGCTTCGACGGAGCGCCGCCGCGAGATCAGCGCGCGTCTGCTCGAAGTATCGCCCTCGCTCGACCGCGGCCTGGCGCTGCTGCGCGCCGGCACCGGCGACGACGCGGCCGATCGCGCCGCGCGCGCGATCGACAAGCCGGAGCTCGTCGCCAAACTCAACGTCGAACAGCTCGCGCTCCTCGGCGAGACGTTCCAGAAGCACCGTCACTACGATCGCGCCATCGCGTTCCTGCAGCTCGCCATCACCCGCTCGACGCCGCCTGCCGCGAAGACGAAGGCGGCCCTGCTGCAGGCCAGGTCGAAGAAGAAGAAAACTCCGGCGAAGAAGACGAAAGCAGCTTCGAAGAAAGCGTCCTCGAAGAAAGCTCCACCGAAGAAAGCCGCACCCGCACCTCCGCCGCCGCCGCCCAACCCCCGCGCCCGCATCGACGAGCTGGAGTTCGCCCTCGGCCGCAGTTACTTCGGCGCGGAGCAGTACGCCGCGGCGCAGGGCGTTTACCTGCGCGGCGCGCGGGCGACGCCGAACGCGTCGCAGAAAGCGACCTTCCTCTGGCACGCGGCGCGTGCGGCGCAACTGCAGGGGGACGACAAGACCGGCGAGGCGCTGATGACGCAGGCCATCGCCGTGAAGGGCAAGTTCCCGGCGACGACGGCCGCGCTCACGCAGCGGCTGCGCACGCGCCTGAAGGCGCGGCGCTTCGCCGAGGCCGGCGGCGATCTCGCGCTGCTGCGACGGATGTCGGGGAACGAACGGGCCATCCTCGACGGCTCGCTCGCGTACGCGGTGGGCATGCTGGCCGCGGGGAACACGAACGCCGCGCTCTCCGCGCTGAACTCCGTGCCCGCGAACCTGCGCGACGATTACGACGACGCCGAGTTCGCGTACTGGCGCGCGCGTGCGCTCGAACAACGCGATCCGCCGGCGTCGTTCCGCGCGTATCTCGACGTGCTGCGCTCGAAGGCGCCGTCGCACTTTGCGTATTTCGCGCGCACTCGCCTCGACGCGCCGGCGATGGCGCCGAAGCTCACTCGCGAGCTGGCCATTCGCGAGGCCGAGGTTGCGAAGCACATCGCCGCGAAGAACTTCGAGCTGGCGAAGAGCATCCAGACCGACCGGATCCTCCTCTCCTCGCGTGACCGCGAGAATCAACTGCGCAAGCTGACGACGATCTATCGCCAGCTGCCCGCGTACGCGGCCGTGCTCGATCTCAAATCCGCCGCGTTGCCGCGTTTCCCGAACGCCGATTCGCCGGATGAATTGCTCATGGCGATGGGGCTGCACGACGAGGCGGTCGGCGCGATCGAGCGGCGCTGGGGACTCCGTCCGCAATCGGCCGCGCTCACCCGCTCCCACGCCCTCAACCTCGGCGGCGCGTCACGCGACTCGATCTACGCGATCGAGGTGATGATGAAGTCCGTCCCGAACGACTTCCACCCCGACCTGCTGCCGGCCGCGGTGCGCCAGCTTCTCTACCCACGCTACTTCTATTCGTTCATCGCCGCGGACGCGGACCGCTACGACTCCGATCCGACGCTGGTGCTCTCGATCATGCGCGAGGAGTCGCGCTTCAATCCGCGCGCGAAGTCGCAGGCCGCCGCGCGCGGGCTGCTGCAGTTCATCATCACCACCGCCCGCGACATCGGTCGCGACGTCGGTCTGGTCGACGTGGACCCCGAGGACCTCTACGACCCTCGCGTGATCATCCGCCTCGGCGCGAAGTACATCAGCGAGCTGGCCGGCCAGTTCGGCGGCAACCGCTACCGCGTCGCCGCCGCCTACAACGCCGGCCCGAAACAGGTCGCCCTCTGGAGCCGCATGCAGCCCGCCGCCGGCGACGATTACTTCCTGACCGCCGTGAACTTCGACGAGACGAAGCACTACGTCCGCAAGGTGATGAACTCGTACGAACGGTATCGCTCGATTTACGGCAACGCCGGTCCGACGGGCGGGTTGCGGGTCGAGCCGTAGGGACCGACTCCGGCGGGCCGGTGCGACCGGCAGCGCTTCTTGTTTTGTCATCCCGAGCGCACGCACCGCAGGCGTCCTGTCGTCTCTCTCCGACTACGATGCAATCACGCGGTCATACAGCGCGCGGTAGTACGGGACGATCTTCTGTTCGTCGAATAGCTCCACCGCCAGTTCGCGGCCGCGTTTGCCCATCTTCCTGCGGAGCTCGTCGTCGCGGAGGATCTCGATGCCGCGCTCGGCCATCGCGGCCACGTCGCCCACTTCGACGAGGTAGCCCGTCTCGCCGTCCGTGACGACTTCCGGCAGGCCGCCGGTGCGCGTCGCGATGACCGGCACCTCGGAGGTCATGGCCTCGAGTGCGGCCATGCCGAACGATTCTGATTCCGAGGGGAGGAGGAAGAGGTCGACCGCGCCGAGGAGCTCTTCGAGATTGGGAACGTTGCCGAGGAAAGTGACGCGGCCGCGCAGTCCGTGCTCGCGGGCGTAGGCCTCGGCGCGGGAGCGGTCGGGGCCGTCGCCGATCATCAGCAATCGGGCGGGAACTTCCTTGGCGATGCGATGGAACGTCTCCACCACGTCCATGATCCGTTTCACCGGACGAAAGTTCGAGACGTGGCAGACCAGCTTCTCGCCGGGCGCACTGAACGTGCTGCAGAAATCGCTGCTGGCGCGGCGGAAGCGGGCCGGGTCGACGAAGTTCGGGATCACGTCGATGGCCTTGTCGGTGTGGAAGTTGATTGCCGTCTCGTCCTTCAGCCACTGCGAGACCGCGGTCACGCCGTCCGACTCCTCGATGCCGAACTTCGTGATCGGCAGATAGCTCTCGTCGCGGCCGACCAGGGTGATGTCCGTGCCGTGCAGCGTGGTGATGACCTTGAGGCTCGAGCGCAGGATCTGCTTGGCGAGATACGCGCTGATGGCGTGCGGAATCGCGTAATGCACGTGCAGCACTTCCAGCTTCTCGTACGCCGCGACCTCGGCCATCTTCGTCGCCAGCGCCAGGGTGTACGGCGGATACGGATCGAACAGCGGATACGGCGTCACGTTCACTTCATGGAAGTGAATGCGCTCGTGCAGCACGTTCAGCCGCGACGGCATCGCGTAACTGATGAAGTGCACGTCGTCGCCGTGCTTGGCCAGGGCCAGGCCGAGCTCCGTCGCGACCACGCCCGAGCCGCCGAAGGTCGGATAGCAGGTGATGCCGATCTTCATATCTCGCGACCGCCGTACGCCGCGAATGGATCGTCGATCCGTGGCGGCTGTTTCGAGACGAAGGCCTCTCCGTAGTGCACGTTGATCAGGGCGCCGAAGTGGCGTCCGCGCGCGTCGATCATCTCCAGGAACTTCGGGTCGGAGATGAAGGTCTGCGGCTCTTTCGACTTCGGGTCGTGGAACTGCGACTTGTACGCGAGGACCGAACGCATCTTCGTCTTCCAGTGCGAGGTCACGTCGACGACGAACGACGGCGTGAACATGTAGTTCTGGAGGTAATACAGCACCGTCTGCGGGCGGTGCGCGGCGAGGCCAGTCTCCAGCGCCCGCAGTCCCGCGTAAAACGAAGCCTCGGTGACGATGCGCCCGGCGCGCGTGTGATCGGGATGTCGGTCGTCGGGATACGGCGCGACGACGAGCGACGGACGCCGCTGGCGCAGAATCTCGATGATCTGCAGCTCCTGCTCGCGGCCGGTCTGCAGATTGCCGTCCTGAAAGTCGAGTTGCTGACGGAACGTGGCGCCGAGGACTTTCGCGGCGGCGGCGGCTTCGCGTTTGCGCGTTTGCGGCGTGCCGCGCGTGCCCATCTCGCCGCGGGTGAGGTCGACGATGCCGATGCGGCATCCCTCTTTCACGAGCTTCGCGGCGGTGCCGCCGCAGGAGAGCTCGACGTCGTCCGGATGCGCTCCGAAGAAAATGATGTCCACGGTCTCGATCTGCTTCGCCGATGGTTCGCTCATAAGCTGATCACCTTGAAGTACGCGCTGTCGGGCTCCACTTCCTCGATGACGCGCTCGATGAGGACCTCGCGGAAGCGGCACCAGTACGCGAACCAGCTCACCACGCGGTCCTGCACGTGGCGGTCGGGGTAGAGCGTCGTCACGACCTCGCGCACCGCGGCGTGGCGCTCGCGGTCCTTGCGCACGAGGCCCTTGACGGCGCGCTCGGCGAGCTTGTCGAAGTGGTATTCGAGATGGCCGACCGAGCGCTGGATCGAGCCGGCCAGCGAGTGCTCCGCGGGCAGGGCCAGCTCGCCGATCTGCGCGATGCGCTGCATCAGCTCGCGCTTCCCTTCGTCCGCGAGCGCACGGACTTTTGCGACGGCTTCAGGCTCGCGCTCGGCGAGGATGGCGTCGGCATTCGTGAAGATTTCCCGCGGCTGGATCGACAGGCGGTCGATGGCTTTGACCACTCGTTTCGGCGCGACGAGCACGTGTCCGCGCAATGCGACGCGCGGCATCGGGACGCCGAGCATTTCGTGCAGCGGGGAGATCTGCGCGTAGTACGCGACCTCCGCGGGACCGCCGACGAAGATGTCGGGCTGGAGGACGAAGTCCTGCAGAAGCGGGCGCGTGAGCGCGGACGTCGACGTGCGCTCGGGCGGCGTGTCCGCTTTGGCGAGACTGCGGCGCCCGTGCTCGTCGAGCTCGAAGAAAAGCGTGTATTCGTTGCCGTCACGCGCGATGACCTGTTCGCTATAACCCGCCGAGTCGAGCTCGCGTGCGCGGTCGTGCAGTTTTTTCTGGATCTGGTCGTGATTCGCGCGGATTTTGTCGAAGAGCGGCGCGCCGGCGCGGCGGAGCTCGGGGAGCAGCGCGTCGACCAGAATGATCTCGCTGCCGAACATCTCCGCGATCAGCTCCGCGAATGAGTCGCGGAAGGTGATGCCCTCACGCAGCCAGGCGGGACGCGGAATCTCATACATCGCCAGAAGCTGCGCGATCAGCTCCTCGGGGACCGGCTGCGATCCGACGGCGACGCGCGACTCCGCCGTCCGGACCGCGCGAATACAGAGCAGGTCCAGCTGGCGATCGCTCGCGGGCACGTTCAGCCTGGCCACTTCGTCAAAGTCGTGGTCCTCGGTGGCCAGCCAGAAGAAGGCCGTCACCGGGACTCCGTTCTTCTCCATGTCCCGCTTGAAGCGGACCAGCGAGGCGATCTTGGCGAGGGTGTAGAGCGGGCCACCGGCGAAGCCGACCTGCTGGCCGGCGATGATGGTCAGCGTCCCGCCACTGGCCCACTTCTCGAGCTGGTCGCCGACGAAGAGGCCCCACTGTTTGTTGGATTGCTTGAGGGCGGCGGTCAGGCCGGCCGGCAGCCAGCGGACCGGCCGGCTGGCAGCCGGCGCTCCGTCATCGACGCGAGTGTTGCGGCGCAGGAAGCGTTCGTCGCCGTTCAGCCAGTCGAGCACGAAGCGGTTCATGCCGGGGTACTGCGCGAGCGGGGCTTTCACTGGCGCTCCCCCAGCAGGATCAGGCGCGGCGAGGCGTGCGTGAACGCGGAGCCGTCGAAATCGCCGAAAGCGGCGCGGATGGTCAGGTGGTTCGCGGCGAACATCGTGGAGATCTCGGCGAGATCGTATCCGCGCACGCGCTCCAGATAGCGCTTTTCACCGATCGTTATCCGTTTGTTGAACGAGCGGTCGGATCTGTCGAACCAGCGCTCGATGCGCACCAGGCCCATCGGCGTGTCGCGCTGCTCGCGCTGCACGAGCTGGTCGAGCTCGCGGTGCACGTTGAGGTAGTCGAAGAGAAACGGCGCGCCGGGCTTGAGCACGCGGGCCATCTCGGACACCACCTGCTCGTTTTCCTCTTCTGTCGAAAAGTAGCCGAAGCTGGTAAAGAAGTTGACCAGCGCCGCGAAGACATCGTCGCAGAACGGCAGATGGCGCATGTCCGCGCGCGCGACGGCCATCGCGCCATACTCCAGCATGCCCGTGCGCAGCAGCGTGTAGGAAAGATCGCAGCCGACCGCGTGATAGCCGTCGCTGCGCAGCTCCTGCATGTGCCGCCCCATGCCGCAGGCCAGGTCGAGCACCGGTCCGTCGATGTGGCCGCACTGCTCGCGGAAGAACGCGACCTGCTGCTTCGCCTCCTCCTCGTCGCGATGGGCGTAGAGCTCCAGATACTCCTCGCCGAACCATTCCTGGTACCAGGCCATGTACGGCGCGGAGTCTAACCGCTTGTCATCCCGAGCGTGAGTCGAGGGACCCGGGCGGGAGGGGGCGCGCTACGTGTGCAGTGGGTCATGCAGCGTGTCCCGCCCACCCTGGGCCCTCGACACACGCTTCCAAGAAACTTCCGTTACTGTCGCCCGCTACGCGGGCTCGTCTGGTGGTACGTACCACCCCCGGCTGAAGCCGGGGGCTATTTTCTCGAGCCGCCTACGGCGGCAGACTT
>DASVSV010000284.1:0-17757 GCA_036387915.1 Thermoanaerobaculia bacterium
CGTGACCAAACCCGCTCCGCAGGTCGGCCTGGTGAATTTTCCGGGCCCGTTCGAGTTGGTGCCGCAACAGAGGGACCACCATCTGCGGAAGCATTGTGTGGCGGTCCCGGCCTCCTTTCGGATCCCGGACGTGGATCTGGCCGCGCTCGAAATCGACATCCTTCACGCGCAGCATCAGCCCCTCCAACAGACGTAGACCGCCACCGTACAGGAGCAACGCAACGAGGTGCGCCGGCCCGGCAAGATGACTGAGGACGCTTCGCACTTCGTCTGGCGTCAACACGACCGGCAGCCGCGCCGGACGGGTGGGACGAACGACATCCTTCAGCCACGGCAAAGGGTCTTCCAGCACATACCGATAAAGAAACAGCAGCGCGCCTAAGGCTTGGTTCTGGGTCGAGGCGCTGACGTTCTGATCCGTGGCCAACCAGCTCAGAAACGCGTTCACCTCCTCGCCGCCCATTGACGCAGGATGCCGTTTGTTATGGAAGAAGATGAAACGCTTGATCCACATGACGTAGGCCTCTTCGGTCCGGCGGCTGTAATGGCGGCTTTGCAAGGCTTCATGCACGCTGACGAGCAGTCTCGGTTTCTGATCCATGCACCGAGGCTCCCTCGGTCTACATAGAAATGCAAGGGTTCTACGGTGGGTGGAAAAGATATCGGGCGGCCTTTGGGGCCGCCCGATATCGTTGTGGCGCGTAATGATTTACTGAGACCTACTGCTCGTCGTCAAAGTCCGCCAGACTCAGCGCGTCTTCGTCTTCCGACTCCCTCTGCAACAGCTCCTCGAGCGAAGGCTGGGCCGGGGCTTCGTCCTTCTCGAGGTAGATGTCGCGGTAGGTGGGCATGCCCGTTCCTGCCGGGATGAGGCGGCCGACGATGACGTTTTCCTTCAGGCCGCGGAGGTAGTCCACGCGACCGGCGATGGCGGCCTCGGTGAGGACGCGGGTGGTCTCCTGGAACGACGCGGCGGAGATGAAGGACTCCGTCGACAGAGAGGCTTTGGTGATGCCGAGGAGGAGGGGGACGCCGTCGGCGGGCTCGCCGCCGCGGTTCATGACCTTCTCGTTCTCTTCCATGAAGCGGAAGCGATCGACCTGCTCGTCCACGAGGAAGTCGGTGTCGCCGACGCGCGTCACGCGGACGGAACGCAGCATCTGGCGGCAGATGACTTCGATGTGCTTGTCGTTGATGGCCACGGACTGGGAGCGGTAGACCTCCTGGATCTTGTCGACCAGGTAGCGCTGCAGCTCCTTGATTCCGAGGACCGCCAGGACGTCGTGCGGGTCGATCGGACCGTCGATGAGCGGGTCGCCGGCGCGCACGCGCTCCATCTCCTGCACGTTGACGTGCACGGAGCGGGGAACGCTGTACTCGTGGCGCGTGCCCTCGTCGGTCTCGACGATGATGCGGCGCATGCCCTTGACGATGGCGCCGTGATGCACGGTTCCGTCGACCTCGGTGATGACGGCCTTGTCGCGCGGGTGACGAGCCTCGAAGAGCTCGACCACGCGCGGCAGACCGCCGGTGATGTCCTTGGTCTTGGTCGTGGCACGGGGGATCTTGGCCAGAACGTCACCAGGGTGGACGTCCTGTCCGTTGTGAACCATGACGTGGGCGCCGGTCGGGAGCAGGTACTTGCGCTCGTCGCCGCCTTTGCCCGCCTTGATGATGAGAGTGGGGGTGCGCTTCTCGGCCGTCGACGACTCCACGATGACCATCTGGGTGAGACCGGTGACCTTGTCGGTCTCCTCGCGGACGTTCTCGCCTTCGACGATGTCCTTGAAGTTGACCTTGCCGCCGAGCTCCGTGAGCACGGCGCTGGTGAACGGATCCCACTCGACCAGGGGCTGGCCGGCGTCGACATGCTGGCCATCCGTCACCTTGAGGGTCGAACCGTAGACGAGCGCGTAACGCTCCTTCTCGCGGGCGCCCGCCGCCTCGTCGGTCGGCGCGGCCTTCTTCGACTTCTTGGTGGGGATGTCCTCCATGATCAGGAGCTTGCCGTTACGGTTGATGACGACCTGCTCGCCGTTCTTGTTGGTGACCGTGGTGACGTTCACGAGCTGGATCCGGCCCGGGCTGGTGGCCTCGTGCTTGGACTGCTCGGAAACGCGCGACGCGGTACCGCCGACGTGGAACGTACGCATGGTGAGCTGCGTGCCCGGCTCGCCGATGGACTCGGCGGCGATGACGCCGACCGCTTCGCCGATCTCGACCAGCTTGCCGCCGGCCAGGTTGCGGCCGTAGCAACGGCGGCAGACGCCGCGGCGGGTCTCGCAGGTGAGCACGGAGCGGATCTTGACCTGCTCGATACCGGCTTCCTGGATGCTGTTGGCCAGGTCGTCGGTGAGCTCTTCGTTCTGCGCCACGAGCTGGTCGCCCGTGAGCGGGTCGTAGATGTCTTCCTGCGCGACGCGGCCGGTGATGCGGTCGCGGAGCGGCTCGAGGATGTCGCCGCCTTCCATGATCGGGGTGACGACGATGCCGTCGAAGGTCTGGCAGTCCTGCTCGGTGATGATGACGTCCTGCGCGACGTCGACGAGACGGCGCGTGAGGTAACCGGAGTCGGCCGTCTTGAGCGCGGTGTCGGCCAGACCCTTACGGGCGCCGTGGGTGGAGATGAAGTACTGCAGCACGGACAGACCCTCGCGGAAGTTCGCGGTGATGGGCGTCTCGATGACTTCGCCCGAGGGCTTGGACATGAGACCGCGCATGCCGGCGAGCTGGCGGACCTGCTCCTTGGAACCACGGGCGCCGGAGTCGGCCATCATGAAGATGGGGTTGAACTCGCCGCTCGCGGCTTCGACGCGCTTCATGTCGGCGAACATCTCGTCGGAGACGTTCTCGGTGGCGCGGTGCCAGATGTCGATGATCTTGTTGTGGCGCTCACCATGGGTGATGGCGCCGTCGAGGCGCTGGCGCTCGACCTCGAGGACGGCCTTGCGGGCGTTCTCGACGATCTCCTGCTTGCGCGCCGGGATGACCATGTCGTCGACGCCGATGGAGACGCCGGCCTTGGTCGCGTAGAGGAAGCCGAGGTCCTTGAGGCCGTCGAGCATCTCCACGGTCTTGGCGTTGCCGTAGTTGATGAAGCAGTAGTTGACCAGCTCCTGCAGCCCCTTCTTCTTGAGCAGGCCGTTGATGAACGGGATCTCCTCCGGAAGGTGCATGTTGAAGATGACCCGGCCGACGGTGGTCTCGATGAGCTTCTTGTCGAGCTCCTCGATCTCCGCGTGGACGATGTCCTGGTCGTTGAACTGCTTGGTCAGGTCCATGAAGCGGCCGCTGACGCGGCACTTGATGGGCGTGAGCAGCTCGAGCTCGCCGGACTGCAGGGCGATGATGACTTCGTCGTACGAGCCGAAGCTCTTGCCGAGGCCCTTGGCGTTCGGCTTGGCCTTGGTCAGGTAGTAGCAGCCGAGCACGAGGTCCTGCGACGGAACCGCGAGCGGCTTGCCGTGCGCCGGCGACAGGATGTTGTTCGAGGCCAGCATGAGCACCTGCGACTCGACCTGGGCCTTCGGCGACAGCGGCACGTGGACGGCCATCTGGTCACCGTCGAAGTCGGCGTTGAAGGCCGTGCAGACGAGCGGGTGGATCTTGATGGCCTTGCCCTCGACGAGCACCGGCTCGAAGGCCTGGATGCCCAGACGGTGGAGCGTCGGTGCGCGGTTCAGCAGGACCGGATGCTCTTTGATGACGCTCTCGAGCGCGTCCCAGACTTCGTTGGTCTGCAGCTCGACGAGCTCCTTGGCGGCCTTGATCGTCCCGACCAGCCCCTGCTGCTCGAGCTTGTGGTAGATGAACGGCTTGAAGAGCTCGAGGGCCATCTTCTTGGGAAGACCGCACTGGTGCAGACGGAGCTCCGGACCGACGACGATGACCGAACGGCCGGAGTAGTCGACACGCTTGCCGAGCAGGTTCTGACGGAAGCGTCCCTGCTTGCCCTTGAGGGTGTCGGAGAGCGACTTGAGGGGGCGGTTGTTCGAGCCCTTGAGCACGCGGCCACGGCGGCCGTTGTCGAAGAGCGCGTCGACCGCTTCCTGGAGCATGCGCTTCTCGTTGCGCACGATGACGTCGGGCGCGCGGAGCTCGAGCAGCTTCTTGAGGCGGTTGTTGCGGTTGATGACGCGGCGATAGAGATCGTTCAGATCCGACGTCGCGAAGCGGCCGCCGTCGAGAGGCACGAGCGGGCGCAGCTCGGGCGGAATGACCGGGATGACGTCGAGGATCATCCAGTCCGGACGATGGCCCGACTTGCGGAAGGCGTCGACGACTTTCAGTCGCTTGGCGGCCTTGAGCTTTTTGATCTGCGAGGTCTCGGTGCGCATGATCAGGCGCAGCTCGTCGCTGAGCTCTTCGACGTTCACACGGCGAAGGAGCTCTTTGATGGCTTCGGCGCCCATCTTGGCCACGAACACGTCGCCGTACTGGCCGCGCAGCTCGCGATAGCGCTCCTCGGGGAGGAGCTCTTTCTCATGAATCACTCCTTCGAGGTCGCCCGTGTCGATGACGACATAGGACTCGAAGTAGAGGATCCGCTCGAGATCGCGCAGGGAGATGTCGAGCAGATGGCCGATACGCGACGGCAGGCCCTTGAAGAACCAGACGTGCGAGACCGGCGACGCCAGCTCGATGTGGCCCATGCGCTCGCGGCGGACTTTCGACTTGGTTACTTCGACACCGCATTTGTCGCAGATCACTCCGCGGTGCTTCATGCGCTTGTACTTACCGCACAGGCATTCCCAGTCGGTGATCGGGCCGAAGATCTTCGCGCAGAACAGACCGTCGCGCTCCGGCTTGAAGGTGCGGTAGTTGATCGTTTCCGGCTTGGTGACCTCGCCGTACGACCACGACCGGATCTTCTCCGGAGACGCGAGGCTGATCTTGATGGCGTTGAAATCGTTGATCGCCTGCTGTTTGGCCGGTGTAAAGAGTGCGTTGAAACTTTCCAATGTGCGCCTCCCCTTTGACCAGGGTTAGTTATCAGTCTGCGTCGGATGCGGGAACTGCAGTTTCACGTCGCTGCCGAAACACTCCCAGCACGGCGCCTCGAACTCGGTGTCGCCGGTATGAAAGTGCGCGGTCATGCGGATGGCGCCCATGCCGTGACAGGCACGGCAGGCGTTGTTCGGCATACGCGACAGCGTCATTGTTTTGCGTCCCATGGTCCTGTCCTACTCTTTCAACAGCTCGACATCCAGACACAGCGACTGCAGCTCGCGAACGAGGACGTTGAACGACTCGGGCAGACCCGGATCGTCCGGAACCTCGCCCTTGACGATGGCCTCGTAAATCTTGGAGCGGCCTTCGACGTCGTCGGACTTGACCGTGAGCAGCTCCTGCAGCGTGTACGCCGCGCCATACGCCTCGAGAGCCCAGACTTCCATCTCTCCGAAGCGCTGACCGCCGAACTGCGCCTTGCCGCCCAGCGGCTGCTGGGTGATGAGTGAATAGGGGCCGATCGAACGCGCGTGGATCTTGTCGTCCACGAGGTGCGACAGCTTGAGCATGTAGATGAAGCCGACGCAGACTCGCTGCTCGAACTTCTCGCCGGTCATCCCGTCGAAGAGGTCCGTCTTGCCGTCGGACGGCAGGTTGGCGGCCTTGAGCTGCGACTTGATCTCCCCTTCCGTGGCGCCGTCGAAGACGGGCGTGGAGAAGTGGAGGCCGAGCGAGCGAGCGGCCCAGCCGAGGTGCGTCTCGAGGATCTGACCGACGTTCATACGCGACGGAACGCCGAGCGGATTGAGCACGATCTCGACCGGAGTGCCGTCCGGCATGTACGGCATGTCTTCCTCGGGCAGGATGCGCGAGATGACGCCCTTGTTGCCGTGGCGGCCGGCCATCTTGTCGCCGACGCTGAGCTTGCGCTTCATGGCCACGTAGACCTTGATCATCTTGATGACGCCCGGGGGAAGCTCGTCACCCTTCTGCAGGTCTTCGCGGCGCTCTTCGGCCTTCTGCTCCAGCACGCGGATGCGGTTCTCGGCGCGCTCGACGAACATGCGCACGGTCTCGCGCGCCTCTTCGTCGACGGGGAGAGCGAGCAGCTCGCGGCGGGACAGACGGTTGACGACGTCGCGATCGGCAGCCTCGTTCTTGCGGACGAGCACATCGCCGGTCTTGAAGTCGACCACGTCGCGCTGCAGCTTCTTGTCAGCCAGGATGTCGGAGATGCGCTTGTTGCGCGCGTCCGTGATGATGCGGATCTCGTCCTGGATGTTGCGGTTCATCCGCTCGACTTCGCCTTCTTCGATCGACTTGGCGCGGGTGTCCTTGTCGACGCCCTTGCGGGAGAAGATCTTGACGTCGACGACGGTGCCCTCGATGCCCGGGGGCGTCTTGAGCGAGGCGTCGCGAACGTCGCCGGCCTTCTCACCGAAGATGGCGCGGAGGAGCTTCTCTTCCGGCGTGAGCTGGGTCTCGCCCTTCGGCGTGACCTTGCCGACCAGGATGTCGCCCTGCTTGACGGTCGCGCCGATGCGGATGATGCCGCTCTCGTCGAGATCGCGCAGAGCGGACTCGCTCACGTTCGGGATGTCGCGGGTGATTTCCTCGGGACCGAGCTTGGTGTCGCGGGCTTCGATCTCGAACTCTTCGATGTGGATGGAGGTGTAGTAGTCCTCTTTGACCAGCTTCTCGGACACGAGAATGGCGTCCTCGAAGTTGTTGCCGCGCCAGGGCATGAACGCGACCAGCACGTTGCGGCCGAGGGCCAGCTCGCCGGCGTCGGTGCAGGGACCGTCCGCGAGGACCTGACCCTTGCGCACGCGCTGGCCTTCACGCACGACCGGCTTCTGCGCGATGCAGGTGTTCTGGTTCGAGCGCTTGAACTTGATGAGCTGGTAGATGTCGGCGCCGAATTCCTTCGTCTCGCCGGTCTCCTGGTCCTCAGCTTCGACGCGTACGATGATGCGGTTGGAGTCGACGAGGTCGACCACACCGCCGCGCTTGCACTGAATGACCGCGCCCGAATCTTTGGCTACGACGTTCTCCATGCCGGTGCCGACGAGCGGCGACTCGGTGCGGAGAAGAGGAACGGACTGGCGCTGCATGTTGGCGCCCATGAGTGCGCGGTTCGCGTCGTCGTTCTCGAGGAACGGAACGAGCGAGGCCGCCACGCTGACGAGCTGCTTCGGGGAGACGTCGATGAAGTCGACCTTCTCCTTCTCGATGGAGACGAAGTCGCCCGACTGGCGCGCGATGACGCGGTCGTGGACGAGATTGCCGTCGTCGTCGAGGATGACGTTGGCCTGGGCGATGGTGTAGCGCTCTTCATCCCACGCGGAGAGATAGAACGCGTACGGCTCGGCCTCGGCAGGCTGCGCCAGACCCTTCTTGCCCTTGCCGCCGGTGGACGCCGCGTTTTCCTTGGCGATCCGGTTGTTCTCTTTCTGCAGCTCGCGCTTCTCGACGATCTGGCCGAGGGTGAAGGTCGTGTCGCCGGCCTTGATCACGCGGTAGTGATCGTGGACGCGGCCGTCCTGCACCTTCTTGTACGGCGACTCGATGAAGCCGTACTCGTTGATGCGCGCATAGCAGGCCAGCGAGGAGATGAGGCCGATGTTCGGACCTTCAGGCGTCTCGATCGGGCAGATGCGGCCGTAGTGGGTCGGGTGAACGTCGCGGACTTCGAAGCCGGCGCGCTCGCGGGAGAGACCACCCGGTCCGAGGGCCGAGAGACGGCGCTTGTGCGTGACCTCGGACAGCGGATTCGTCTGGTCCATGAACTGCGAGAGCTGCGAGGAACCGAAGAACTCCTTGATCGCCGCGATGACGGGCTTGGAGTTGATCAGGTCGTGCGGCATCGCGGAGTCGATGTCCTGATGGACCGACATCTTCTCCTTGATGGCGCGCTCCATACGCACGAGACCGATGCGGAACTGGTTCTCGAGCAGCTCGCCGACTGCACGGACGCGGCGGTTGCCGAGGTTGTCGATGTCATCGACGCGGCCGACGTCCTTACGGAGACGGAGCAGGTAGTTGATGACGACGTAGAAATCCTCCGGCGTCATGGTCTTCTGCGTGACCGGCGACTCGAGGTCGAGCTTGATGTTGAACTTGAAGCGGCCCACGCGCGAGAAGTCGTACTTGCGCGCGTCGAAGAACATGCCTTCGAACAGGGCCTTGGCCGACTCGAGGGTCGGGGGATCGCCCGGGCGCATGCGGCGGTAGATCTCGATGATGGCCGCCTCGAACGACTTCGAGGTGTCCTTGCGAACGGTGTTCAGCAGGATGTCGGAGACGAGGTCCCACTCGGGGAAGATCACTTCGATTTCGGTGACGCCCTTGTCGCGCAGCACGCCGGCCCAGTCGGCCGGAACGTTTTCGCTGGCCTCGAAGAGGACCTCGCCGGTGTTGAAGTCGACGACGTCGCCGAGGAACACGGCCTTGTCGAGAGCCGCGTAGTCGACCTTGACGGTGGTCTCGTTGTTCTTCACCAGGGCGTCGGCCATCTTCTGGTCGAGCTTGATGCCGCCGAAGACGGTGCGCACGGCACGACGGCCGCGGATGGAGTGACGCTCTTTGGCTTCTTCCTGATCGAGGACGCGGCGGTCGAACGTGAGCTCGGCGCCGGCATCGGTCAGCTTCACTTTGATCGGCGTGTAGAACTGGCGAAGGATCTCTTCGTCGGTCGTGAGGCCGAGGGCGCGGAGGAAGACCGAGCCGAGGAACTTACGCTTGCGGTCGATGCGGACGTAGAGGATGTTCTTCTGGTCGTACTCGAACTCCACCCAGGAGCCGCGGTACGGGATGATCTTGGAGAGGAAGGTGTGGGCGCTCTCCTTGGTGAAGAAGACGCCGGGCGAACGGTGGAGCTGCGAGACGATGACGCGCTCCGTGCCGTTGATGACGAACGTACCGTTGTCGGTCATCAGCGGGATGTCGCCGAAAAAGACTTCCTCTTCCTTGGCGTCGCGCATGTGCTTGACGCCGGTGTCGGGGTCCTTGTCGTAGACGAAGAGGCGGAAGGTGACCTTCAGCGGGACGCTGTAGGTCATGCCGCGCTCCTGGCACTCCTCGACGGAGTACTTCATCTGCAGGTCGACGGGATTGCCGCAGATGTCACAGACTTCGACCCGGTTCTTGTTGATGACGCCGCACTGACCGCAGTTGACGGTCTCCTCGTGCGGATGGTCGGTGATGATCTTCGCCCCGCAGTTCGCGCAGGTCATGCGCAGGTGCTCGAGACCCTTGAGCTGTCCGCATTTGCACTCCCAGTTGCCGATGGAGTAGCGGACGAAGTCGAGCGAGCAGGTCTCACGGAAGTCGCTGAAGGGAAAAACGCTCGTGAAGACCGACTGCAGGCCGGTGTCCTCCCGCTCTTCAGGCAGGAGGTTCATCTGGAGGAAACGCTCGTACGACTTTCTCTGGACGTCAATGAGATTCGGCAGCGCCATATAGCTGCGAATCTTCGAGAAGTCGTGACGAACGGGCTCCTGTTTCGGCATGGCTCCGTTCATTCGATTGGACTCCTTGCGTGTTTTCGATCGCCGAAAATCGGCGATGTCGCGTCAGGCGAGGCCTCTTTGCAGGCTACGCAAAGAGGAGTACGCGATGGGTGAGCCGTGTGGAGAAGGCCGCTCCCCCCTTCTCCGGCTCTGAGGTTGTGTGCTGCTCAAAACGCGTTTCCGGACGGCACAAATTGCACCGTCCGGAAACCGGGAAACCTCGGCGGGCGGAAGCCCGCCGCTACATTACTTGACCGTGACCTTGGCGCCGGCGTCTTCGAACGCCTTCTTGATCTTGGCAGCCTCGTCCTTGGAAACGCCTTCCTTGATCGTCTGGGGCGCGCCCTCGACCAGGTCCTTCGCTTCCTTCAGACCGAGCGAGGTGACCTCGCGGACGGCCTTGATGACGTTGATCTTCTTGTCGCCGGCCTCGGTGAGGACGACGGTGAACTCGGTCTGCTCTTCGGCCGGGGCAGCGGCAGCCGCCGGACCCGCACCCGCCGCCGGAGCGGCAACCGCGGCCGCGGCCGCGGAGACACCGAAGCGATCCTCGAGGGCCTTCACCAGGTTGGCGAGGTCGAGCACCGTCATCGTCTCAATCTGCTTCACGAAATCATCAGTCGAAATAGCCATTGTCAGCCTCCAAAGCTTTCTAACTTAGTGTGTCAATCCCAATGGACGGGCTCCAGGCCCGCCCGACATTTGTGTCTCTTATGCGCTGGCTTCGGCGGTGTCGCCCGCGGTGTCGCCACCAGCAGGTGCGTCGCCGCCGCCGTCCTTCTGCTGGCGGATCTGATCGATGACGACCGCGATGTTGCGGATCGTGCCGTTCAGGACCACCGCCAGTCCGCGGATCGGGTGCTGCATGAGGTACAGCAGCTTCGAGATCAGCTCCTCGCGCGACGGAAGGTTGGCGATGTTCTGGATCTCTCCAGGCGCCACGATCTGCCCGCCGAGCATCGCGCCCTTGAACTGCACGACCGGCACGTCCTTGGCGAACCTGGTCAGCACCTTCGCCAGCGCGACCGCGTCCGTGGTGTTGAACGCCACGGCGGTCTCGCCGGAGAACTGCTGCTCGAGGGCCTTCAGCGGCGAGTCTTTCACGCCGATGAGCGCCAGCGTGTTCTTGACCACGACGTACTGAGAGCCCGACTCGCGGACCTGCTTGCGCAGCTCGGTGACCTGCGGAACCGTGATGCCCTTGAAGGAGATCAGGAACGCATTGGTGGCCTGGCCGATGTTGTCGGAGAATTCGGAGATCGCAGTTGCTTTCTGTTCGCGATTCTTCATGTCTTCTCCTTACTGCTCCGCTTTCGCCTCGGCCACGCCCGTGTCGATCTGAACCGACGGACTCATGGTCGAAGAGATGTAGATCGAGCGGACGTATTTGCCTTTCGCAGCCGCGGGCTTGGCCTTGCGGACCGCGTTGATGATCGCCGAGGCGTTGTCCTTCAGCTGATCGGCGGAAAAGGAGATCTTTCCAACCGGAACGTGGATGATCGACGTCTTGTCGACGCGGAACTCCACCTTACCGGCCTTGATCTCCTGGATCGCCCTGGCGACGTCGAACGTGACGGTGCCGGTCTTCGGGTTGGGCATCAGGCCGCGAGGGCCGAGGACCTTGCCGAGCTTACCGACGGAGCGCATCATGTCCGGCGTGGCGATGACGGCGTCGAAGTCGGTCCAGCCACCCTGGATCCGCTCGACCATGTCGTCGCCACCGATGAAGTCGGCGCCGGCGTCCTGCGCTTCCTTCTGTTTGTCGCCCTGAGCGATCACGAGCACACGCTTGGTCTGTCCGGTGCCGTGGGGGAGCAATGTCGTCCCTCGGACCATCTGATCGGCGTGCTTGGGATCGACACCGAGAAGCATCGAAAGCTCGACCGTCTCGTTGAACTTGGCGAATGAGATCTGCTTGAGCAGACCAAACGCCTCGTCCAGCTGATACGGCCGCTCTTCGACCTTCTCGGCCGCAGCACGATACTTCTTGCCGTGTCTGGCCATATTTCTCCTGTAGTGTTAGCGGCTCTTCACGAGCCTCCTACTTGTTTGCCGCAGCTACGCGCTGCAGCGCCTATTCTGGATTGAGGATTGAGGATTGAGGATTGAGGATGCCCGTGCGCGGAGCGAATCCTCAATCCTCAATTCACAATCCTCAATCCCTGACCTTAGTCGGTAACGTCCATCCCCATCGACCGGGCGGTGCCTTCGACGGTCTTCATGGCCGCCTCGACGCTCGCCGCGTTCAGGTCGGGCATCTTCAGGCGGGCGATCTCTTCGATCTGCTTGCGCGAGACTTTGCCGATCTTGGTCTTGTTGGGGATGCCCGAGCCCTTCTGCACGCCGGCGGCGCGGAGAAGCAGGATCGCGGCCGGCGGGGTCTTGGTCACGAACGTGAACGTGCGGTCGGAGAAGACCGTGATCACGACCGGGATGATGAGACCGTCGTCCTTCGCGGTGCGGGCGTTGAACGTCTTGCAGAACTCCATGATGTTCACGCCGTGCTGGCCGAGGGCGGGGCCGACCGGCGGAGCCGGAGTGGCTTTGCCCGCGGGGATCTGAAGCTTGATGTAACCAGTGATCTTTTTCGCCATTGCTAATCCTTCGCGCCAACTGCACGCGTTAATTGGTGATCTTTATCGTGCCTTGGCCGCCGCACCGCCGGCGGCGCCACCCTCTTCGGTGGCGTCGTAGCGGGCCACCTGCAGGAAGTCGAGCTCGACCGGGGTGGAGCGGCCGAAGATCGTGACCATGACCTTCAGCGTGCTGCGGTCGACGTTGACCTCTTCCACGACGCCGGTGAAGTTCGAGAACGGACCGTCGATGATCCGCACGTGCTCGCCGTGCTCGTAGACGTGCTTGGGTTTCGGCTTTTCCTTGGTGGTGACGACCTGGGTGAGGATCTGATCGACCTCTTCCTGCGTCAGCGGGGTCGGCTTCTTGCCGGTGCCGACGAAGCCCGTCACCTTGGGAGTGTTCTTGACCAGATGCCAGGCATCGTCCGACATCTCCATCTCGACGAGGATGTAGCCGGGGAAGAATTTGCGCTGCACCTCGCGCTTCTTGCCGCCCTTCATCTCGATGAGCGTCTCGGTCGGGATCTTGATCTCGCCGAACTTGCCGCGCATGCCGAGGGCGTCGATCCGCTGGGTGAGGTTCTCCTTCACCCGCTCCTCGAATCCGGAGTAGGTGTGGACGATGTACCACTGCTTCTGGCTGGTTGCTTCCATCGGTTAAGCGCTCGCTCCGAAGCGCGTGAAGAGGAAGTCGATCGCCTTGTAGAAGACGACGTCGCAGCCCCAGAGGAAGAGGGCGAAGACGATCGTGGCCACGATGACGACGGCCGTCGTGCCGACGACCTCGTTGCGGGTCGGCCAGGTGACCTTCTTCATCTCACCGGACGTGTCGCGGAAGAACTCCTTCATGGAGCTCATCCACTGCTTCGGCCTGTCGGCGATGCCGCCGCTGTTTTCCTGTTTCTGTACTTCCGCCATTCGACACCTTGCAGCCCTCAGCCCGAAGCTCTCAGCTCGCAGAGGACTTCTTTCCCTCTGCAAGCTGAGAGCTGCCGGCCACGGGCTTCTTCTGAGATTTGGCAGGGCAAGAGGGGCTCGAACCCCCAACCTGCGGTTTTGGAGACCGCTGCTCTACCAGTTGAGCTATTGCCCTGCAGTTACCGCAATCCGCTGAGAAAGCACAGCTTCCTCGGTTAATTCCCGTGAAAAGCAGCTCGCAGGTCGCAGCTCGCAGCTCTCAGGAGCCAAAGCACCGATCGCGTCGGACTCATCTCCTGACAGCTGCGCGCTGAAAGCTGCGAGCTCGTGAAACGCTATTTCGTCTCGCGGTGCACAGTCCGCTTCCGATCGTGCCGGCAGAACTTCTTCAGCTCGAGCTTCTCGGTCGTGGTCTTCTTGTTCTTCGTCGTCGTGTAGTTCCGACGTTTGCACTCCGTGCACTGGAGGGTGATGATCTCGCGCGTTGCCGCCATTTTCTGTCTCCCGACAGGATTGAGGATGAAGGATTGAGGATTGAGAATGGCCCCGGTGGCGGCGCGATCCTCGTCAAATCCTCAATTCTTAATCCTCAATCCTCAATCCATTTCAACTGGAGCCCTCGCCGAGATTTGAACTCGGGACCCCGTCCTTACCAAGGACGTGCTCTACCCCTGAGCTACGAGGGCACTTCTATCGTTGTTGGAGCGGGAGACGGGATTCGAACCCGCGACCAACAGCTTGGAAGGCTGTGACTCTACCAACTGAGTTACTCCCGCTTGATGCAGCTCTCAGCTCGCAGCTGTCAGCTCTCAGGAGACCCCCGCGCGGGTGGCGGCTTCCTGAGAGCTGACAGCTGCGAGCTAACAGCTTGAACTGGTGGAGAGTGGAGGATTCGAACCTCCGTAGGGCGTGGCCCGGCAGATTTACAGTCTGCTGCTTTTGACCGCTCAGCCAACTCTCCCCATTGAGCTGCTTTCGATGCTTCTGGAGCTGGCGACGGGACTCGAACCCGCGACCTGCTGATTACAAATCAGCTGCTCTACCAACTGAGCTATGCCAGCACCGATTTCCTGTTTTCAAAGACACACTCAGCCTGTGACGAGGAGCTGCGGATGAGCTTCTGCGGCGGCGGCCGAAGAACTGCGGGTTATAGCAGAGTGCCCAACGGGGCGCAAGCGGACTCTTATTCCGCGATTACAGGCTCATTTCTCCGGGTTGAGCAGGATGCGCAGCATCCGCTCGCGCCGGTCGAAGAACTGCCGGGTCACCTGGTAGTGCTCGGTTTCCTCGTATTCGACCGGGCGGATCTCTCCCCCGTCGAGCTGCAGGATCTGCGCGCCGGGATACGCCATCAGGATCGGAGAGTGCGTGGCAATGATGAGCTGGGACGCGTCCAGCACGAGCTCGTGGATGCGCGTCAGCATGGCCATCTGCCGCGTCGGCGAGAGCGCCGCCTCCGGCTCGTCGAAGATGTAGAGCCCGCCGCCCAGCAGCCGGTCATTGAGGAGCGTGAAGAACGACTCGCCGTGCGACATCGCATGCAGCGACTTCCCGCCGTACCAAGCGGCGAGATCGCGCTGGTCGATCTCCGTGGCCACGTTGAAGAAGCTCTCCGCCCGCAGAAAGTAACCGTCGGTCGGACGCTTGTGCCCTCGCGTGAGGTGCAGGTACTCGTGCAGCGGCGAAGTCGACGACAGCGTCTCGAAGTTGAAGTTCTTCGAGCCCCCCTCGGCGTTGAAGCCGCACGCGACGGCAATGGCCTCGATCAATGTCGACTTGCCCGTGCCGTTCTCGCCGATGAGGAACGTCACCGGCGCCGTGAACTCGAGCTCCCCGAACTCGCGAATGATCGGCAGGTCGAACGGATAGTGGTCGAACGAGGGAACGTTCTCGCGCTCGAGCGCAACGCTGCGCACGAAGAGCGGATGATTCGTCATTTGGGATCGTTGCGCGCTGTGCGGGTCTGCCGGACCACTTCGTAGCAGAGGACCGCCGCGGCGGACGCGACGTTGAACGAGTCGACGTGGCCGAACATCGGGATGGAGACGTTGCGGTCGCAGTGCTCGACGACGTTGCGCCGCACACCTTTCCCTTCGTTGCCCATGACGATCGCGACCTTGCCGGTGAAGTCAATGAGGTCGGCGCGATCGCCGTCCGCGGCCGCGGCGTAGACCCAGAAGCCCTTCTCTTTCAGCAGCTCGATGGAGCGGGCGAGATTCGTCACCTGCGATACGGCCACCCATTCCGAGGCGCCGGCCGAGGCTTTGACGGCGGCGGGTGTGAGGCCGACGCTCTCGTGTTCGGGGATGACCACCAGATCGACGCCGAACCCGTCCGCCACGCGCAGGATCGCGCCGAAGTTCTGCGGATCGGTGATGCCGTCGAGGATGAGCACGAACTTCGTCTCGTCATTCGAGACGGTGTCGTGCAAGTCGGCGTACGCGCCGCCTTCAACCTCGGCCAGCACGCCGTTGTGCACGCCGCGGTTCGTGAGGCGGTCGATTTCGTTGGTGGTCAGCGTACGCACGGAGATCTCGTGGCGCCTCGCCTCCGTGAGCAGCTTCAGCATGCGCGAGCTCTGCTCGCGGGTAATGCCGATGTAGCGCACGCGCTTCGGATGCGCGCGCAATGCTTCGAGGACAGGGTTCACTCCGTAGACGATCATGGGTTCTCGCACTTTATCCGCTACGCGCGGGATAAACGTCTGGCAATCATCGGGCCTTCATAAACGAACGAGGTGTAAATCTGCACGAGGTCCGCGCCGGCCGCAAATTTGGCGCGGACGTCCTCGACGGTGAACACGCCGCCGACGCCGATCAGCGGGAACTCCGGACCGACGCGTTTCCGCACCTGCGCCAGGACGGTTGTCGACTTCGCCATCAGCGGCGCACCTGAGAGCCCGCCTGCTTCGTTCATGCCCGGCAGGCGATCGAGCGTCGTGTTCGTGCAGATCATGCCGTCGGCCAGGCGGACGCAGACCTCGCAGATCTCCGCGACCTGCGCGTCGTCGAGATCGGGCGCGATCTTGACGAGAATCGGCCCGCTGCGCACCGAGCGCACGGCGTGCAGCAGCGCTTCGAGATGCTCGGGACGCTGCAGGTCGCGCAGTCCCGGTGTGTTCGGCGAGGAGAGATTGAGCACCGCCGCGTCGGCGTGAGGCGCAACGCGGCGATAGCACTCGGCGTACGCGTCGACCGCGCCTTCCAGCGGGACATCGCGGTTCTTGCCGACGTTCACGAATAACGGCACGCTGCGCTCCCACGCGCGCAGACGCGCGGCGACCGCATCCGCGCCGTCGTTGTTGAAGCCCATGCGGTTGATGAGCGCGCGCTCCTGCGGATAGCGAAAAAGCCGCGGCCGCGGATTGCCCGGCTGCGGCTTCAGCGTCACGGTGCCGACCTCGATGAAGCCGAAGCCGAGCGCGGCCAGGAACGGCATCATCGTCGCGTTCTTGTCGAAGCCGCCGGCGATGCCGATGGGCGACGGGAACTGCAATCCCAGCAACTCACGCTTCGCACTCGCCGGCGGACGGCACACGCGCGCAATCGCGCGCATCGCGATCGGGACCTGCTGCAGATGCTCGACCTGCGACGCCGTCCACTCGTGCGCCGCCTCGGCTTCGAGGTGGAAGAGTGCGCGGCGGAGGAGCTGGTAAATCAACGGCCGCCACTCTAAGCAGAACGCGCACATAACGCCACGGGTGCAGACGCAGGGCGTGGCTTCAGCCCGCCGGTCTGAGCGCGCGTGGAGGCGCTACCGCGGTTCGTAGAGAGAGGCGGCTCGCGGAAACGACCTCGGTCGCGGCACGGCCGCCCACCCCGCCCGGGGGGCGGGCTGAAGCCGCGCCCTACGCTTCACACGTCGCGTATTGTTGCTCGCTCCCCGCTCCACCCGCAGACACCGCCGACACGTCCACCAGGCGGAACGCGTGCCGCCCGGGATGAGGGCGCCAACGTAGGGCGCGGCTTCAGCCCGCCCCTCGGGCGGGGTGGGGGCGTTACCTCGGGTCGTAGTCGACGGCCGATCGTGGTGCGGGCCTCGGTCGCGGCCGGCCCGCCCCGGGGGAGGCGGGCTGAAGCCACGCCCTACGTTTTCTCAATTGTTGCCGAGGGTGCGCTCGACGCGCGCCAGCGGCGAGAGGACGCGCGGGTCGACTTCGCTGGCGTGTTGCAGCAGCGGGATGGCGCGCACGAGCTCCGGGCCGTGCTCGAGTCCCGTGATGGCGAGGCGCAGCGGCATGAAGAGCGCCTTCCCTTTCGCACCCGTCGTCACCTTCAGCCGCTCGACCATGGCTTTGTAGCTGGCCTCATCGCGCGGCGCGCCTTGCGTGCGCAGCTCCTCGGCCAATTGTTCGGAGAAGGTGTGGTCGACGGACGGCGGCGTGTACTCGAGCACGAAGTTCAACGCACCCGCGAACTCCGTCAGCCGATGCACGCTCGTCTTGACGACGTCGATTCCCTCTTCGAGCCACGGCGCGTCGAAGAACGGACGCACGAGCGGCGCGAGCTCGGCGGCGCTCATCGCGTGCACGTACTGGCCGTTGAGCCACTCGAATTTCTGCGGATCGAAGACGGCCGGCGCGGAGTTCACGCGGTCGAGCGAGAAGTTCGCGATGGCGTAATCGCGAGTGAAGACGTCGAGGCCGTCGGGCGAAGACCAGCCCAGCAGCGTCAGGTAGTTGACCATGGCGTCGGCGAGATAGCCTTCCTCCGCATACGCGCTGACGGAGGTCGCGCCGTGACGCTTGGAGAGCTTGGTGCGATCCTGACCGAGGATCAGCGAGACGTGCGCGAAGAGGGGGA
>DASVSV010000285.1:0-10800 GCA_036387915.1 Thermoanaerobaculia bacterium
GCCGGCTCGTTCGCCGCCGCACTCCTAAAACATCACCCATCGGCGCTTTCCGCCGCGCGTACTGAACCTCAAATCCCGCGCAGGCGTGAGGCGATGCGGGACGCCATTTCCGGCTGCAACTCGTCGAGCCGCGCCCGGAGATCTTCGATTCGTACAATGCCGTGACGGACGAGCGTCCTGACGTAGTCGCGGTCCTTGTCACGCCATGCCGCCAATTTCGAGATCGCGAGATCGGTCGGATGCGGGCAGACACCTGTAACGCCACCGGTCGACGCACTCTCGATCGTCACCGCTCGCTCGCGCCACCGCGACGGAAGGATCGCCGTCTCTGCACCGACACCATGGCCGTAATAGCCAAACGACTCGTGGAACGGCGATTTTTCTCCGATCGAGCCGTCGACCAGATCACTCGCCGCTTCGTCGTCGGGTGCGTAGAGGTCGACTTCCTGCGAGACGAGCAGCTCCTCCGGTGCGTCGGGAAACGCGCCGAGAATGGCCTGGCTGCCGACGATCACCCACATCGAGACACCGGTGATCGCACCCGCCGCCCGAAGCACGTGCTCCAGCTCATCGCGCTTCATGCCGCGTCGCTTCCCGATAAATCTCCCACCGCTCCGCCGGCGTGAGAATCCCGCAGAACGGATCGTTCTGCCGCAGACGCCGCGACTCCTCCGAATCCTCGAGAAGGATGCGCCGCACTTCGGACCACGGCCGCTCGAGGATCGCCAGCCACTCACGCGCCGGAACATTGCCGCGCTCGACCCACCGCGCGCAGACCTGCCGCGCGTGATCGAGGCCGCGCGGATCGGCGTCGATCTTCGCGACGATGCGCCGCGCCATCTCCAGGCTGCGCCGATCGATGCTTTGATGGTCCTTCATCGCGAACGATCTTAAGCCCGAAGGGCGGGTGAGGGGCAGAGTGGCCGCCTTGTGAGCCGGTGACACGCGCAGCGCAAGCAGAACGCTTTCATTGCACACACGCAAAGAAAGACGACCGGGCGGCCTCCCGTCGTCTCCCTTGCGTGCGCTACCCCTGCCGGCGCCACTCGTCGATCAGGTTGGCGACGAGGCCCGTCCATCCCGTCTGGTGCGAGGCGCCGAGGCCTTCGCCGGTGTCGGGGTGAAAGTATTCGTGGAAGAGGATCAGGTCGCGCCAGTGGGGGTCGTGGGCGAAGAGCTCGGCCTTGCGCGTGCCGCGGGGGCCGTAGACGGGGCGGTAGCCGTCGGCGTCCGGGACGAAGATCGAGATCAGCCGTTCGGCGAGCGTCGAGGCGACGCCGGTGAGGCCGATCGTGCGTGGGCCGTGCGACGGTGTGTACTGGAAGTTCATTCCGCGCGCGCGATGTCCGGCGCCGCCGCCGATTCCTTCCGCCGCGCGTCCGGTATCCGCGGCTTCGCCGGGCGCGAGGTGCACGTCGTCGACGGCTACCTGGATCTCGTCACCGAACGCCTTCTCCAGTTTGCGCAGCGTCTCGATCATGAGAAAGGTGGTCGGGAACCAGACCGGCCCGCGCCAGTTGCTGTTCCCCCCTTTCAGCCATCCCGCCGCCTCGGCCGGCTCGTAGCCGACCGACGCGTCGCCGAACACGAACGGATGCTCCTCGTGAAACTTGCTGAGGCTGCGCATCCCGAACGGCGAGAGAAACTCGTCGGGATCGACGACGCGTGCGAGGAGCTGCTGCAACTGCTCCTGGTCGACGACGGCCAGCACCTGCGTCAGCTCGCCGTCGCGGTTCACCGGCAGCACGCAATGCTCGACGATGTCGCGTCGATAGCGGAGGAACCAGTCCAGGTTCGTGCGGAACTCCGCGAACGGCTCGATCCACTTCTCCTCGAGCCGCTCCACCGCGTACAGCGGAATCAGTCCGACCAGCGACCGCACGCGGAACGGCACGATCGTCCCGTCCGGCCAGCGCAGCACGTCGTAGAAGAAACCGTCGTCGTCGTCCCAGAGCGTGCGGTTGCCGTGCATCATCTTCATGGCCGCGCCGATGTAGACGTAATGTTCGAAGAACTTGGTGGCCAGCCCCTCGTAGGTCTGGTTCGTCTTGGCCAGCTCGAGCGCGATGCGCATCATCACCAGCGAGAACATCCCCATCCACCCGGTGGCGTCGCTCTGCTCGAGCACCGCGCCGTCGGGGAGTGGCTTGCTGCGATCGTAGACGGCGATGTTGTCCAGTCCGAGGAAGCCGCCTTCGAAGACGTTGTGTCCCTCGCGGTCGACCTTGTTCACCCACCAGGTGAAATTCAGCAGCAGCTTGTGGAAGCACTTTTCGAGGAAGGCCACGTCGGCCGTGCCGCTGCGGATGCGGTCCATGTTGTAGACGCGCCAGACGCCCCAGGCCAGCACCGGCGGATTGAGATCGGAGAACTCCCACTCGTACGCCGGGATCTGTCCGTTCGGATGCTGGAACTGCTCGAACAGCATCAGCCAGAGCTGCTCCTTCGCGAACTCCGGGTCGATCAGGGCGAAGGTGACGGAGTGAAACGCGAGGTCCCACGCCGCGAACCACGGGTACTCCCACTTGTCCGGCATCGAGAGGATGCGCATCGAGTTGAGATGCCGCCAGCGCCCGTTGCGGCCGCGCTGCCGGTTCTCCGGCGGCGGATGCGCCGGATCGTCGCCGTCGAGCCAAACGTCGACGTCGAACAGGTAGCTCTGCCGCGTCCAGAGCATCCCCGCGAACGCCTGCCGCTGGATGTTCTGCTCCTCCGGTGACGCATTCGCGGGATGAATGCTGTCGTAGAAATCGTCCGCTTCATGCCGGCGCATGTCGACGATCGCGTGCAACTCCTCGGGCGTCGCACGCGCGCGGTCATCGTGCGGACGCAGGCGCATGATCATCGTCGCCGACTGCCCCGGCTCGACGTCGTAACGCGTCCACGCGCACGCCTTCGTGCCGCGGTCGGTGACCGCGTCCTGTTCGCCGTTGACGATGTGGCGATGAAACGCGTCCTTCACAAACGGAGTACGCGACGGCGAGCCGTAGACGCGCTCCGCGTGCGTCTCGTTGTTCGTGAAGAGCAGGCGCGCGTCCTCCGGCACTTCGAGGATGCGGCGTCCGACGCGCGTGTCGTTCACCAGTCCGGCGAGCGGCGGCGCCTGCGTGTCGTCCGCCAGCAAGCCGCCTTCGACCGCGCTGATCTCGGGCATGCTGGTGATGCCGCTCCACGTCCACGTGTTGCGGAACCAGAGATTGGGGATGAGGTGGATCGGCGCGCGCTCCGGTCCGCGGTTGTGCGCGGTGACGCGGAAGACCAGCGACTCCTCGTCTTCCTTCGCCATCTCGATCTCGACGTCGAAGTAGCGGCCGTCGTCGAAGATGCCGGTGTCGATCAACTCGACTTCGGGATCGGAGAGACCGCCGCGGCGGTTCTCGTCCAGCAGCTGCCGGTACGGAAACTCCCGCTGCGGATACTTGTAGAGCATGCGCTGATACGCATGGCTCGGCAGCGCGTCGATGTAGAAGTAACACTCCTTCACATCCTCGCCATGATTCCCCTCGGTGGGCACGAGTCCGAAGAAACGTTCCTTCAGAATGGGATCGCGCTCGTTCCAGAAAGCCATCGACCAGCAGAGGATCTGATAGCGGTCGCAGAACCCCGCGATGCCGTCTTCGCCCCAGCGGTACGCGCGAGACCGCGCGTGATCGTGCGGGAACGACTTCCACGGATCGCCGTCGGCGCTGTAGTCCTCGCGCACCGTGCCCCAGGCGCGGTCGGCGAGGTACGGGCCCCACGTGCGCCACTTCGCGGCGCCGGCGAGACGCTCGCGTTCCGCATTGCCGCTCATCCTTCGCGAGTCTACCCTGTCACGATGATCGTTCTGCTCGTCATCGCTGCCGCCGCCGGAGTGGCCGTCGCGCTGCAGGCACACTCGATGGGGGCGATGGACCGCATCGCCGGCACGCCGACCAGCGTCATCATCACGTACGGCGTCGGCGCGTTGCTCGCGCTCACGTTCTGGCTCACGCGCGGCGCGCCAGTCGAGGGCCTCCGTCGCATCCCCTGGTACTCATGGACCGCGGGCGCCCTCGGCCTGGTGATCGTCGGCGGCATCGGCTACGCCGCCCCCCGCCTCGGCCTCGGGCGCACGCTGATCGTCACCGTGGCCTCGCAACTGCTCGCGGCGATGATCATCGAACAGACCTTCGACGCGCGCCGCCTGGCCGGCCTCGCACTGACGGTCGCCGGCGTCTGGCTGACGGTGAAATGATGAACGACGAAGAGTATCTGGAGAGTCTCGGCTACCGGCAGCAGCTCTTCCGCGAGATGGGCGGCTTCTCCAACTTCGCCATCTCCTTCTCCATCATCTCCATCCTCACCGGCGCCGTGCTGCTGTACGGCTACGGCCTCAAGTTCGCGGGACCGATCGTCAACTCCGTCGGCTGGCCCGTGGTCAGCCTCCTGACGCTGGCCGTCGCGGCGTCGATGGCCGAGATCGCGTCCGCCTACCCGACCGCGGGCGGCCTCTATTTCTGGTCCCTGCGCCTCGGCGGACGCGGTTGGGCGTGGCTCACGGCCTGGCTGAACATGATCGGCCAGGTGACGATCACCGGCGGCATCAACATCGCCGCCGCGATTTATCTCATCGGCGCCGCGACGCGCATCTTCGACCTGCAGGCCGCCTTCCTCACCAACTGGTACTTTCAACTGGCGGTGATGATCGCCATCCTCGTCCCGCAGGTGCTGATCAACGTCTTCGGCATCCGCCTGACCGCGCGACTGAGCGACATCAGCGTCTGGTGGCACATTGGCGGCGTGCTGCTGATCGTCGTCGCGCTGACGGTGTTCGGCAAACACCACAACCCGGCGGCGTTCCTCTTTTCATTTGCGCCGAGCGTCAACGCGTTCGAAGCGTCGTCGACACTCGTCGTCGCCGACGTGGCCATCCCGTCGCCGCTCTTCCGATTGTTCCCATCGCTGGCGGAGCTCTATCGCCTCGCGCCACCCGCGCTGCTCTTCGTGCTGGCGCTGCTGCAGGCGCAATGGACCTACACCGGCTACGACGCCTCGGCTCACGTGGCCGAGGAGACGAAAATGGCGCGGCTCAACTCGGCGTGGGGGATCTTCCTCTCGGTGGCCGTGTCGGCCGTCGTCGGCTACGTCATGTTGATGGTGCTGACGTGGTGCATCCCCAACGGCGACGTCGCCGCGACCGCCGCCGATCCGTATCCCGTGCTGTACGTCATCGCCAACAACCTCTCGCCGTTCCTGACCAACCTCATCGCCGTGATCATCGGCGGCGCGATGTGGCTCTGCGGCCTGGCCAGCGTCACGTCCATGGGC
This sequence comes from Thermoanaerobaculia bacterium, assembly GCA_036387915.1. GTDB lineage: Bacteria > Acidobacteriota > Thermoanaerobaculia > Gp7-AA8 > Gp7-AA8 > QHVT01. The sequence continues at coordinate 5,290 of DASVSV010000285.1, forward strand.
CGCATGTGGTACGCCTTCGCCCGCGACGACGGCATGCCCGGCTCGCCCTACCTGAAACGCGTCAGCCACAACGGCACGCCGGTCAACGCGATCGTCGTCACGAGCATCCTCTCCGTGCTGGTCTGCGTCTACGCGGCCGCGTTCTACGTGGTGACGTCGATCAGCACCATCGCCCTCTACCTCGCCTACGTCATCCCCATCTTCCTCAACCTCCGCAACCGCATCCCCCGCGCGTCAGCCCCCTGGTCCCTCGGCCCCTTCGGTCCCCTCATCAACGTCATCGCCGTCGCCTGGTGCGCCGTGATCGCGGTGATCTTCATGCTCCCGCCGAATGAGCTGGTGTTGTGGACGATGTTCGCGATGGCGGTCGCGCTGGCGGTTCTGTACCGAGTTCGGCGTCGGGCTTAACTATGAAGTGCGGCGGCGAGGCCGCCGCTTTTGTATTCGCGACCCGTACTGCCCGAGACGCCCCGGATAACGCCTGTCATCCCGAGCGTCGAGTCGAGGGACCTGGGCGGGCGGGGATGCGTTGCATGTCCCGTTGTACGCGGTGCGCGCCCCCGCCCACCCAAGTCCCTCGACTCACGCTCGGGATGACAGTAAGGAGCAAACCTGCGGCTCAGACCGCCCGCACTCGACACGGCAGCCCGAGCAGTTGGAATTATGATTGCACGGTAGTGGTACTACCAGCCATCATCTTCTGCTACGAGGAGCCTTGCATGCATCGTCGTTCTCGTCATCTCGCGGTCATTCTTGTCGTCTGCTGCGCCGTGCTCGGCACGGCGGCACAGGCCGCCACGGCGCCCGAAGTCGCGCTGCGGCACGTTCAGCAACAGCGGTCGGCCCTCGGCCTCACCGAGTCTGACGCTCAGGCGGTCGCCGTCAGCGACTCGTACACCACCGAGCACTCCGGCGTCACCCACGTCTATCTCGTGCAGCGCGTCGACGGACTGGACGTCTACGGCGCCACGGCGAACGTGAACGTCGGCCGCGACGGTGCGGTGCTGAGCTTCGGCGCCGACCTCGTCAGAAACCTCCACGCCTCGATCAACCGCCGCACGCCTGTGCTCGATGCGGCGCAGGCCGCGACCGCGGCCGCGGCGGGAGTCGGCCTCGCGCTCACCGAGCCGCTGCAGGTCCTCGAGAACGGGAGCGGCCGCGTGCTGCTCTCGAACGGCGGCATCTCACTGAGCCCGATCGCGGCGAAGCTGATCTACCAGCCCGTTGACGGTGCGGTGCGCCTGGCCTGGAACATCGAGATCGAAGAGCTCACCCAGCAGCACTGGTGGAGCATTCGCGTGGACGCGGAGAACGGCGCCATCCTTTCGAAAGAAGACTACGTCGATCACGAAGCGGCGCCTGTCGCCGACGGCTCGTCATATCGCGTTTTCCCCGTCCCGACGGAGAGCCCGAGCCACGGCTCACGCTCGCTGCTGCACCAGCCAGCCGACGCGACCAGCTCGCCGTTCGGATGGCACGACACGAATGGCGCGGCCGGTCCCGAGTTCACCACCCCGCGAGGCAACAACGTCCACGCGTACGCCGACACGATCCTGGACGGCAATCCCGATCCGCTCAGCGAACCAGACGGCGGCGCGGGACTCGACTTCGACGCGCCGCTCGATGCGACGCAGGAACCGGTGTTCTACCGCGACGCCGCGGTGATCAACCTGTTCTACATGAACAACATCATGCACGACGTCTTCTACCGCTACGGATTCAACGAGGCGGCGGGGAACTTTCAGGTCAACAACTTCGGCAAAGGCGGCGCGGGCAACGACGAAGTGCGTGCCGAGGCACAGGATGGAACGCCGAGCATCTCGACGGCGCCCGGCGTGTCGCCCCCGCTGAACAACGCCAACTTCGCCACGCCGGTGGACGGCTCGAAGCCGCGCATGCAGATGTACCTCTGGCAGCCGCAGTATCCGAATCAGGTCACGATCAACGCTCCGTCGCCGATCGCCGGGACGTACAACGCCACCGACGCGTCGTTCGGCGCGCCGGTGCCGCCGGTCGGCATCACCGGGCTGGTCGTGCTCGCGAACGACGGCGTCGGCGTGGCCGCCGATGCCTGCGAGCCGCTGATCGGCTTCCCCCTCGGCGGCATCGCCCTCCTCGAGCGCGGCGGCTGCTCGTTCACCATCAAGATCGCCAACGCCGAGAAGGCCGGCGCGGTCATGGTGATCATGCACAACAACGTGCCGGGCGGCCCGGCCATCCGCATCGGCTACGCCCAGACCGATACGAACGTGGCCCTCGCGCACATCCCGTCGGTGATGGTCTCGTACAACGACGGTCACCGCTTCCGCGCCAACCTGCCGCTGACCGCGAACGTGGCCCGCAAGACCTCGCAGGACCCGCATCGCGACGGCGACTTCGACAACGGCATCATCGCCCACGAGTACGGCCACGGCATCAGCAACCGCCTCACCGGCGGACGGCTCAACGTCTCCTGCCTCAACAACCAGGAGCAGATGGGCGAAGGCTGGAGCGACTTCCTGGCGCTGGTGCTGACCGCGCGTCCAGGCGACAAGCCGGCCCAGAACCGCGGCCTCGGCACCTACGCCTTCTACCAGCCCACCGACGGCTTCGGCATCCGCCCCACGCCGTACAGCACCGACATGCAGGTCAACCCCGCCACCTACGACACCATCAAGACCGCGGCCGTGCCGCACGGCGTCGGCTACGTCTGGGCGTCGATGCTCTGGGAGGTGTACTGGGAGCTGGTCAACGCGCGCGGCTTCAACCCTGACGTCTACGGCCACTGGACCACCGGCGGCAACAACCTGGCCATTCAGCTGGTGATGGACGGCATGAAGCTGCAGAAGTGCAACCCCGGTTTCATCGACGGTCGTGATGCGATCCTGCTTGCCGACCGCATCCTGACCGGCGGTGCGAACCAGTGCTTCATCTGGCGCGCGTTCGCCAAGCGCGGCCTCGGCTTCAGCGCCGTGCAGGGCACCGCCACGAGCGTCGCCGACGGCGCGCAAGCGTTCGACGTCCCGGCCTCGTGCAGCGCCGGCATCTCCGTCCACCCCGCCGCCCTCACCGGGTCGCAGCCGGCCAACACGATCGCGACGCAGACCTTCACCATCCAGAACGGCGCGAACGGCGGCGCCGCGGACCTGAAGTGGTCCATCACCGAGACGCTGACCGATTGCGCATCGCCCTCCGACCTGGCCTGGGTCTCGGCCGCGGTGACGAGCGGCGTCACACGCGCCGGCGACACGTCGTCGACGACCATCACGTTCAACTCCGCCGGCCTGACCGCTCCCGCATCGCGCCGCGGCAAGCTCTGCGTGCGCAGCAACGATCCGGTGACGTCCCTGGTGGAAGTGCCGCTGACGTTGCAGGCCACCTACGACTTCCGCGGCTTCTTCGGCTCCGCCAAAGACCCGATGAACAAAGCCAACGCCGGCGCCACCGTGCCGGTGCAGTTCAGCCTCGGCGGCAACAAGGGCTCGAACATCTTCGCGGCCGGCTCTCCTTCGTCCGTCGAAGTGAACTGCGAGACCCGAGCGCGAATGGAGGACGCCGAGCCCGCGGTCGGCAGCCTCTCCTACGACATCCTGGCGGACCGCTACAGCTACAAGTGGCGCACACAGGGCGACTGGATGCCCGGCACCTGCCGCGCGCTGACCCTGCAACTTAACGACGGCACCAGCCACGAGGCATTCTTCCGCTTCCAGTAATCGCGAAACCCGAGGGACAGGCAATCCTTGCCTGTCCCTTTTATGGGTGCGGCGGCCCGGGAGGCTGTCCCAAACATGCTTGGCCGTTCGGACGCATTTCAGCAGGCAGACCTGTCACCGAGAACGAGTTCGTAACGGGGAAAGCTGGAGAGTCGACACAATGGTGACCGCTTCGGTCAGGCGGCGGGTTGCACGAGTACGCGCGGTTGTTTGCGCAGCGGCACGCGCGCGCCGTATGTCAGCATGCGCCATAGCCACTCGACCGGACCGAATTGAAAGCGCCGCAGCCAGGCTCGGCTCGCGACGAGTTGCAGGACGTAAATGGCGAGGCCGATCGGGATGTACAGCGTCGGCCCGATCTTTCCGCCGAGCCCCAGGCCGACGCCGCGGAAGATGAACATGCTGATGACACTCTGCACGACATAGTTCGTCAGCGCCAAGCGGCCGACCGGCTCGAAGATCCGGGCCAGTCTTGCGCCGTCCGAGTGCAGCCATAACCACGCAAAGAGACAAACGTAGGCGGCGCTCAGGGGGATGATTCCGAACGTCGCAATGAGTTTATGGAGCCAGGATTCGGCCTCGAACGTTCGCGCGTAAATCACGTTCAGCGGGAGACCGACGACCAGTCCCAGGATCGCGATGCGCTTGATTGCCAGTCGATGGAGGTCGAGCCTCTTGTACAACTCGCTGCGGCCGATGTAGAGGCCAAGCAGAAAGCATCCGTAGATCTTGAACATCATCCCGCTGGTGATGACGTAGTCGACCTGGCCGAACCAGGAGCCGGCGTTGACGAGCAGGATGTCCGCGAAGCCGCCCTCCGCCCACATCGGCACCCGTTCCGCCGCCGTCACACCAAATCGCGCGAACAGCAGATCCCTCGGCCCGGTAAAGGTGCCCGCGGGAATGGCCTTCGTCAGCTCCACGACCAGCGGCGCGAGCAGGGCAACCGCAGCGCACGTGAGAATCGTTCTGTTGCGTGCACGCGCGAGCGGCAGGAGCAGTACGCCACATAATGCGTACGCCTCGAGAATGTCGTTGTGCCAGAAGAGGACTGCGTGCGCCAGTCCGATCAGGAAGAGGAAGAGCATGCGGCGAAGAAAAAAGCGGTCGAAGACGATCGACTTTGCCCGTGCGCGCGTGATGAGGATGGAGAAACCGACGCCGAACAGGACCGAGAAGATGGTGTAGAACTTACTTTCGATCAGCACCAGCTCGACGAAGTCCACGACCTTGTCGGTCGAGGCGGTCGCGAAGGTCGCTTTGGCGGCGGTGGGCAGGTAGAGGTAGAGCGAAAGCGAAATCATATTCGCGAGGATGATGCCCAGGAGCGAAAAGCCGCGCAGGGCGTCGAGGAATCCGTAGCGCTCCTGGCCGACCGCCGGCGCCAGCAGGCCCTCCGCCGTGGATTCCTGCAGGTCATCCGCCATCGTTGTACGGCAGAGTAGCGCGAAACAGCGCGACGCGCCGCGAATCAGAAGAGATCGGGCAGTGTGGCGCCGGGCAACCTGCCATTCAGAACGATCCAGAACGCCGGCGTGCCCGAGAGCCTTGTCATCCCGCGCGTGAGTCGAGGGACCTGGGCGGGTGGGGACGCGCTGCCGTTGCCGCTTCCGACGTACCTCAACGCGCTCGGGAGAAAGTCCCCTCTCCCCGCGACGAGCGGGGGACTGAGCTCAGGGTCGTTCGCTCGATCATCTGCGCGCGACACCTGCCCTGCCCCCCCCGCCCGCCCGGGCCCTCGACTCACGCTCTGGATGACAGCGCAATGGCCTTAACTTAGCGCAATTTGCACGACCCCTCACCCGCCCTTCGGGCACCC
>DASVSV010000286.1:0-4230 GCA_036387915.1 Thermoanaerobaculia bacterium
CCGGGGGTGGGCGGGCTGAAGCCACGCCCTACGTTAAGGACGCTTCTCGCTCGAAGCGCGGTTTTCGCAAGGGTTCATCAGCGTTGCGACGGGCGCGTCGATCCGCGAGAAGGCACTATGGAGTGCGGCGGCTTGGCCGCCGCTTTCGTATTCGGGTGCAGCACTGCCGAGACGCACCCGCATGGCAGGGTTGCTCCCGAATATCAAAGCGGCGGCTAAGGCCGCCGCACTCCATAACGCTCCGCGGAACGGCGGATGTGAAAACGTAGGGCGTGGCTTCAGCCCGCCTCCCCCGGGGGTGGGCGGGCTGAAGCCGTGCCCTACGTTCAGGACGCTTCTCGCTCGAAGCACCGTTGGCGCGAAGACTTCAGTCAGCGCCGCGATCGCGCCGGTCCGCCGAAAAGCACCCCGGCCGAGCAACGAGCAACGAACAACGCCTTACCTCATCCGCGGATACGGATTCGAGTGCTGCCACATCCGTGTCGCGCGTCCGTCGGGGCCGATGTCGAAACGGATCTCCTCGCCGAGGTTGCCGTCGGTGCGGACGCGGCGGAAGGTGTGGTCGCCGGTTTTGCGCAGGCGATCGAGATCCTTCATCGGGTCCATCGTCGGGACCGTCAGCGCGGCCAGGCCGTCGCCCCAGGCCACGATCATCGTCTCGCCGCCCCAGGGGAACTCGTCGTACGAGCCGGTGTACGCGGCCATTGACGAGGCGTTGGCTGGCGCATTCGCGGGCGTGTCCTTTTTCAAGGCCGGCGCGACCAGGTCGAAGATCGCCTTTGCGTAGCGGCCGGTGTTGACGCCGTTCGCGTTGGCGAGCACGGCGATGGCGAGCTTCTTCTCCGGGTTCACGTTGAACGCGGTGCGGAAACCGGGGCAGCTGCCGCCGTGTCCGACGAAGACGTTGCTTCCTTCCTTCCACGTCGAGAAGCCGACGCCCCAGTACGTCTCGAAATCGGGATCGACAAAGTGCGGCGCGTACATCTCGCGCAACGTGCGCGGATCGAGCACCGGATCGGTGGCCGCGTCGCGCAGGCGCAGTTGCCACATCGCGAAACGGGCCAGGTCATTCGCGGTCGACGCGAAGCCGGCGGCCGGCGCGATGCCGCGGGTCTGGAAGAGCGGCAGCACGGCGCGTGTGCCGTCGCGGCGTTTCGCGCTGTAGCCCTGCGCGAGCCGCTTTCCTTTCTCCTCCACCGGAATCTCGGGATAGGTGCTGGCCAGTTGCAGCGGCTGGAGGATGTGCTCGCGCACGTACTGGTCGTACGGCTTGCCGCTGCGCGCGGCGACGATCTCGCCGGCCAGGGTCAGGCCGAGGTTCGAGTACTGGAAGTAACGATCGGAGGGATAGAGGGGCTGTTGGGAGGCGACGCGCTCCACGATCTTCTCGCGCGTCGGGAAGTCGAACTGGCCGGTCCAGTACGGGTAGTCGGACTCGCGCGGCAGCCCGGCCGAGTGCGTCAGCGCGCCGACGATGGTCGCCTCGCGTCCGCCTTCGGCCGGCTTCATCGTGAACCACGGCAGGTGCTTGCCGATCGGGTCGCTGAGCGCGAGCTTGCCCTGATCGCGAAGCTGCATCACCGCGAGGCTGGTGAAGAGTTTCGAGACGGAGCAGATGCTGTAGAGCGTCTCCGCGGTGGCCGGACGGTTCGTGGCCAGGTCGGCCTGTCCGACGCCGCCGCTCCAGAGCAGCGTCTGCTCGTGCACGACCGACGCGGACATGCCGGGGATCTGCTCGTACTGCCGCTGCGCGTCGAGCCAGAGCCGCGCCAGCTCGAGCGCCTGTGCGGTGGACGGCGGCGCGTCGTCGGCACCGAACATCGGAAGAGCGAGGGTGAAGACGAGCAGGAGGGCGATCGTTCTGCGCATGGCCCGAATGCTAATACGATCTCGCCATGATCGACGTGATCGCCTTCGACGCCGACGACACGCTCTGGCACAACGAGCCGATCTTCCAGGCCACCGAGGCGCAGTTCGCGGAGATGCTGGCCGCGTATCACCCCGCCGAATGGGTGCGCGAACGGCTCTTCGCCACGGAGATGAAGAACCTCGGACACTTCGGCTACGGCATCAAAGGCTTCATCCTCTCCATGATCGAGACCGCGCTCGACCTCACCGAGTCGCGCATCACCGGCGCGGAAGTGCGGCGCATCGTCGACTGGGGACACGAGATGCTGCACCACCCGGTCGAGTTGCTCGACGGCGTGCGCGAGACGATCGAAGCACTCAGCGGCGACTATCGCCTGATGCTGCTCACCAAGGGCGATCTCTTCGACCAGGAGTCGAAGCTGGCCCGCTCCGGAACCGGCGAGCACTTTCACGCCGTGGAGATCGTGTCGAAAAAGGACGCCGCCGCCTATCGCGCCATCATGCAGCGACACGCCGTCGCGCCGGAGCGGTTCGTCATGGTCGGCAACTCACTCCGCTCCGACGTGCTGCCCGCGCTCGAAGCAGGCGCTCGCGCGGTGCACATCCCTTACTTCACGACCTGGGCACACGAGCATCTGGATGAGGAGGCGCTGTCCGGAAAGGAGTTTGCCGTTCTCGCGAAGATTGGCGATTTGCCTGCGTGGCTCGTTTCTCAGGCATGAGGGATGAGGGATGAGGCATGAGTGGGCGGCGGCGCGCTCTTTCCTCGTACCTCATTCCTTGCAGACCGACGCGTTGCGAGGCTGAGGCACGAGGCACGAGCGGGCGGGTTCACTCATCCCTCATGCCTCATCCCTCATGCCTGAGAAAAACTATTCGCCCTCGTTCGGATCGACGACCGCCGCGGCCGTGAGCTCCGCGGACGCGGCCGCGTACTCCGGCAGCGCCGCGTTCGTGGCGATGGTGCGGTCGACGAGGTCGCGGGTGCCGTAGACGGCCAGCTTCTCCATCAGGAACTCGAACTTCTGCTCCATGGCGTCGATGATCGGTTTCTTGGCCGCGTCGTCGAGCTCCCACATGCGGCGCTTGAACGGGCCGATGGCTTTCTTGCGGGTCTTGTAGACGAACTGCTCGTCCGTCTCGCCGTCTTTCCGCTCGTCGGCGCAGTGGGCGAAGCAGAACGTGCGGATCTCGTCCTTCATCGACGCCGGCAGGGTCTCGGCGTCGAGGATCATGTTCTGGAAGCCGGTGGCGAGGTGGATCTCCACCGCGTCGTTTTCCGGGAAGTTGTTGAACACGGCCTCGGGCAACGTCGACGCGCCATGCTGCACCGAGCCGGCGATGCCGTACTCCTCGCGGCAGATGCGCGTGGTCTCCCGCAGCACGTCGAAGTCGATCTTGGCTTCGGCAATCGAGCCGTCCGCCATCGGCACGCCGCCGTGCGAGGTGCCGGTCTGCACGGAGATCTTGGCCATGCCGGGATCGCCGCCGAGCTCGCGCCGCACGCCGTCGATGTACGCGCGCACTTCGTCGGGCTGCGTGTTGTACTTGCCGACTTCGCCGATCTCGCCGCCAATCGAGATCTCGATCCCCTCGGGCTGCCGCTCGCGGATGTACTTCGTGAAATGCGCGGTGTAGGTGTAGTTCTCGCGCTGCTGTTCGTCGCGCGTCGGGAAGTCGAGGTCGACGAGCGTCGAGGTGTCGATGTCGATGTTGTAGAACTCCGCGGCAATGGCCTCGTCGATCAGCGACTCGAGCGCCTTCACTTCCGCGGCCTTCCCGTCCGGCGTGGCCCACTTCTTCGCGCTGGCCTGGAAGTGATCGCCCTGGATGAACACGGGCCCCTTGTAGCCTTCCGCGAGCGCGGCCGCGAGGACGCACGCCGCGTATTCACCGGGACGCTGTTCGGTGTAGCCGATCTCGGACCGCGCGATCTCGAAGATGAACGGCCCCACGTCATGACGCATCGCGGCGCGGAACAGCGCCCGCGCGACGTCGTACGTCAACGCGCGGATGTTGAACGCCGGCACGGTGAATTTGCGCGTGACTTCACCGCGCCCAAGCGCACGGTAAAGCGGAAGAATCGACGAAGGCACGGCGCCCGCCTGCCGCGCGCGCAGGTGGATCTGTTTGCGCGCCTCGGCCTTCGCGGCGGCGTTGCCGGAAAAGACGGCGGTGTAGACGAGATCGTCGACGGAAGCTTGCTGCAGGGAGTCGGTGCTCTCATGAATCATGGCTCCGACTCTATCGCAAAATCCGCGCACGCTCGATCGATGGAACAGGGAACGACGGGAGGCCTCCGGCGGGCCGGTACGACCGGCAGCGCTTAGTAGAGCCAGTCTTCGCGACAACACGTGTTTC
>DASVSV010000287.1:0-20629 GCA_036387915.1 Thermoanaerobaculia bacterium
CGGGCTACGATTCATCGGGGACTCCTCTTCTCTTAGGTGGAGTGGTTCGTTGATCGGCCGCCGCGATCCGTCGTGCTACCGACGTTCGCGGGGGAGGAGCCCCTTATTGAGCTCACTCACCTAAGAGTACGGTGCCGGTCGCACCGGCCCGCCGGAGGCCCCTCGTCGTCTCTCAGTCGGCCGACGAAGCGACGACGCGCAGGACGGCGGCGCCGAAGGCTTCGAGCTTGGCGTCGCCGATGCCGTAGACGCCGCGGAGTTCGTACTGTGTGGCGGGGCGCAGGCGGGCGAGCTCGCGGAGCGTGCGGTCGCTGAAGATCACGTAGGGCGGCACGCCGCGCTCCTGGGCTTCGGAGCGGCGCCAGGCGCGGAGGGCCTCGAAGATGCCGCGATCGTAGGGACCGTCGGCGATGACGGCTGCGGTCGCGGCGCGCTCGCGGCGTTCGCCGGCGTCCTTCTTCCGGACCGCGGGCTGGCGCAGCTTCACCTCCGCGTAGCCGCGGAGCACCTCGCGGGCGCGGGGGCCGAGGCGGAGGATCGGGTATTCAGAGTCCGTCTGGGCGAGGAAATCCTGTGCGATCAGCTGGTAGACCCATTCGCGCACGTCGTGGCGGGAGTGACCTTTCAGCAGACCGTAAGTCGAGAGCTGATCGTGCTGGCGCTCGCGGATCTTCTCCGTGTCCTCGCCGCGCAGCACGCCCACGACGTGCGAGACTCCCCACGATTCGCGAAGGCGCACCACGCAGGAGACGATTTTCTGGGCGACGATGAGTGCGTCCGCGACTTCCTCCGTCTCGCCGAGACAGATATCGCAGGCGCGGCACTCGCCGGCCGTGAACTCCTGGCCGAAGTATTCGACCAGCGCGCGATGGCGGCAGTTCGCGCCGGAGCAGTAGCGGTCGATGTCATTGAGGTGCTTCATCAGCGACTGCGCGTGCGCGGCGTCGCTGGTCTCGCTCATCATCATCGAGCGCCAGAGCATCAGGTCGGCGCCGGAGTAGAGCAGCACGCACTCCGCCTCGAGGCCGTCACGGCCGGCGCGTCCCGACTCCTGCTGGTAATGCTCGATCGACTTCGGCATGGCCGTGTGCAGCACGAAGCGGACGTTCGAGCGGTCGATGCCCATCCCGAATGCGACGGTGGCCACGACCAGGTCGCACTTTTCGTTCGAGAACTTCTCCTGCGCCTCGCGGCGCTCCTCCTGCGACAGGCCGGCGTGATACGCCACCGCGTCGTGGCCGCGCTTGCGCAGCTTCTCCGCGAGCGAGTCGACGTCCTTGCGGCGCGTGCAGTAGATGATGCCCGCCTCGCCGCGATGCCGGTCCAGCACGTCCAGCACCTGCTTGGCTTCGTCCTGTCGCGGCAGCACACGATAGGTGAGGTTCGGACGATCGAAATCGCCGACCAGCACCAGCGGGTCGCGCAGCCCCAGTTGCAGCGCGATGTCCTTGCGCACCTCGGGAGTCGCGGTCGCCGTGTACGCGTGCATCGACGCCTCGGGGAACTCCTCCCGGATGGTCCGCAGTTGCCGGTACTCGGGACGAAAATCGTGGCCCCAGTGGCTGATGCAATGAGCCTCGTCGATGGCGAACGTCTTCACGCCGACGCGGCGCAGCATCTCGCGGAAGCCGGTCATGGCCAGCCGTTCCGGCGACACGAACAGGAGCTTGATCCGCTTCGCCGACAGGTCGCGCTCGATGCCGCGATTCTCCTCGGCAGTCCGCGAGCTGTTCACCTGCGCCGCCTCGACGCCGCACTCGCGGAGGCCGTCCACCTGGTCCTTCATCAGGGAGATCAGGGGTGACACGACGACCGTGACGCCGTCGGTCAGCAGGGCCGGGGCCTGGTAGCAGAGCGACTTGCCGCCGCCGGTCGGCATGACCACCAGCGAGTCGCGCGCGGAGAGCGCCGCCAGCATGGCTTCCTGTTGAAGCGGACGGAGCGACGAGTAGCCCCAGTGTTTGTCGATGAGCTCGAGGAGCTGGCCCTGAGCGGAGTCGAAGGAGCGGGCGATCACTTGGATGGATTATCGCATCTGTGCTATTGATCGCGGCCCATGCAGGCCATCCGCGCGACGGCGCGCTATAACCGGGCCATTCACGCCACCGCGGAGCTGCTGTCGAAGCTGCGCGTGGAGGCGATGTTCGTCGATGCCATCGGCCGCGCGGCCTGGCTCGGCGGTGAGGTCGGCAGCGGGGCCGTCAACGTCCTGGTGCTGATGAACGCGCCGCAGAAAAACCAGCTCGCGATGATGGCCGCCAACCGCGGCTTCCGCGTCGATCGCGAGGAGCTCGACCAGAGCGAAGAGCTCGATCTCGTCCCGCTGAATTACGTCGATGAAGAAGGGGAGGTCCGCGTGCACGTGCTCCTCGCGAGCAATGCGCTGTACGGAAGGATGATCGCCGCGGCGCAGGAAACGCAGCTCGACGACCGCACCATCAAAGTACCTCGCGCCGAGGACCTCGCGCTCCTGCTGCTGTTCGCGGAGGAAGAGGCGACGGTGCGCGCGCTGGCGGTGCTGCCGGAGTTCGACCGCGCCGGCTTTCAGGAGCGTCTGGTCTCGATCGGGCTGGGGGAATGGGCGGGACTCGGATGAAGTGGATCGACCGGCAGGAGCTTCTCGACCAGGAGCTGGAACGCATCGCCTCGCAGCCCCAGATCGCCATCGACACCGAGGCCGATTCGCTGCATTCGTACTTTGACAAGGTCTGTCTGATCCAGATCTCCGTGCCGGAGGACGACCTCGTCGTCGATCCGCTGGTGCGTGTCGACCTGACCAGGTTCGGGCAGATCCTCGCCGACTCGACCGTGACGAAAGTCTTCCACGGCGGCGACTACGACCTCCGGATCATGCATCGCGATTTCGGCTTCACGGTCAGCAACCTGATCGACACTTCCATCTGCGCCCAGCTCCTCGGCTACGAGGGCCTCGGCCTCGCGGCGCTGCTCGACCGCCATTTCAACGTGAAGGTGAACAAGGTCCACCAGCGCGCCGACTGGTCCATGCGCCCGCTGCCGCAGGACATGCTCGAGTACGCGGCCATGGACACGCATTACCTCATCCCTCTGGCGGCCAAGCTGCGCGAGGAGCTGACGGCGCTCGGCCGCTGGGAGTGGGCCATCGAGGAGTTTGCGCGGCTCGAGGGCGTGCGCTACCGCGAGGTTGACGACGAGGCCGAGACGTGGCGGAAGGTGAAGAACATCGCCGGCCTCGATCGCCGCTCGCTGGCCATCGTCCGCGATCTCTGGCTCTGGCGCGACGCGCTGGCCCGCAAGGCCGACCGCCCGCCCTTCAAGATCCTCGGCAACGACACGATGGTCGACATCGCCAAGGAAAAGCCGGCTACGTATCGCGACCTCACCGCGCTGCGCAGCGTCTCCCGCTATCACTCCGACCGCTACGGCCGCGAGCTTGCGGCCATCGTGCGCAAGGCGATGGAGATCCCCGAGGCCGAGCTGCCGGAGCGCAATGACCCGAAGCCGTGGATCCGCGACAAGCAGCTCGAGGCACGCATCACGCGCTTGAAAACGGTCCGCGACCGCCACGCCCGCGAGCTGAAGATCGACGGCTCCGTCCTCGCCGCCCGCCACATCCTCGCCGCCATCGCCACCAACGGCTCACTCGACGTGCCGGCCATGCGCGAGTGGCAGAAGAAGGTGATGGGGGAGGATCTGCTGAAGGTGATCGAGCCGGAGCGGAAGCTGTTTTAGTCTCAGAGTCGCATAGTCGCAAAGGCTCACAGACGCAAGGTGGACGACCCGCTGTACAAACTGTGAGACTCTGCGACTATGAGACTTTGAGACTGCCCCTACACCATCCGGGTCGGCGGCACTTCGATGTCGAAGGTCTCGCCGTGGGCGAGGTAGTGCACGCGTTGCTCGAGTCCGGCTTCGCGCACGGCGGTCTTGAAATCGTCGAGTGGTGATTTGAAGACGCCGTAGTCGTTGTAGTGGATCGGGATGGCGGTCCTCGGGTTCGTGATGCGGATCGCTTCCACGCCCTGCTTCGCGTCCATCGTCAGCAGCACGCCGGCGATGCGGGTGCCGCCGAGGTGGAGGAGGGCGATGTCGATGTCGGGGTAGCGCTTGGGGATCTCCTTGAGGTGCTCGTGGATCAGCGTGTCGCCGGTGATGTAGAGGCGCAGCCCGCGGAACTCGAGCATGCTGCCCATCGTCGGCGGGATGGCCAGACGCAGCAGGCCGGGGGCGTGCTTGCCGGGCATGGCCGTGACGCGCAAGCGCTCGCTGCCGCGCACGACTTCGATCGAGTCCCACGTGTCGGAGGCGATCGGACGCTGGAAGCCGAGCCCCTTCAGCGAGGCGGCGGCGTGTTTCGTCGTCAGGATCGGCACGTTCTTGTCGAGGCGCTCGCTGACCACGTGGTCGAAGTGATCGCCGTGCATGTGCGAGAGGAGCACGAAATCGACCTGCGGCAACTGCTCGAGGGAGATGGCCGGCTCCGTCAGCCGCTCCGACTTCAGGCCGTAGCCGAGGTGGACGTGGTCGCCTTTGTGGAGAAAGTTCGGGTCGGTGAGGATGGTGAAGCCGCCGAAGCGGATGATCACCGTCGCGGTGCCGACGAAGAAGATACTGCCGCGGCCGGCGAGGTGCGGTGTGGCGGGGGAGGTGAGGACCAGCGGCTCGTGGTGCATGAGATTTGCAGTCCGTGCAAAACCCATGACGCTCCTCTTCCACGCTGACCCGGTCGCCCACCTGCACTCCGAACCGCTGCTGCTGCTCCTGGCCTTCGCTGCCGTGGCGGCGGTGATGACCTTCCGCCGCCAGCGGTCGTGACCCGTCCGCCGCGCGCGATACAATCGCCGGCGCCATGGAACGCATTACCGATTATCAGGTCGTCATCATCGGGTCCGGCCCTGCCGGCTGCACCGCCGCTCTCTATCTCTCCCGCGCCAACATCAAGGCCGTCGTGCTCGAAGGGCTGCAGCCCGGCGGGCAGCTCACCATCACCACGGACGTCGAGAATTACCCCGGCTTCCCGGAAGGCATCCTCGGCCCCAAGCTGATGGACCTCATGCGCCAGCAGGCCGAGCGCTTCGGCGCGGTCTTCAAGGCGCTGGAACCGGTCGAGCTGGTGAACTTCCGCTCGCATCCCTTCGAGGTGCGCACCGAGTCGGCGACGTTCATCGCCCCGGCGGTGATCGTGGCCTCCGGCGCCTCGGCCAAGCAGATCGGTCTGCCGAGCGAAGTCGCGCTGCAGGGTTTCGGCGTCTCCTACTGCGCCACGTGCGACGGCTTCTTCTTCAAGGAGAAGGAAATCGTGGTCGTGGGCGGCGGCGACTCGGCGATGGAGGAGGCCACCTTCCTCACCAAGTTCGCGAAGAAGGTCACGGTCATCCACCGCCGCAGCGAGCTGCGCGCGTCGAAGATCATGCAGGACCGCGCGCTGAACAATCCGAAGATCGAGTTCATCTTCGACACGACCGTCGACGAGGTCATCGGCTCGAAGGAGCACGGCGTGACCTCGCTCAAGCTGCGCAACCTGCAGACGAACGAGACCCGCGATTTTGCGACGCAGGGACTCTTCGTGGCCATCGGCCATACGCCGAACACGCAGCCCTACGTCGGCCAGCTCGAGCTCGACCAGGCCGGCTACATCTGCCTCCCGCACCGCAATTCGACGGCCACGAACATCCAGGGCGTCTTCGCCTGCGGCGACGTCGTCGATCACATCTACCGCCAGGCCATCACCGCCGCCGGCTCCGGCTGCCAGGCCGCCCTCGACTGTGAACGCTGGCTCACCCACGAACGCATCACCGAACGCTGGGGATTACCTATAGGCGAGGAAGAACGGATCGAGAGATAGGGCGCGCTCGTCCGCATTGGTGACAGGGAGACGACTAGGGGCCTCCGGCGGGCCGGTGCGACCGGCACCGCTGATTGGCCTAGCCTGATTGCACGCCTGTTGACGAAACACGTGTTTGCGCGAAGAGTGGGCCTACAAAGCGCTGCCGGTCGTACCGGCCCGCCGGAGGCCTCCCGTCGTCTCCCTCTTGCCAACACGACGCACGCGCCAAACAAAAACGCCGCGCTTGCGCGCGGCCTCGCTCCTTGCGTGAGCGAAAACGGCTTAGAAGGCGTTGAGGATGTACTCGAGGGGGTTGACCGGGTTGTTGTTCACGCGGACCTCGTAGTGGAGGTGCGGGCCGGTGGAGCGGCCGGTGGAGCCGACGTAGCCGATGACGTCGCCGCGCTTGACGCGCTGGCCGGGGCGGCTGGCGAAGCTCGACAGATGTCCGTAGCGCGTCGAGTAGCCGTAGCCATGCGAGATGTAGATCACGTTGCCATAGCCGCTGGCCCATTCGGCCTTGACCACGATGCCGTCGGCCGGGGAGCGGATGGGCTGGCCGACCGCGGAGGAGATGTCGATGGCGTTGTGCTGGCCGGGCTCGCGGGTGAAGGGGTCGGAGCGGCCGCCGAAGCCGTCGGTGAGGATGCCGCGCACGGGCGCGATGGAGGGAGTCGAGGAAAGCATGCGGGACTGCGCCACGAACTTCTCTTCCAGCGCGCTCAGGTCGTTGGCCAGACTGTGCGAGCGGAAGCTCATCTTGTCCACGTCGTCGCGATAGGGGTTCTCGGCGCGCTCGTCATTCCGCAGACCGCCCGAGCCGCCCTGACTGGCCTGGTCGAGCGTCGTGATGCCGGCGATGATGGCCAGCTTGCGGGTCCGGTCTTCCACCGTGCGGAGCTGCGTGCGGAGCGAGTCGACCGACTTGCCGAACTGCTCGTTGGCCGTCTGCAGTTCGCGGTTCTCGCGGCGCAGCTTGGAGAGCTCGTGGGTCTGGGAGAGAGAGGTGAAGTACTGGACCGAGAAGAACGTCGAGAGGCAGAGAGACGTACTGACCAGGGAGACCAGCGAAAAGAGCAGGCGATGCGACACCTTCAACTTTCGGAATTTGGCCCGCGCGTGCGGGACAAAGATGATCGTTGAATAGCGTTTATTCATGCGTGCTCCCGGTGAAAAGTTAGTGAACTTGGGCGATTCAAGAGCGCGTATTGTGGGGAAGTGAGGCGGGCGAGTCAACCCAAAACTGATCCGGGTCCCGGCACTTTTGGAACATCCCCCCAAACTCGTAAACCCTCATGAATCAAGCACTTCGGGGCACAAATTATGGCGAAACACCATATTACGTGCGCATAGCCGTGATGTCTTGGTGCATAATAGTGAATAACTTTTGACCCGCATCATCTCCCCATCGCCGGTGAGCGTGATGTTGCTCACACGTCCTGTTGGCAGCGGACAGGCGCGGAGGCATACTGCGCCGCATGTCACGAGCGGACTGGAATACCTACTTCATGGGCATCGCCCACCAGGCGGCGACCCGCGCCACCTGTCAGCGGAAGCACGTCGGCGCGGTCATCGTCCGGGACCGGACGGTGCTCTCGACCGGCTACAACGGCTCGATCCGGGGCCTCCCGCACTGCGAGGACGTCGGCTGCGTGGTCGAGGACGGGCACTGCGTCACCACCGTGCACGCCGAGGCCAATGCCATCCTGCAGGCGGCCAAGAACGGCGTCTCGCTCGACGGCGGAGAGCTCTATACGACCGCCTCGCCGTGCTGGAACTGCTTCAAGCTGATCGCCAACGCGGGCATCAAGACGATCTACTTCGGCGAGTTCTACCGCGACGAGCGCTCGCGCGACACGGCCGCGAAGATCGGGATCACGCTCACGGACCTGGGCATGCCCGCGCCCAGGACAGGTTCATAGGTTCATAGCCTCACAGGCTCATAGGGGTTTCCTGTGGCTGTGAGCCTATGCGCCTATGAGGCTATGAGCCTGTGAGGCTCGGATGATTGCAGGCTCAGAGAGTCTCCTGTGAGCCTCTGAGGCTATGCGACTATGAGACTCCGATGCTGATCCTCGCCGCCGACACTTCGCTTCCCATCCTCTCGGTCGCCCTCGTGAGCGACGGGGTGCTGGTCGGTGCGCTGGCGATGGAGGGGAAGGGCTCGCGCAACGAGAAGCTGCTTCCGGCCATCGACTGGCTGCTCACCGAGAACTCGGTCGACCGCGCCACCATCGACCTGCTCGCGGTCACGCGCGGACCGGGGTCGTTCACCGGCGTGCGTATCGGGCTGGCCACGATGCAGGGGCTGGCCATGGCGCTCCGGAAGCCGGTCTGCGCGATGTCGACGCACGAGGCCATCGCGCACGGCGAGACCGGACGCGTCGCGGTCGTGGACGACGCCGGCCGCGGCGAGCTTTATGTCTCGGTCTTCGAAGACGGCGAGGAAGTCGTCCCGCCGCATCTCGCGCAGGGCATCGAGGAGCCGCGGGTGATCCGCATCGCCGAGCTCCAGCAGCACGGCAACGTGGCCCTGTCGTGCGCGAGACGCGCGCAGGCGCTGGAGCAGCGCGGCGACGCCGGCCGCTACCGCGACGTCACTCCGATTTACGTCCGGCTGGCCGAGGCCGAGGTGAAACTGCAGCAGAAGCAGAATGGGTGACGAGCTCACGATCGGGCCGGCGTCGCAAGCCGACGTCGACGGCGTCCACCGCATCGAGGCGGCGTCGTTCCCCGCGCCATGGCGCCGCGAGTTTTTCGTCAGCGAGCTGACCGCGGATCACCGATTCAACATCGTCGCGAAGCGCAATGGCGCGGTGATCGGCTATCTCTTTTCGATGTGGATCTTCGACGAGCTGCACGTGAATAAGATCGCCGTCGACGCTGACTTTCGCCGCCGGGGAATCGCGGACCAGCTGATGGCACGCTGCCTGGAGTTCGCACGCGCCAACGGCGTGCACACGATCTCGCTCGAGGTCCGCCACTCGAACGCGGGCGCGCAGGAGTTCTACCGCCACCTCGATTTCGCCAAGTCGTACATGCGCGCCCGCTACTACCCCGACGGCGAGTCCGCGGTCGTCATGACGCGCGTGGTTGGCTGAACGGGGACGACGAGGGGCCTCCGGCGGGCCGGTGCGACCGGCGGCGCTGCATGGCCTAGCCTGACCGCACGCTGTCGACGAAACACGTGTTTGCGCGACGACTGGGCCCACTAAGCGCCGCCGGTCGCACCGGCCCGCCGGAGGCCTCCCGTCGGTCCCCCGGTCAATCCCGCCAGCGCACCGTGTACGCGCGAGGACGTGCGAGCTGTTCGCGGACGGCGCGGGTGACTTCGGAGGTGACGACGACCGACTGCGACTGGCGCGGCAGGTTGGCCATCGTGGCCGCGGTGGGGGACTGGTCGCGCAGGAGTGCGGCGAGGGGATCGGGGGAGATCCACTTGCCTTCCAGCGCGGTGATGGCGGCGAAGAGGTCGACCGGCTCGATGGTCAGGTCGTTGCCTTTCACCGCGAAGCCTTCGCTGTGCAGCACATCGCGCGGCGTGCGGATGGTGATGCGGGCGGGGAAGGGGTTGAAGATCAGGTCCGCCTGCTCGGCGAGATTGGCGGCGCGTCCTTCCTGATCGTCCATCCGTTGGGCGATCTCCTCCATCGTGGCGATCACGGCGTCGACGAGCGGCTGCTCGACCTCCAGCACGACCGGGTCGCCGCCGCCGGGAGCTTTTTCGTTGAGCAGCGCGGCGAAGATGTAGCGGTCGCGGCCGGGCTCGGAGCGGAGGTAGGAGTAGAGATGGTGCACGGCGGTGAAGTAGCGCGACACGGCCTCGCTCCACGCCGCGAGCTCGGCGTCGAAGCGTTGCTGCTGCTCGCGCGTGGCGCGGCTGCTCGCGCCGGGGTAGAACGTCAGCTCGCGCCAGCTCTCGCCGCGGAGCACGTCCACGGTGATGTTGGCGTCGGAGAAGACCTGCTGCAGGTCGTCCGAGCCGATGCGGGCCGAGCGCGTCACGCGCTCCAGCGTGCCGCGATGCTTGTGATACGTCACCTGCTCGTCTTGCGGCGTCAGACGGGCGAAGCGGACCGACCACGCGTCGGTCTGCGCCTGCGCGGCGGAGCGTGCGGCGTCGACGCGCGTGCGGATGCGGTCATTCGCGGGATCGAGTGAGAACGTCGTCGAGACGGTGACGCGCAGCGTGTCGTCGTCCTTCGACGGCTCGATGGTCAGCTCGTCAATGACGGGCGGCTTGGTGCACGCGGCCGCCGTGAGCAGCAGGGCGCAGACAGCAGGGCGCAGGGCGGAGGAGAATGAGGCGAACGCGGAGAACGCGCTGCTCCTGCGCGCTGCGCCCTGCTGACTGCGCCCTGAATCCATCACTCCTCCTTGATTGCCGCGATCGGATCGAGCCGCGATGCGATGCGCGCCGGGTACCACGTCGCGATGACGGAGAGGAGGATCGCCACGAGGTTCACACCGACCACGTCTTGGACGTCGAGGGTGAAGGGAAGGTAACTGATGAAGTAGAGGTCGGGCGGCAGCTTGACCAGTTGCCAGCGATTCGCCGCGGCGGCCAGGCCGAGGCCGATGACGTTGCCGAGGAGCGTGCCGGTGAGGCCGATCAGGAGGCCGAGCTGCATGAAGAGGGAGAGGATGTTCTTCTCCGTTGCTCCCAATGTTCGCAGCACGCCGACCGAGGGGCGCTTCTCGAGGATCAGCATGGAGAGGGAGGAGACCAGATTCAGCGCGGCCACGAAAATGATCAGCGAGATCGTGGCGAACATCACGATCTTCTCGAGCTGCAACGCGAGCACGAGCGGCCGGTTGATCTCCTTCCACGTCTTGACCTGCGCGCCGGTGAACTGCTCGGTCAGCGCCGCCTGAATGTCTTCGGCGCGCGCCGCGTCGCCGTACATCTCGATGGCCGTCGGCTCGCCGCCCGTGCCGAAGAGGCTCGTGGCCTCGCCGTGTGCGAGCCAGGCGTCGGCGGCGTTCTCTTCGCCGGTCAGGCGCGCCACGCGGGTGATGCGGTAGCGCTGCATGACCGGCACCGGACCGAACGGCGTGAGCCGCGTACGGGGGGCCACGACGCGGATCGTGTCGCCGGCGTCGAGCGAGAGCGAGGCCGCGTAACCGCGGGTGAGGTAGATCTCTGCTTCCCCTTCCACGAGCGGCACCGGACGACGGCCACGCTCCGTCTCCGGCTCGTGTCCGGCGGTGTAGGAGCGGACGCGCATCGGCCGCCCCAGCTCCGCCGATTCGTTCGCGCCCCAGGCGATGCCGCTGACGTACGGGCGGATGTCCTTCATCCCCAGCTTCTGCGCCGCGGCGACGATGGCGTCGCTTCCTTCGAGCGTGTTCCGTCCGGCCGGCTCCACGAGGATCTGCGGGCTCGACTCGATCAGCCGCCCCTTGATCTGCCCCTGCAATCCGGAGAGGAGGGCGATCGAGATCAGCAGCGTGGCCACGCCGACGGCGAGGCCGAGCATGCTGATGACGGAGAGGAACGCCGTGTGCGCGCGCTTGCGCGCGGTCCAGAGGTAGCGGCGGGCGATCTGAGATTCGAGGGACATCGGGGTTACAGGCTCATAGTCTCAGAGGCGCAGAGGCTATAGGCTCATAGTCTCAGAGGCTCATAGTCTCATAGGGGTTGTGGCGCGGACGTCTATGAGACTGTGAACCTATGAGCCTATGAGGCTAGAGCGCGCGCAGCGCGGCCACCGCCTCCTCCAGCACTTCCAGCGAGGTCGAATACGACATCCGCAGATGCCCCTCTCCTTCCTGTCCGAAGACCGCGCCCGGCACGGAGGCGATGGAGGTGCGCTCGAGGAGCGTTTCCATGGCTGCCCAGGAATCGTGGCCGAGGCGGGTGCGGACGTCGGGGAAGGCGTAGAAGGCGCCGGGCGGGGTGAGGCAGTCGAAGCCGGCGGAGCGGAAGCCCTCGACGAGCAGGTCGCGGCGGCGGCGGTACTCGGCGCGGATGCGGTCGAAAAACCGCGGGTCGTGCGTGATGGCGGCGTGCGCGGCGAACTGCGTCGGCGTGGAGACGCCGTTGACGCTGTTCAGCACCAGCTTGCGCAGGAAGCCCATGAACGTCTGCGGCGCGGCCACATAGCCGATGCGCCAGCCGGTCATGGAGAAGCTCTTCGAGAAGGTGAAGACCGTGATCGTGCGCTGGAACATCTCCGGCAGCGACGCCATCGAGACGTGCTCGCCGTCATAGATCAGGTCTTCGTACGCCTCGTCGGCGATGACGGTGAGGTCGTGCGCCTTCGCAAAGTCGGCTATGGCGGTGAGTTGCGCGCGCGTGAGCACGTCGCCGGTCGGATTGGCGGGCGAGTTCACGTAGATGACGCGGGTGCGCGGCGTGACGCGCGACTCCAGCGCCTCGGACATGTCGCCGTTCCGGATGTCGTCCCACGGCACGCGCACGGCCACGCCGCCGGAGAAGCGCACCTGGTCGTGGATCGGCGTCCAGTACGGCGAGAAGAACATCACCTCGTCGCCGGGATTGACGCTCGCCTGGAACGCGCAGAAGAGTCCGTGCGCGCCGCCTGACGTCACGATGAGGTCATTGACCGTGATCTCGATCGCGTTCTTGCGGGCCAGCTTGTCGCGCAGGGCCTCGAGCAGTTGCGGCACGCCGGACGACGGCGCGTAGCGGGTCTGGTTCGTGTCCAGCGCGCTCTTCATCGCGTCCTTGACGAAGTCCGGAGTGCCGATGAACGGCTCGCCCCCTTCCAGTTGCAGCACGCGCTGTCCACGCGCGCGCATGTCCATCACGCGGTTGCGGATCTTGACGATGTCGGAGAAACCGAGAAGAGAGGCGCGGTCGGCTAGGTTCAAAGCGCGCGCATTGTAAGGCCGAGGGGGCAGGTAGCAGGGCGCAGGGCGCAGGAGCGGGGGGCAGAGAAGGCGCAGCGCGCAGGAGAACCGTAACCGGTTTTCTCTCCTGCGCCCTGCGCCCTGCCACCTGCGCCCTGGTCGCGCCTACGTCGACGTCGCCGCAGGCGGAGTCGCAGGCGCGGCGGGGTCGTTCGTGATCGGACGGGGGCGGCGCCGGCGCGCGGGCGCGGTCTGCTGCTGATCGGCGGGCGCCGGCGTGGCCGGGACGGCGGTCGGCTGCATCGACGGGTCGGTGGCCGGGGCGGACGGCGGGATGATCTGCTGCGGCGCGGGCTGCGGCGACGGCGCCTGCGTCGCGCGGCGGTTGCCGTTCAGCGCGGGCGCGTTCTGGAACTGCATGCTCTCGCGGGCGTGGCGCATCGGATAGGCCTCGACCAGCGCGAGGTGCACGAGCTCCGTGTCCAGAATGCGCGGGTTCACGGCCGGGTCGAGCAGCGCCGGATTGATCGTGAACGCCTTTGCGTAAAGCTTCACGGCGCGGTCGCTGTGGTGCAGCTTCTCCTCGATCAGGCCGAGCTGGAAGAGCGCCGCCGCGTGGCCGGGCTTGTGGTGCACGGTCGCCAGGAACGCGCGGCGTGCGCCTCCCTCGTCACCGTGCGACGCGCGCACGAGGCCGAGGTTGTACCAGGCCGGGAAGTAGTCGCCGTCGACGTTGATGGCGCGCTCGAACTCGCGCTCGGCGTCCTGCGGGAAGCCCTTCTCGAGCAGCAGCGCGCCGAGGTCGTTGTGGAGCGTGGCCGAGCTCGGGTCGGCGCGCAGGCCGTCGAGCGTGCGGTTGATCTCCGCGTCGAGGACGCTGCCGGTGTTGAGGTACTTCGCGTAGAACGGATTCGCGTACGGCTCGTCCGAGCCGCGGTCACGGAGCTGCGCACAGCCGAAGGCCGCCAGCGCGGCGAGAAGCAGTAGAGAACGTTTCATTCTGAGTTCAGTCCTGAAGTGGTTTCGCTTTGAGCTTGACCTTGCCGTCGATGGTCTCGACTCGGAAGGCCACGGTGTTCACGTTGTATTTGGCGCGGACCAGGTCCGTCTGCTTCTGCACCATCGCCGCCACCTGGTCGAGAGAGAGGCCCGACTGCTTGCCGATCTCGCCATGCGCGCGCTCGATTTCCGAGTAGAGCTTCCGGATCTGGTCGCCGTTCGCGCCCGGCGTCATCCTTACATACGGATCAGAGGGGACGGACGTTCCGCGGGTCTGCGCGATCGACGGCGGAGGGGGCGGCGGGGGAGGGGCCTCGAAGGCGGCCTTGCGGCGGCGGAAGTCGAGCGGCCCCTCCTCGCGCTCGCGCATCTTGCGGCCCCACATCTCGCGGTACTGGTTGTATCGTCCGACGATCGTGCTGAGGCGGAAGCGGCGCGTGTTGTCGCGGATCTTCTGCTTGCTCAACTCGTGGATGTAGCTCTCGATCTGGTGCCGCTCCATCGAGGGAGGCACTTTGGTGATGCCGGTGAAGAACTGGTCGTACTTGTTCTTCAGTCTGCGGACATCGTCCTCGAGCTTGTCCAGCTCCTCGTCCTGTTTGATCATTCGAGTCAGGGGGCAGCGCGCAGGGCGCGGGGCGCAGGACGACGCACTGTCTTTCTCCTGCCCCCTGCGCCCTGCCCCTTGCGCCCTAGAATACGCCAATGGCTAAAGCGCCCGCTCCGATAGTCCATTCCGCTCTCCGGGCCATCCCCTCGGTCGAGCGGATCCTCTCCGCGGACGCTTTTGCGCCTCTGGTCCGCGACTTTGGCCGCGACCGGGTGAAGGAAGCGGTGACCGAACATCTAGCCGCCGTGCGCGCCACTCGCGGTGCGTACGACGAGGCCGAGGCCGCCGCGGCCGTCGGTGCCGCCGTCGCCGCGGCCACGCGCTCCACGCTCCGCCGCGTCGTCAACGGCAGCGGCGTCATCATCCACACGAACCTCGGCCGCTCGCCGATCTCGGCCAGCATCTGGTCCGAGGCGGCGGAGATCGTGTCCGGGTACTCGAACCTCGAGATGGACCTCGAGGAAGGGGACCGCGGCGCGCGCGACGAACATCTGACCTCCATCTGCCGGACGCTGTTCGGATGCGAGGCCGCGGTGCTGACCAACAACAACGCCGCCGGGACCATGCTGGCCCTGGCCGCGCTGGCCGCGGGGAAGGAAGTGCTGGTCTCGCGCGGCGAGCTCGTCGAGATCGGCGGCGCGTTCCGTGTCCCCGACGTCATCCAGCAGGGCGGCGCGAAGCTGCGCGAGGTGGGGACGACGAATCGCACTCGCGCCCGCGACTACGCCGACGCCTGCTCCCGAAAGACCGCGGCCATCCTGCGCGTGCACCGCTCCAACTTCGACATCGTCGGCTTCACCGAGACGCCGCGCGTGCCGGAGCTGGTCGAGGTCGCGCGCCAGAAGAAGATCCCGCTGCTCTACGACGAAGGCTCCGGCCGCGTCGTCGAGCTGCATCCGTACGGCTTCACGCCCGGATCGACGCTCGCCGAGTTGATCGCCCAGGGCGTCGACGTCGTCACCTGTTCCACGGACAAGCTGATCGGCGCGACGCAGGGGGGCCTGATCCTCGGCTGCGAAGAACTGATCGCGAAGATCCGCCGCCATCCGCTGATGCGCGCGCTGCGCGTGGGAAAGGAGACGTACGCCGTCGTCGCCGCGACGCTGCGCGCGTTCGCCACGAAGAAGCACGAGGAGTGCGTGCCCGTCTATCGCATGCTCTCGATCCCGCTCGAGATCCTGCGCACGCGCGCCGAGATGCTCGTCCGCGGCACCTCCGCAAAGGTCGTCGACAGCCGCTGCGCCCTCGGCGGCGGCACCACACCGACCGAGACCATCGCCTCGGTGGCCATCGAGGTGCCGGGCAACGCGAACGACGTGCAGGCGCGCTTCCTGGCCAACGATCCGCCGATCGTCGGCCGCGTCCACAACGACCGCTTCACGCTGGACGTGCGCACGCTGCTCGAGACCGATCTGACGCAGGTCGCAGCGGCCTTGGCACGGCTCCTACGCGATTAGGTGGCTTGCCGCGGCACCGTATGGAGTGCGGCGGCCTTAGCCGCCGCTTTGATATTCGGGATCAAAGCGGCGCTGAGGCTGCCCGTACTCCAAACACTTCCTGCGGTACGCGTTCCCGCCCATCCGGTTCCGTGCATGTTCATGGAATGCGGCGGACATAGCGCCGCTCTGATCCCGAATATCAAAGCGGCGGCTAAGGCCGCCGCACTCCATAAGCGCCGCTCCTAGACGCTGGCCTCGGCCGGCGGTGCGGCGTCGGCCGGCGCTCCGAACAGCATCTCCTGCACCTGGTCGCGCGTCGCGTTGAGGATGCGGTCTTTGTCGCGGACGCTGAGCTTCGCCGTCTCAATCGGGGTGCCGACGCGCAGCGTGACCCGTCCCGGTTTGATGCGCCAGGACGAGCCGACCGGCCAGATGTCGAACGTGCTGTCGATGGCGATCGGGACGATGGTCTTCTGCGCCTTGATGGCCAGCAGGAACGCGCCGCGCTGGAACGGTTTCATCTCCCGGAACTTCGACCGCCCCTCCTCGGGGAAGATGACGATCGTGTTCCCTTTGCGGATGCGGTCCGCGGCCATGTCGAACGACTTCACCGCCGTGCGGCGGTTCTGCCGGTCGATGGGGATGAAGCCGGCGCGCGTGATCGACCAGCCGAAGATCGGGATCTTGAAGAGGCTGGCCTTGGCCATGAACCGGATCGGCTGCGGGATGCCCACCAGCAGGCAGGGGATGTCGAGGTAACTGTAGTGATTCGCGACCAGGATGTAGCGCTGCGACGGATCGATGCGCTCGACGTTCTCGACATGCAGGTCGATGCCCGCCGCTTTCACCAGACCGCCCGCCCAGATCCGCGCAAGCTTGTCGATGAGCGGGGACGTCGAACGGAACGCCGCCACGATCACCACCAGTGACGAGAGCGGAATGGTGGTGAAGAACGCCACCACCGCCAGCCAGAGCACACGCGCCATCGGCGCACATCATAAAGCGAGCGATGAACGATGAGCGATGAACGATGAGGGGCGAGCCTCTGCTCATCGCTCATCTTTCATCGTTCATCGCTCGCCTTGATCACCGCTCGCCGGCTGGTCGTTCGCCCGCGAGTCCGAGCGACGTCTTGATGCGCTCGATCTGGCCGAGGTGCTTCGCGTCGTGGCGCTCGATGCGGCCGAAGGCGTCGCGCACGGACATCGGGCCGTACTCGGGATGGATGCCGGTGCGCGACAGCTCTTCTTCCGACAGGCGGTCGAGCAGCGCCAGGTTCATGCGGCGGTGA
This sequence comes from Thermoanaerobaculia bacterium, assembly GCA_036387915.1. Taxonomy (GTDB): domain Bacteria; phylum Acidobacteriota; class Thermoanaerobaculia; order Gp7-AA8; family Gp7-AA8; genus QHVT01. The sequence goes on from DASVSV010000287.1 coordinate 16,962, forward strand.
AACCAGAACTGCTCGAGCAGCTCCGCGAGCGGCTCGCGGCGGTGCACGCGCTCGACCCACTCGTCCTGCGCCAGTGAGGGCAGCGGACGATCGCCGCCGGCGCCGGCGAGGATGGTGCGGATGCGCACCGCGTACACGAGCTCGAGATCGCCGAGGTGGGCGATGACGTCGGCGACGGACCACTTCCCCTCGCGCTCCGGACGCTGCAGGTCGGACTCGGGGATGCCGTGAATGGCCAGGACGAGGCGGGAGTGGAAGTCGTGCAGGTTGCTCATGGGCGCGCATTCTGACGCGAATGGACGGCTACGCTGAAGACCGCGGTTAGTAACTGGTTGCTGGCGGCGACTTGCATCCATCCCACCGGCGCTCGCGAATAACCCACGTTTTTAGGCGTGACACGACACTAGCAACCAGCAACCAGCAACACCGGCCGCCGTCTCCTGCGCCCCGCGCGCGGCCCCCTGCGCCCTCCAGCGAGCGTCACCGAAAATATCCCGTGACGTCGACGATCACGTGCTGCGTGCCGCCGGCGTTCATCACCGATACGTAGCCGTTGTTCGGCAGCGGGACGGTGCCGTTGTTCGCGCGTGTGCGGCCGGTGCGGTAGTTCATCGTGCTGGTGCCGCCCCAGACCGTACCGGCCGGCCAGAGCGCCAGCCAGCCATTGGTCGAGGGGCTCACGGCAGTGACGTTCATGACGACCGCGCTGGCGTCGGAGGGAATGCCGCAGGCGCCGGCGAACAGGAAGTCGCGCGTCTCGCCGTTCGCTATCGCCGTGCTGTTGCGCGTGTCGACGGCGCGGCACGGCGTGACGGCGTAGAGCATCGTCGCGCCGGCGGGCCGCGGCTGAACCGTCATGCTCGCATGGCCGTTCACCTGGCAGCCGTTCCGGAAGACCATCGCCATCAGTTGGACGATGTTGGTCGAGCCGGCGTTGTATGTGATCGACCTGGTTCCCTGTCCGGCGGTGATGGTGCCGACGGCGAAACCGTAGGTGACCGTCCAGTGGTACGACGCACCCGGGCCCGCGTCCGGCACGGAGGCGAAGTTCCCGGTGCTGTTCGCGAACACGCCGCTGCTCGCGGAAATCGTGGCATCAGGAACGGGCGTCACCTCGATCGGGAGCTCGTTGGAGACGGTCGGTACTCCGCAGGTCGGCGTGACGGTGGCGACGAGATAGCGCATGCCGACGCCCCCGAAGTCCGAGCCCTCGGCGCTGTACACCGCCGCGGTCTCGTACGGGATCGGCGTGATCGGACCGCCGGAGGTCGTGCGATAGCCCCACTGATAGGCGACGCCCATGCCGCCGGTGACGTCGACGCGGGCGCCGCCGGACGATGCGCTCACGCAGATGGCGGTCGTGCTGGTCGTCGCCACCACGGACGAGAGAGGATCGCCGCAAGTCTCGGCCCTCACGTCCGCCGTCGAGTAGCGGATTCCACTCGGCCCCTCGGCGCGCAGCAGGAACCTGTAGAGACCGTCGATGTCCGGCGTGAACCTCGGATTGCGAATGGTGGTCGAGGAGAGCTGCGCCGTGGAGCCGGTCGGACGCCGCTCGATGCTCCACGTCCAGCTCGTGGCCGTGTCGGGATCGGTGTCGAGTTGCACCGGCGTATGCGGCTCGGGCGTGGGGTTGAGCGCGAGGGCCACGTCGGCGATCCCGGGGATGCGCGCCTTGCGGATGTTGAAGCCCCCGTTGTCGCAGAGGTAGAGGTTCGTGCTGCTGTCGCCGCCGATGCCCGTGATCTGCGCGAAGCGTGCGAGGTCTCCCGTGCCGTCCTGGTTGGCGTACCGGATCGCCGAGCCCGCGACCGTGGTGACGACCGCGCCGGGCTGGATGAGGCGAAGCGTCATGTGCCCGTCGGCGACATACAGATCGTCGCCGACAGCGTGGACGTCCATGGGCGTGTGAAAGCCCGCGGCGGTGCCGATCCCGTCTTTCGCCATGCCGAGGCTGTTGCCGGCGAGCGTCGTCACCTCCGCCGTTGCCAGGACGATCCGGCGAATGCGGTGGTTCCCATAGTCTGCGACGTAGAGATTGCCGCCGCCGTCGATGGTCAGGCCGGCAGGACTCCAGAAGCTTGCCGCGGTACCGGTGCCGTCCGCGTATCCCGATGTGCCCGACGTGCCCGCAAACACCGTAACGGTGACCGCGGGCATGTCGATCTTCTTGATCGTGTGACCGTTGGACTCCGAGACATAGATGGCGCCGCCCGGCGCAACCGCGATTCCGGACGGGCCGGAGAAGCCGGCGGCCAGCGTCGTCACCACGCCGGCCTGCGTGATTTTGCGGACACCGTTCCCGTTGTCGGTGACGTACAGGACCCACGCACCGCCGTCGTAGCCGACCGCGATATGGCGAAGCCCCTTGAACTGTGCGGCGGTACCGATGCCGTCGCCGCTGCCATATGAGCCTCCGGCGAACGTCGTCGTCACGCCGGCCGGGGTGATCTTGCGGATCGAGTCGTTGCCGACGTCGGTCGCGTAGAGGTTTCCGTCCGGTGCGAGCACCACGTCGACGGGACCGGAGAAGCGCGCGTCGAGACCCGTGGCGTCGACCATTCCCCGCGGATTTGCTCTTCCCGCCAGGGTGGTGACGACCGCGCCCGGGACGGTGATTTTACGAACGGTATGGTTGCCGAACTCGGCGACGTACAGCAGCGAGCCGTCGGGCGAGAGCGCGAGGCCCTGTGGAGCGGAAAAGCCCGCGGCGGTGCCCGTGCCGTCCTGATGCCCCTGAAACGATCCGGCGAACTCCGTCACAACGCCGCCGGCCGTGACCTTCACGATCCGGCCGGCGGCGGACACATAGAGATTGCCCGACGCGTCGACATCGAGAGTGCTCGCGCTCGACACGGTGCCCACGGTGGTGATGGCGCCGAGGGGCGTGCATTTGTAAACGCCGCCACCGGCGCTGGTGAAGTAGAGATTGTCGCTGCCGTCGATCGTCAGACCGCGAGGTTCGTCAGCCGTGGCAACGAATGTCGTCATCGTGCCGCCGGGGGTGATTTTCCGGATCGAGTCGGCCGCGGGGTCGGTAAGGAAGATGTTGCCGCTGCTGTCCACCGCGATGCCGATCGTCTCCGGGATGGACGCGACCAGCGTCGTCACCATGCCGCTCGCTGAGATCCTGCGCAGGCCCGCGTCGGCGACATAGATGTTTCCGGCGCCGTCGATGGCGATGCCCCGCGGTGACATGAACCGCGCGACCCCTCCCTTGCCGTCGGTGGATCCCTCCTCGCTCGCGACCCCGGCCAGCGTCGTCACGGCGCCCGCCGGCGTGATGTGACGAATGGTTCTCGCCCCGCCGTCAACGACGACGATGTTGCCGCTCGCGTCGACAGCAAGACCCTGCAGCAACGCGAATCGCGCGGCACTGCCGGTGCCGTCGCGATAACCGGGACCGCCATCCGATCCGGCGAACGTCGTGACCGACAGCGACTCGGCCAATGCCGCCGTGGACAGCAGGACAACAGTGACGACAGCGCAGACGAATCGCATCGCGAACGGCTCCTTGTCGTTCGACACCGTGGTTTTCGGGGCAAACGAATCGATTTGGGACGGAAGCAGTGTACCCGGTCAGAGCGCAATGAGCAGGGCGCAGCCGGTCGTACCGGCCCGCCTATAGCTGTTCCTGCCGTTTCCCCGCTTCTCCCTCAGCCCCAAGA
>DASVSV010000288.1:0-11140 GCA_036387915.1 Thermoanaerobaculia bacterium
CCGCCCACCCCGGGGTGGGGCGGGCTGAAGCCACGCCCTACGTTCGGCAGCGTCACGTCGACTGGTTTACGCCCCCGACGACGCCAGCACCGCGACCGGTTCGTACCCCAGATTCGGCGAGAGCCAGCGTTCCACTTCCTCGACGGTCATGCCTTTGCGGCGCGCGTAATCCTCCACCTGGTCGCGGCCGATCTTGCCGACCGAGAAGTAGCGCGCCTCGGGATGGGCGAAATAGAGGCCGCTGACCGAGGCGGCGGGCATCATGGCGAAGGACTCGGTGAGCTGGATGCCGAGTTGCTCCGCGCCGAGGAGCTCGAAGAGCGTCTTCTTTTCGGTGTGGTCGGGCGATGCCGGGTAGCCAGCGGCGGGACGAATCCCGCGGTACTTCTCCGCGATCAAATCCTCGGACGAAAGCGACTCGTCCGCGGCGTACCACTCGCGGCGCAGGTCGCGGTGCAGTTTCTCCGCGAGCGCTTCGGCCAGGCGATCGGCGAGGGCCTTGGTCATGATCGAGTTGTAGTCGTCGTGGTCCTTCTGGAACTCGGCCACCAGCTCTTCGACGCCGATGCCGGCGGTGACGGCGAAGCCGCCGATGAAGTCTCCGGCCGGCGCCACGAAGTCGGCCAGGGCGAGGTTGTGGCCCGTGTTCGTTTCCTGCTGCTGGCGCAGCGTGTGGAACTTGCCGCCCGGGACGATGATGTCGTCGCCGTCGCGCTGCGCGGGCCAGATCGCGTAGACCGCGCGCGCCTTGAGCAGGCGCTTCTCGATGATCTCGTGCAGCAGCTTGCGCGCGTCGTCGTACAGCTCCTTCGCGCGCGGCTCTTCGAGGATCTGCGGGTAGCGGCCGCGCAGCTCCCAGGTCTGGAAGAACGGCGTCCAGTCGATGAGCGGCGCGAGGTCGGACAGCGGCACGTCCTCGAGCACGCGTACGCCGGTGAACGGCGGCGGCTCGGGCTCGAAGTCGACTTTGAGCGCGCGCTTGCGCGCGGCGTCGAGCGGCAGGATGGTGATCTGCCGCGTCTCCATCCCCGCACGCAATTTCGCGTATTCGGCGGCGATGCCGGCCGTGTACGACTCGGCGTGATCGGAGAGCAGCGCGCTGACGACGCCGACGGCGCGCGAGGCGTCGAGCACGTGCACGGTCGGCTGCGAGTACTTCGGCGCGACCTTCACGGCCGTGTGCAGCTTCGACGTGGTGGCGCCGCCGATCAGCAGCGGCTTGGTGAAGTGGCGGCGCTCCATCTCGCGCGCGACGTGCACCATCTCGTCGAGCGACGGCGTGATCAGGCCGGAGAGGCCGATGATGTCGACGTTCTCTTTCTCGGCAATGTCGAGGATCTTGTCGGCGGCCACCATCACGCCGAGGTCGAGGACTTCGTAGTTGTTGCAGCCGAGGACCACGCCGACGATGTTCTTCCCGATGTCGTGCACGTCGCCCTTCACGGTGGCCATCAGCACCTTGCCGCGGGCGCGCGTGTCGCCGGACTGCAGCTTCTCCGCCTCCATGAAGGGGAGCAGGTACGCCACGGCTTTCTTCATGACGCGCGCGCTCTTGACGACCTGCGGGAGGAACATCTTCCCCGCGCCGAAGAGGTTGCCGACGATGTTCATGCCGTCCATCAGCGGCCCCTCGATGATGGAGAGGCCGCTCGGATACTTTTGCCGCGCTTCCTCAACGTCCGCGTCGATGTAATCGACGATGCCCTTCACGAGCGCGTGCGAGAGGCGCTCCTCGACGGGCGCGCTGCGCCAGGCTTCCTCTTCCTTCGTGATCGTGGTCGATTGTCCCTTCACCGTTTCGGCGAAGGTGACCAGGCGCTCGGTGGCGTCGGGACGGCGGTTGAGCAGCACGTCCTCGACCAGCTCCAGCAGCTCCGCCGGGATCTGCTCGTAGATGCCGAGCTGTCCGGCGTTGACGATGCCGAGGGTCAGGCCGGCGCGGATGGCGTGATAGAGAAACGCGGCGTGCATGGCCTCCCGCACGACGTTGTTGCCGCGGAACGAGAACGAGACGTTGGAGATGCCGCCGCTGGTGTTCGCAAGCGGGAACTTCTCGCGCAACTGCCGCACGGACTCGATGAAGTTGAGGCCGTACGGGTTGTGCTCCTCGATGCCGGTGGCGACGGTGAGCACGTTCGGGTCGAAGATGATGTCGGTGGGGTCGAAGCCGACTTCGTTCACCAGGATGTCGTACGCGCGCGAACAGATCTCGACCTTGCGTTCGACCGTGTCGGCCTGTCCCTGCTCGTCGAAAGCCATCACCACAACCGCCGCGCCGTAGCGCTTCACGAGACGCGCGTGATGACGGAAGACGTCTTCGCCCTCTTTCAGCGAGATCGAGTTGACGACCGATTTCCCCTGCAGCGTCTTGAGGCCCGCCTCGATGACCGACCACTTCGAGCTGTCGACCATGATCGGCACCTTGGAGATGTCGGGCTCGGAGGCGACGAGGTTGAGGAAGTCGGACATCATCTTCTCGGAGTCGAGCATCCCCTCGTCCATGTTGACGTCGAGGATGTTCGCGCCCCCTTCGATCTGCTGCTTGGCCACGCGCAGTGCGCCTTCGAGGTCGCCTTCCTTGATCAGCTTCGCGAACTTCGGCGAGCCGGTGACGTTGGTGCGCTCGCCGACGATGATGAACTGGGAGCCCAGTTCCTCGGAGTTTCCCGGACTCTCGGCGAGTTCCTCGGAGTTCCTCGGAGTTCCTCGGAGTTCCTCGGGATCACCGGCGGCGTTCCCCCGAGGAACCGAGGAACTCCGAGGCACCGAGGAACTCACCACCGTCAGCGGCTCCAGGCCGCTCAGGCGCAGATGCGGCTCGATGGTCGGCGGCACGCGCGGCGGCAGCGTGGCCACGGTCTCCGCGATCAGGCGCACGTGGTCGAAGCCGGTGCCGCAACAGCCGCCGACGATGTTCAGCCAGCCGTTCGCCGCGAAGTCGCGCAGGACGGCGGCCATCTCGCCGGCGGTTTCGTCGTAGCCGCCGAGGGCGTTCGGCAGGCCGGCGTTCGGATAGCAGGAGAAGAAGATCGGCGCGAGCGACGACAGCTCCTCGACGTGGGCGCGCATCTCCTCCGCGCCGAGGGCGCAGTTGATGCCGACGGCGAGCAGCGGCGCGTGCGAGATCGAGTTCCAGCACGCTTCGACGGTCTGTCCGCTGAGGGTGCGGCCGGAGGCGTCGGTGATGGTGATCGAGGCGATCACCGGCAGGGTGATGCCGGTGTCTTCGAAATACTTTTCGATGGCGAAGAGCGCGGCCTTGAGGTTGAGCGTGTCGAAGGTCGTCTCGGGCAGGAGGATGTCGACGCCGCCGTCGACGAGGCCGCGCACCTGTTCGTAGTAGGCGTCGACGAGCTCGTCGAACGTGACGCCGCGCATGCCGGGATTGTTGACGTCGGGCGAGAGCGAGGCGGTGCGGTTGGTCGGCCCCATCGCGCCGGCCACGAAGCGCGGCTTGTCGGGCGTGGAGAAATCGTCGGCGGCGCGGCGGCAGATCGCGGCGGCGGCTTTGTTGATCTCGTAGACGTGCGGCTGGAGGTCGTAGTCAGCGAAGGAGATCGCCTGCGCGTTGAAGGTGTTGGTCTCGATGATGTCGGCGCCGGCCTCGAGGTACTTGCGATGCACTTCGTCGAGCACCGAGGGGTTGGTGATGGCGAGGACGTCGCTCGCGCCTTTGAGGTCGCGCGAATGATTGGCGAAGCGCTGGCCGCGGAACGCCGCCTCGTCCAGCTGGTAGCTCTGGATCTGCGTTCCCATCGCGCCGTCCAGGACGAGGATGCGGCGGGTCAGGATCTCGCGAAGCTCTGCGCTGCGGTTCGGCTGTGGCATCTGAAAAGTCTCCGGAAAAACAAAAAGCCCCGCGAACTGGTGCGGGGCCGCTCGTAAAGACGACGGATCGAGTACCGGCGATTTAGCTTTTTTTATCCTGGTTGCAAGCGGCCCGCAAATCAGTCCAGGTGCGCCGGAGGTTACGCCCGGCGGAAAGTGTTGTCAAACGGGACTATCATCGCCGCGCCATGAGCACCGCCACCGACACGCCGATCGCCCACACCGACCCCGTCAACGCGCAGATCCTTGCCGTCTCCGAGGACCGCATCCAGGGGTTCGTGCGCGACCCGTTCGGGGAGATCGCGCGGCAGTCGGGACTCGACGTCGACGTGGTCATGGAGCGCATCCGGGCCATGCTGCGCGGCGGCACGATCCGCCGCGTGCGGCAGACGCTGATGGCGACCAACCTCGCGGAAGGGGCGCTGGTGGCGTGGCAGTTTCCGAACGAGAAGCTCGATGCGGCATTCGACTTCATGTTCCAGGAGGACCCGTTCTCCGGTCACGTGGTGATCCGCTCCGCCGATCCGGCCACGCCCGGCTCGAGCTATCGCCTCTGGACGACGGTCAAGGTGCCGCAGGGCTACTCGGTCGAGAAGCACTGCGCGTTTCTGGCGACGCTCACCGGCGCCGAACATTTCCGCGTGATGCCCGCCCACCGCATCTTCGCCCTCGGCGTCGGCCACGTCCGCCGCAAAGGAATGGAGCCCGGCTCAAAATCCGAGGAGCTGGCGGTCGTCAAAGACACGGCCAAGGTCGAGCTGTCCGATCTCGAATGGCAGGTGCTGACGGCGGTGAAGCGCGAACTGACCGAGGACGAGGTCGTGCGCGATCTGTGGGAGCGCCGCGCGCGCGAAGCGAACGTGCCGCTCGAGCAGTTCTACGAAGTCGCGGAGAGCCTCAATGCCCGCGGCGTGGTGGGACGTTTCTCGACGTTCCTCGAGCACGTGAAGCCGCTGCAGTCGGGCGAGCGCGTGACCCGTTTCAACGCGCTCTTCCACTGGGCCGTGCCGCCGGGCCGCGAACTGGAAGCAGGACGCGAGGCGGGCCGCTTTCACATCCTCACGCACTGCTACTGGCGCGAAGGCGGCCCGGAGTTCCGTAACGTGAACATCATGGCCGTCGCGCACGGCACGGAGAAGGAGCTCGTGCTCGCCCACAAGCGCGCCATCGACGAGCACCTCGAATCGATCGGCATTCCGGTGAGCTACACGAACGTTTTCTGGGGCGGCCGCAGCGAGATCAAGCCCAGCGAGATCTCCCCCTTCGCCTACCGCGACTGGTGCTCGTCCCACGGCATCGACGCCGCTGCGATGCGGGCCTGACGCGCGAGGAGACGACGAGGGGCCTCCCTTGTGCCCTCAGCCCTACTTCACGACGATGCCGACGGTGATGGCGCCAATTGCACGAGCATCGGCGTGGTCGTTGTCCATCACCGGGACGGAGATCTGGGCGATGCTGGCCGAGGCGCTGTCGTCGTACTTCGGGCGGTCGATGAACACGTTGCCCTTGCCGGCGCGGAAGGCCTGCTCGAACTTCGCCTCGTCGCCCTGCCAGTAATCGGAAGTCTTCGCCGTCGCGCAGACGATGGCGCCCTGGTCGTCCATGACGAACGTCTCGCCGTACGTGCGGTTCGCGGCGACGAGCGCGCGCAGGCGATCGGCGCAGGGGCCGGTGGTGGTCTGCTTGACGAGTGCCGTGGCCTTGCCGGCGATCCACTGCGCGTCGAGCGCCTTGATCGCCTGGAGGGTGACCTTCTTCGCGTTCTGCGCCTTCACGGCCGCGACGATGACCGGATCCCGTCCGATCGCGCGCAGTTTCTCCGCCTCGGCGGCGAGCTGCTTCTGCCTCTCGCCCGCGGACTGCGCGAACACACTCGCGGCGACGAGCATAAAGACCACGATGAGTTTCTTCATGAAAGAAAGAGAGGTTTAAGAGGCGGCTTTAAATTCCACGCCCGGGTTCTCTTTCTGCGCGTAGTCGAGCTCCCAGTCCGAGGTGAAGAGCACGACCGCCTGCCCGTTGAGGTCCGTGGCCACGCGGGAGCGCGAAGGGAGCGTCATGCGCGCCACGTCGGCGACGTCGCGGTTCACCCAGCGGGCGAGCTTGTACGGCAGGTTCGTGAGCGTTGTCTCGACGCCGTATTCGGTCTCGAGCCGCGAGGTCAGCACGTCGAACTGCAGCTCGCCGACGACGGCCAGGATCGGCTCGCTGCGCAGACCGTCGTGCAGCACGAAGACCTGCATGGCCCCTTCTTCCTCGAGCTGTTCCAGTCCCTTCTGAAACTGCTTCTGCCGCGTGACCTGCTTCGCGCGCATGGTGGCGAAGAACTCCGGCGCGAAGCGCGGGATGCGGTCGAACTCGACGGGCGTGCCGGACGAGACGGCGTCGCCGATCTGGAACAGCCCTGGGTTGACGAAGCCGATCACGTCGCCGGGATAGGCCTTCTCGACGCCGACGCGCTCGCGCGCGAAGAGGCGGTGCGGACGGGTCATGCGCACTTCGCGCTTGAGCCGCGCGTGATGGACGAGCATGTCCTTCTCGAACACGCCGGAGGTGATGCGCATGAAGGCCAGGCGGTCGCGATGGCGCTTGTCCATGTTCGCCTGGATCTTGAAGACGAAGCCGGTGAAGGTCTCGTCCATCGGGTCGAGCTCGATCTCTTCCCCTTTCGCTTTCGCCTGACGCGGCGAAGGCGGCGGGGCGAATTCGATCACGGCGCGGAGAAACTGCTCGACGCCGAAGTTGTTCACGGCGCTGCCGTAGAAGACCGGGATCACGCGGCCGTACTCGAACTGCTTGCGGTCGAACGCCGCGCCCGCGCCCTCGAGCAGCTCCGCGGCATCGCGGAGGTCCTGCCACGCGGTGGGACCGATGGCGTCGGAGAGCGTCGGGTCATCGAGGCCGCTCACCGTCACCGGCGCGACGGACGCGCCGTGCTTGGTGCGCTCGAAGCGAAGCACCTGCTGATTGCGGAGGTCGAACACGCCCTGGAACGTCGGCCCGTCGCCGATCGGCCAGTTCATCGGCACGGTCTGCACTTTCAGCTCGCGCTCGATCTCGCTGAGAAGCTCGAACGGGTCTTTCGCCGGCTGGTCGAGTTTGTTGACGAAGCAGAGGATCGGGATGTGCCGCATGCGGCAGACCTCGAACAGCTTGCGCGTCTGCGGCTCGATGCCTTTCGCGCCGTCGAGCACCATCACCGCGCTGTCCGTGGCCGCCAGCGTCCGGTACGTATCCTCGGAGAAGTCCTGGTGGCCGGGCGTGTCGAGGAGATTCATGACCGTGCCGTCGTACTCGAACTGGAGCACGGTCGAGCTGATGGAGATGCCGCGGCTCTGCTCGATGGCCATCCAGTCCGAGGTCGTGTGGCGCTGCTGCTTGCGCGCGCGGACCGAGCCGGCCTCTTCAATGGCGCCCCCGTAGAGGAGGAGCTTCTCGGTGAGGGTCGTCTTTCCCGCGTCGGGGTGGGAAATGATGGCGAAGGTGCGCCTGCGGGCGACCTCGCGGCCGAGCTCGTCGGCAATCTCTGGAACGACTGTCATGCGGCGGCCACAACACAGGCAACGGGCGCCGTCATCCCTCTTGACAATATGAGTCAACTGAAATAAGGTTTCCCGCGCTGGAGTTAGATAGGTGTGAGTAGTATGAGTAGTAACAACTAAGATAAGGAGGATTCCGATGGCACTCATTACCCGTTTCAATCCGAATGACCTCCGCCGCATGGAGGCGCGTCTGTGGGAGCCGTTCTTCCGGATGCCGTTCTTCAGCGAGGAGACCCAGGCCGCTGCGTGGAACCCGCCGGTCGACGTTCTCGAAGAGAACGAAAAGATCATGGTCAAGGTCGAAGTCCCGGGCGTCGACGAGAAGGACCTGCGCGTCACGTTCGAGGACGGCCTCCTGACCATCGCCGGCGAGCGCCAGTTCGAGCGTCGCGAGGACCGCAGCTATCACCGCATCGAGCGTGCGTACGGCAGCTTCACCCGCACCTTCACGCTGCCGCGCAGCGTCGACGGAAGCCGCATCGCGGCGAGCTACCGCAACGGCGTGCTGGAGGTGGAGATCCCGAAGAAGGAAGAGTCCCGCCCGAAGCAGATCCAGATCAACATCAACGCCGACGCGACGAACCAGCTCGAAGCGTAAGCAGTCGGGGCGGGCTGAAGCCCCGCCCTGCGCGCGGTCACTTCGCCGAAGCCGCCAGACTCCTGGCGGCTTTTTTGTGCAGCTCGGCGGCCTTGAGGTCGCCGAGCGCCTCGCATACCGCCGCGAGATTGGCGCGCAACGCCGCGGAGCGCGGCTGCTGGCGCAGCGCCGCCTCCCAGTGCAGGCGCGCGTCGCGCACGCGGCCGTTCTCGATCATGGCCCACCCTTCCGCGAACGCGGGCGCGCTCTCGTCGAGCGGGATGTGGTCGCGGACGCGCTTCGGCATGATCCGGTCCGCGGCATTGATGGCCGCGTAGCGCGCCGCCTGCTGGACCGCGGCGCCGCGCTCGTCGTCCGAGAACTCGTCGACGCGCGACGAGGCGCCTTCGCCGCGTCCGTAGAAGCTGGAGATGCGCTTCATGTCGCGCCCCATGACGTCGACGCGCGCGCTGCAGACCGCGTCCACCCACACCAGCTTGCGCGCGGTGCGTTTGCCGTCGTGATCGCGCACGCTGCCTTCGCCCTCGCGGTTGAACGTCTCGCAGGAGAAGGTTTTCACCGCGAGATAGGCGTCGGCGGGGCCGGTGGTGAAACGGGAGTCGCGCGCTTCGAGGAAGCCGGAGTGGTTGACCTCGTCGACGAACACTTCGACGAAAACGTCGACGGCATCGGTGTCGCCGACCGCGTGGACGATGGCCAGGTCGCGGGCGCGGCCGAGGTCGTGGGCCGCGGGGCGAATGCGCTCGAAGGAGACGCGAGCGGAGCTCGCGAGCACGAGCGGAGCCACGGCCAGGTGGAGCAGCACGGCGAGCAGGACACGCATGGAACCGGCGCGAATCTTAGCGTCGTTTCGCGCCCATGAGTAGAATCGCGCCCGCATGCGACTGAACGTCACCAGTGAGATCGGCAAACTGAAGAGTGTGCTGGTCCACCTTCCCGGGCGGGAAATCGACCTCATGATCCCGCCGATGATGGCGCAGCTCCTCTTCGACGACATCCTCTACGGACAGGTCGCGCGCGAGGAGCATCGCCGGTTCCAGCAATTGATCCGCTTCGTCGCCGACGAGGTGTACGACCTCCAGGACCTGCTCGAGGAAGTGCTGGAGAGCGCCGCCGCCAAGAACCACATCGTGCGCGATCTCGCGAAACGCAATGGACTGCGGCCGCGCCTCACGTCGCAGCTCCTCGAGCAGCCGGCCGGCGCGCTCGCCGAGATCCTGATCTCCGGTATCGCCCGCGACATGAAGTCGGGCGACCTGCCGCAGTTCGACCTCTTCCCCATCCCGAATCTCTTTTTCATGCGCGACCCGCAGATCGTGCTCGGCGATCGCGTCGTGATCGCGGCGATGGCCACGCAGGCGCGCCGACGCGAGTCGCTGCTGTCCAAGTACGTCTTCGAGAACCATCCGCATTTCGCGGAGACGCAGTTCTGGGTCGACTTCATGGCCAACGAGCCGGAACGGCCGATGTCGCGCCGCGCGCCGACGCTGGAAGGCGGCGACGTGCTCGTGCCGCGGCGCGACCTGCTGCTGGTCGGCATCACCGAGCGCACCAACAAGGCGGGCGTCGAGTCGCTCATCCGCTCCCTCAAGAAAGCCAAGGCCGGCGTGGAGACGGTGATCATCGTCGACATCCCGCGCCAGCGCTCCTTCATGCATCTCGACACGATTTTCACGTTCATCAATCGCCACGAGTGCCTCGTCTATCCGCCGGTGATCCTGCCGAGCGGCGGTCAGGCGGCGAAGGTGACGATGGTCGACCTGACGAAGAAACGCACCGAGTCGTACTCCGCGCAGAAGTCGCTCCTCGGCACGCTGAAGAAGAAAGGCTTCGACCTCGAGCCGATCTACTGCGGCGGCCAGAGCGCCGTCGACCAGCAGCGCGAGCAGTGGACCGACGGCGCGAATGCATTCGCGCTCGCGCCGGGGATCATCCTGCTCTATGAACGCAACGTGAAGACGGCGGAGGAGCTCGCGAAGCACGGCTATCACATCGTGTACGAAGACGACCTCCTCCTCGGCCGCACGGAGCTCGAGACATGGACCGACAAGAAATACGCGCTGCAGATCGCGGGCAACGAGCTGTCTCGTGCGCGCGGCGGTCCCCGGTGCATGACCATGCCGCTCGAGCGTGAGGAGCTCTGATGCTCGCCATCGTCGCCTTCGGAGGGAACGCCCTCCTGCGCCCGGAGGATCGCGGTACGCAGGAAGAGCAGATCGCGCGCGCGAAGCAGGCCGCGCGCTGGCTCGCGGAGATCGTTCGCCGTAATTACAAGCTGCTGGTCGTGCACGGAAACGGACCGCAGGTCGGCAACATCCTGGTGCAGGCCGAGGAAGCGTCGACCAAGATCCCGCCGCAGTCGCTGGACGTTTGCGTTGCGCAGACCGAAGGGTCGATCGGGTTCATGCTGCAACAGGCCATTCGCAACCGGCTCGAGTCGATCGGCCTCGGCGGCGACGTCGCGACGATCCTCACCGAAGTGGAAGTCGACCCGGGTGATCCGGCCTTCAAACGTCCGACGAAACCGATCGGCCCGTTCTTCACGCGCTACCGCGCCGAGGCGCTCGAGCGCGACCTCGGCTGGACGATGAAGGAAGACTCGGGACGCGGCTGGCGCCATGTCGTCCCGTCACCGCGGCCGCTGCGCGTGCTCAACGTCAGGACCATCGAGCACATGCTCGACACGGCGTCGGTGGTCGTGGCCGCGGGCGGCGGCGGCATCCCTGTCGTCAAGGGACGCGACGGCCAGTGGCGCGGCATCGAAGCGGTGATCGACAAGGATTACGCGTCGTCACTGCTCGCCGCGAATCTGAAGGCGGACCTCTTCATCGTCCTGACCGGCGTCCCCAAAGTGGCGATCGACTTCGGCAAACCGACGCAGCGCCTCCTCGACCGCATGACCCTCGCCGAGGCTGAAAAATACATGGCCGACGGCCAGTTCCCCGCAGGTTCCATGGGCCCGAAAATCGACGCCTCGATGCAGTTCGTGAAAGCGACGGGCCAGCAGGTGCTGATCACGGACGTGGAAGTGCTGCGCGAAGCGTTGGAGGGGAAGGACGGGACGCTGATCGTTCCGTGACACGTAAGTGAGACAAACGTAGGGCGTGGCTTCAGCCCGCCCCTCCCGTGCGAACGCGGCTCTCGCCCGAAGTGAGCCCGCCCACCCACGGGA
>DASVSV010000289.1:0-16917 GCA_036387915.1 Thermoanaerobaculia bacterium
CCGTCGAGCGCTACGCGGATGTGATCCAGGCGCAGTTCGCGCTGTCGGTGCTGGCAGGGAGCGGCATCGACGCGTTCATTGACGTGCCGTACACGGGCGCGAACTTTCCGCACTACGCCCTGGCCACGCGCGGCATCGCCCTCCTCGTCCGCGCCTCGGAGCTCGAGCGCGCGCGGGAAGTGCTGGACTCGATGGAGGAGCCGGAGCCATGAGAGCACTCGTACTGATGTTGACGTTCGCGCTTTCGGCCGAGGCGGCGATCACGTATCGGGTGCGGAGCGAGTCGAACGCCGCCCTGGGGCGGGCCAGCGGCAGTCGCGTCACCGTCGCCGGTGACGACGTATGTATCGACGAGGACCAGCCTCCGCCGGAGCAGCCGGTGACGGCGAACGCCCTCGTTTCGAACGACGGCGGCGCGAGCTTCATCGCCATCAATCACGAGAATCAAACGTGGTTCCCGGCCGAAATGCCGCCGCTGACCGTGTTCGCGAGCCACTGTGGTATGGGCCTGAAGGAGCCGAAGATCAGCAAGGTGAAGTGGCTTTTCACCGAGCCGGAGAGGCATCGCTATGTGGCGTCGCTGGCGTACACGATCCATGAGCGCCTCGACGGGACGAAGATCGAGGTCACCTGCACCGCGGCGCTCGACATCACCACGACCGACGCGCACCCGCGCGAGCTCTGGCCCGCGAAAGAGTTGTTCACGACCCGAATCCAATCGGTGGACGAGCAGATCGCGGGCGATCTCGCGAGCATCAAAGGCTTCCCGACCCGAATCGCGGTGACGACCGGTCGCCAGTTCAAAGGCGGCGCGCTCTATAAGTCCAAGAGAACCGTCGTCACCGAGGATGTGCGCACGATGCCGGATGGAGCAGTGCCCGCGTGCAGACGCCCGGCGGATTACCGCGAACAGAAACCGGTCATCGGCGTCCCGGGTGTCATCAATCGCTCCGGGCTATGATCGCCGGCGCATGCCGCATTACCTCCTCGCGTGGGGCGCTCCGGCCGAGCGCCTGTTCGACGTCACCATCCGCTTCACAGCGCCGGTCGACACCCCGCGGCTGCTGTTGCCGGCATGGCGTCCGGGGCGGTACCTGATCCAGAACTACGCCGCGAACGTGCGCGAGTGGAGCGCGGGCGATGCGCGGGTCTGGAAGGATGGGAAGAGCTCGTGGCGGATCGACGTCGCGGCCGGGGCGGAGGTCGAGTTTCGCTATCGCTATTACGCGGGCGTGCTCGATGCGGGGTCGAGTTTCCTCGATGAAGAGGAGGCGTATTTCAACGGCTCCAATCTCTTCATGCTCGTCGAGGGATTGCGCAACGAAGAGCACGTGCTGACCATCGCGGCGCCCGCCGAGTGGCGCATCGAGACGCAACTGCCGCGCGACGGCTCGACGTTCGGCGCGCGCGACTACGATCACCTCATCGACTCGCCGGCCATTGCCGCCGCGAAGCTGACGCGTCACACCTTCACCGAGCTTGGTGCTCGTTTCCATCTCGTTTTCCACGGCGATGAAGGCATCGACACGGAGATCTTCGTCGAGCCGTTACGCGCGGTGGCGCGGACGCAGGCGAAGCTGTTCGGCGGGGAGTTCCCGTTCCGCGACTACCGCTTCCTCTATCACGTGCGCGACCGGTGGCACGGCGTCGAGCACGAGGACTCCTGCTCGATCATCCTCCGCCGCCCGCTCCTCAGCGGCATGCAGCCGGGCGACGACGGCTTCGACTACACCGTCTCAGTCTCGTCGCACGAGCTCTTTCACGCGTGGAACGTCAAGCGCATCGTGCCGGCGAAATTCGCTCCGTACGATTACTGGCAGGAGACGCCGACGCGCCTGCTCTGGGTGATGGAAGGGCTGACGTCGTACTACGGCGAGCTGTCGCTGGTGCGCTCGGGGGTCTGGTCCGTCGAGCGCTATCTGCAGCATCTCGCGCGCGAGATCGAGACGCTCGAGCAGCTTCCGGCGCGCCACCATCTCTCGCTCGCGCAGGCCAGCGTCGACGGCTGGCTGAGCGATCCCGCGCAGATGCACGATCACGGCAACGCCTGGTTCTCGTTCTACAACAAGGGGGAGCTCGTGTCGCTGCTGCTCGACCTGACGCTGCGCCGGATGTCCGAGGGGAAGCATTCGCTCGATGACGTGCTGACGGTGTTGTGGGAGGAGTACGGCCGCACCGGCCGCGGGCTCGAAGAGGACGCGATGGAGCGCATCGTGGCGCGCTTCGCCGGCGTTGATGATTTCTTCGCGCGCTACGTCGACGGCACCGACCCGCTGCCGTACGCGGAATTGCTGGCCAGCGCCGGCGTTTCATTCGCAGCCGTACCACGTCAGCCGCACCAGCCGTTTCTCGGCGCGAGGCTGGCGGTGCGGGAGGGACTGCTGGTCGCCGAGTCGGTGATCCGCGGGACGGCGGCGATGGAAGCGGGACTGCTGCCGAACGACGAACTGCTCGCGCTCGACGGCAATCGCATCGCCACCGAAGTGGCGCTGCGAAATGCGTTGCGCGGCGTGCCGCTCGGCGAAACGGCGGAGCTGCTGATCGCGCGCGCGGGTGTGGTGCGGACGTTGCGGCTCACCGCGGCGCCCGACCCGCGGCCGAGTGTGGCGTTGCGGATCGAGGGCCCGAGCGAGTTGCGGCGGGCGTGGTTGTGGAGAGACGAATGACCGAACCGAATCCGGTGGAGCTCACCGAGGATCGCATCCCGCTCGAGGGGATCGAAGCGTCGATCGACGAGCTGGTGGAGATGTACGGCGGCGAAGTGACGGCCACGCGCGATCGCGCCCGCGACTTCACGCTGCCGCTGCGCCGCGGCGGCGGGGGAGGGGGCGCGGTGGAGTGCACCGTTTCGTGGGCAGAGAGCGGCGTGGTCACGGTGGCCACGAACCGCAACGTCGACGCGCCCAAGATGCAGCGCGTGCTGCTCCTGGTCGCCGGCGTCGTCGGCTCGGTCATGTTCATGCTCTGGCCGTTCTTTCCGCACGAGAGCGGCTACGGCTCGCTGGCCTGGCTGGGCGGCATCATCGCCATCGCCGTCTACCTGATGACGCTGCGCAAGACCAGCGGCGGGATCGCGTTCGACTTCCTGCAGCGTCTGGCCGGACGCCAGCGCGCGTCGGTCGAGGAAGACGCATCGTTGCCGGGCTGACCGCGCGCCTCCTCGACGAGGCCACGCCGCGCGAGGAACTGGCCGCGCTCTGCGCCGGGTTGTATCAATGGTTCGTCGCCGCCTCACCGCTGACGAGATCCGACAGCACCGGCCTCCCCTCGGGGCTGGCGCTGTCGCCCGAGCTGGCGGCGCAATGCGTCCTCGACACGCATCGCACCGTCGCCTTTCTACGCGGCATCGCTGCCGCGATCGAGGAAGCGCATCGCCGCTTCGACGGCGTGCTCGAAGTGGTCTACGCCGGGACCGGCCCCTTCGCCCCGCTGGCCATTCCGCTGATGCCGCTGCCCCGCGTGCACTTCACGCTGATCGACATTCACGACGCGGCGACGTCAAACGTGCGCCAACTGCTCGACCGCCTCGGTCTGCATGCGTCAGTCGTACGGGCGGACGCGACGACGTACGAACATCCCTCGCCGATCCACATCGTCATCACCGAGACCATGCAGCGCGCCCTGCAGAAGGAACCGTTCGTCGCCGTGACGCGCAACCTGCGGCGGCAACTCGCACCGCGCGGCGTGCTGATCCCGGAACGCGTCACCGTCGATTTCGCACTCATCGATCCCGCAGCCGAGCAGGCCCGCTGGAACGGCGCGGCCATCCCGCCGCACCACGAGCGACTGGCCACCGTCGCGGAGATCACCGCGGACCGCGAGCTGATGGAGCCGATGGAGGTCACGATCCCGCGCGACGGCCAATGGCCCGCCCTCCTCACACGCGTCGACGTCTTCGGCGACGCAAAAATCGACGATTACGAATCGGGCCTCACCATGCCGGAGGTCCTCTGGCACCTCGCGCCGTCGCGCGCGGGCAACATCATCCGCATCGAACCGAAAGATCTCGAACTGATCGCGGCATATATGAATGATTGCCAGACGGGCAATCACGGCGCAGACTCCGGCTCATGACCCGACAAGTGGTTCGCACGACCGCCGGCAAAATCCACCGCAGCGACGACCTGAAGGCGGGGGAGAAGGAAGCAGCCGCGGGCATCCTCCGCGCGAACCCGGAGCTCGGCAACGCGCACGCGGTCCGCTGCGACTGGTGCAAGGAGACGCGCACGCTCTTCGCCGACGAGAACGACGGCCCCTTCGAGCGCATCGAGCACGAGCACGGCTGGCGCTGCCGGCCCTGCGACACCCGCGCCGCCAGCCAGGAGATTCGCTTCTAGCCAGCACGCTTTCACCGCGCCCGCACAAGGGAACGACGATAGGCCTCCGGCGGGCCGGTACGACCGGCAGCGCCAAGTAGGGCCTCTCTTCGCGGCAACACGTGTTTCGTATACAGGGCGTGCGTTCAGGCTAGTCCAACAAGCGCTGCCGGTCGTACCGGCCCGCCGGAGGCCCCCCGTTGTCTCCTGTTGCATAGACGCAATGAAGCGTTCTGCTTCGGCCAACAAGCGCCGCCGGTCGTACCGGCCCACCGGAGGCCCCTCGTCGTTCTCCCTGTCACATCTGCCGGAGCGTGCCCTGAGCTGACCATGAGCGCGCGGCGATGGTGCGGGCGTGGCGCCAGCGGCGGCGGGCTTCGCGGAGGTGGTGGCGTGCGGTGCGGCGGGTGCGGCGCCAGGTGCTCGAAGCGTTGCGGGTCCGCTCCTCAGCGTGCTGGCGCCAGAGTGCGAGCGCTGCGTCGAGATGGGCGCGTGCGTCGGCGATGAGGCGGCGGATGTGGTCGGCGATCTCGGTGTCTGCCGTCGCCAGGCGGGGCTCGATCTTCAGCAGCTCCGCGTGCATGCGGGCCTGCTCGATCTGCGGCGGCGTTGCGGCGCGGAGATCGCTCGCCAGACCGAGGGCGCGCAGGCCCGCGATGAACCACTTGGCCGGGTCCCAGTGATACCAGCGGATCCCGTTGCGGAAGTCGGCGGGGAAACGGTGATGGAACGAGTGATAGCCCTCGCCCAGGGTCAGGAGGGCGACGCCCCAGTTATCGCGGGCCGAGACCTCCGCGTTGTACGTCGGCTTGCCGACGTAATGTGCGAGCGAGTTCACGAAGAACGTCGTGTGGTGAATGACGGCGAGGCGGAGGAAGCCGCCCCAGAGCAGGCCGGCCCAGGCGTCGTCGAACGTCGCGCCGATCAGTGCCGGCAGACCGAAGCCGACCACGACCAGGATGAAGCGGTACCAGCGGTTCTGCCACATCACCACCCGGTTCTTCAGCAGATCCTGCGCGTTCGCCTGCACGTCGGGCGGATCGTGGCGGTGGAAGACCCAGAGAATGTGCGCCCACCAGAAGCCGCGCTTGATGCTGTACGGATCCCAGTCCCGGTCCACGTATTGATGGTGAATGCGATGGCTCGACGACCACTGCAGGATCGAGTTCTGCGCCGCCATCGCGCCGAAGATCGCGTAGAAGACCTGCACCGCGCGCGAGGCCTCGTAGCTCTTGTGCGAGAAGAAGCGGTGATAGCCGGCGCAGATCGAGATGCCCACCAGCGCGTACATCGCCAGCGCCAGCAGCGGCATCCAGAGCTGGAAGCCGTTCAGGTAGGTGTACAGCGCCGTTCCGGCCACGCCGACGATGGGCGTGAGGATCAGGAACGACATGACGAAATAGTCGATGCCTCCCTTGTGCGTCGGTTGCGGAGCGGGCGAAGCGTCTGCGTGCATGCAGCGGTGGCAAGCGAACTTCGGGCCTACTTATTGCCCGGAGGGAAATGCCGACGGACGAGCTGCACGGGGGAACGGGCGAACCGGAATCCCCATCAGGCTATTGCGCAGTGACATCCCGCGGAATGGCGCGTATGGTGGGCTTCTGTCCGCCGCGATGCACACGTCCTCACCGGCCGAGCAGTTGTCCGCGCTCGCCGCGGAGCTGTTCTCACGCCGCGACGCGATCCTCGACGCCTGGCGTGCCGCCGGCGACCTCACGGAGCGCAGCATCGCCTCGTCGCTCTCGCGCGCGCAGTTCAACGACCACGTCCCGGCCGTCCTCGACTGTCTCGCGCACACCTTCGAATCGTGGCCGCGCGAACAGGACGCCGCCGCCGGGCAAAACCAGATCGACCGCGTCTGCGAGCACGGGCAGCAGCGCTGGCAGCAGGGCTATCAACTGCGCGAGCTGATCCGCGAGTGGGGACACCTGCAGATCGTCGTCGCCGACGAGCTGGAACGCTACGAGGCCCTGCATCCCGAGCTCGACCCCAGCGTAATGCCGACCGCGCGCCGCGCGTGGACCCAGCTCTGCGCGGCCAGCGTCACCGAAAGCGCGACGCAGTACTGGCACCTCCACCAGACCGAATCGGCCGGCCACGTCGACCATCTCGAGCGCGCTCTCGAAACGCTGCGGTCCATGGAGCGCGCGCGCTCCGAAGTGTGGCGCATCGCCGCGCACGACCTGCGCGGCAGCGTCACGGTCGTGCAGGGCGCCACCACGCTCCTGCATGGCACCGGCACCGCGCTGCACGAGCCGGTCCTCAGCGAAGTGACGGACATGCTCAGCAAGAGCGTCTCGTCCTTGCACGACATGCTGAACGACCTGCTCAGCCTCGCCCGTCTCGAGGCCGGTCACGAACAGCGCGAGATCACGAAATTCGACGCGGCCGCCTTGATGCGCAACTTCTGCTCCGTCTCGCAGACCGCCGCCACGAGCCGCGGCCTCTTTCTGAAGATGGACGGTCCGGACGAGTTGCTCGTCGAAGGCGACAAGCCGAAGGTCACGCGCATCCTGCAGAACCTGCTCCTCAACGCGCTGAAGTACACCCAGCGCGGCGGCGTGTCGGTGACGTGGAACGTCGACAGCGGCCGCGATACCGACCGCTGGACGTTCTCCGTCCAGGACACCGGCCCCGGTCTCGACGAAAACGAGGCCGCGCCGTTCGCGCAGGAGCTGCACGACGCGACGACCGTCGCCAACGAGGCCCGCGACGCGAGCACCGATCGCCGCCGCGACATCGTGGCCGCCACCACGCTGCCGTCCTCCGACGTGGCCCCCTTGACGCACGCCGAGCAGCCGGGCGAAGGCGTCGGTCTCTCGATCGTGAAACGCCTCTGCGAGCTACTCGACGCCGGCCTCGAGCTCGCGACCAAGCCCGGCCACGGCTCCACGTTCCGGGTCATCCTGCCTCGTCGTTACTGAATGCGCGGGCAAGACGCGGGGCCGCCCGTCGTCCGTGGTGCAACTCAGCGACGAATGGGCACGGTGAACGAGAACGTGCTGCCGACGCCGATCGTGCTCTCGACCTCGATCCGTCCGCCGTGCGCCTCGACGGCCAGTTTGCAGAACGCCAGGCCGAGGCCTGTGCCGACCTTGCTCCTGGCGTCGAGCTGGCCGAACTTCTCGAAGATCCGCTCGAAGGCCTCGGAGGGGATCCCGGCGCCCGTATCGCGGACGGCAAAGCGGAGGTGGTCCGCGTCGTCGCGCGTCGCGGAGATCGTCACCGTACCCACGCGCGTGAACTTGATCGCGTTCGCGATCAGGTTGACCAGCGTGCGAGTCAGTTTGCCCGCGTCGCCGGCGAATGGCGGCAGGTCGGCCGGAACCTCGGTCACCAGTTGCGTCTCACCGTCCGCCGCGAGCGAGGCCACCTGCGCCACCGCCTCGGCCACCAGCGTCGACGCCGACAACTCCTCGTACTGAAGCTGCGTCGCGCCCGACTCCATCTTCTCCACGTCGAGCAGGTCGTTGATCATGCCCAGGAGCGTGCGGCCGCCGCCGGAGGCGATGCTCATCAGCTGACGCTGCGTTTCGTTCAATGCGCCGTCTTTCTCCAGCATCTCCACGCCGATGATCACCGCCGTGAGCGGCGTGCGCAGGTCGTGGACGATCATGTTGCGCATGTCGTCGCGCAGCTTCTCCACTTCCTGCAGGCGCTTGTAGTTGTCCTGCAGTTGCTCGAAGAGCGCCGACTCGCGATCGCGGCCGCGTTTCTTCTCCAGCGAGGCGCCGACGCGCGCCTTGAGCAGGGTCGGGTCGAACGGCTTGGCCAGGTAATCCTCGGCGCCGGCCTCAATGCAGCGCACCACCGACTGCACCTCGCTCAGCGCCGAGATCATGACCACCGGGATGTGCTGCAGCCGCACGTCGGTCTTGATGTGCTGCAGGACCTGGTAGCCGTCCATGTCCGGCATCATGATGTCGAGCAGCACCAGGTCGAACGCTGCCTCGCGCACGAGTTGCAGCGCCTCGGCACCGCTGCTGGCCGTGCGCACGTCGTGCCCCTGCTGTCTGAGGCGGCGCGACAACACATCGCGATTCGACGGATCGTCGTCCACCACCAGCAGCAGTCCCGGCGCGACCGCGCTCTGCTGCGACTGCGGGGGGGCGGCATCGTCGTGCTCGTGCGAGACCGCTACGTACGCATCCGAGTCCTGCGCGGAGGTGAAATTCTCCTCGATGATGGCCAGCATCCGGTATCCGGCCGCGCGGATCTTCTCCACGTCGCCCGGCACCGTCACCTCCTCCGCCAGCAGCTCCGAGTAACCGATGATCAGATTCAGAGGGCTGCGCAGGTCGTGCAGCAGTTTCGGGTCGAGACTGGTGCTCATGAGGCGATCCTGGCGGCGAGCAGCGTCTCGATCTTGACAAGGAGGCGCGGCAGCTCGATCGGCTTCGTGTCGTAATCGTCGCAGCCCGCTTCCAGCGCCTTGTCGCGGTCGTGGGCCATGGCGTGCGCCGTCAGCGCGATCACCGGAATGTGGCGCAGCGCTTCGTCGGCCTTCATGCGCCGGGTCGCTTCCCAGCCGTCCATCACGGGGAGGCTCATGTCCATCAGGATGAGATCGGGCGCGCTGGTGCGCGCCGCCTCGATGCCGGTCTCGCCGTCGATGGCAATGACGACGTCATATCCGCGGCGCTCCAGCCGGCGGGACAGCATGTCGCGATTCATCTCGTTGTCTTCCACGATGAGGATGGTGGTCATGGCGCGGCAGCCTCCGCGGACTCCTGCGCACGCGGCGCCTTGCTTCCGGCCAGCAGCTCGCGCACGTGTGCGAGCACCGAATCCTGAGAATCGCCGCGCTTGCGGAGGATGGTTTCGACATGGCCCTGCAGGCGGCGGCGGTCGTCGTTCGTCAGATCGAGCGAGGTCATCACAATGATCGGGATGGAGCGCCATTCGGGATGACGGCGGACCTCCGCGGCGAGGGTGAAGCCGTCCATCTCCGGCATCATCAGGTCGAGAAAGATCAGCCGCGGACGCTCGCGCTCGATGCTCTCCAGCGCCTCGACGCCGTTGGACGCCTCCGAGACCGCCCATCCGTCCTTCTCCAGCATCCTCCGGGTCAGCTCGCGCGCCGCGAGGTCGTCATCGACGACCAGGACCGGGCAGGGAGGATCGATGCAGGTGTATTTCCGCAGGATCTGCGAGAGGCGCCGGCGATCGACCGGTTTCGTGGCGTAATCCGACGCGCCGAGGGTGAAGCCGCGCACCGGGTCGTCGACCATGGTCAGCATGATCACCGGCACGTCGCTCAACGTGGGGTCGCTCTTGAGGGCAGCCAGCACGCTCCAGCCGTCCATGTCCGGCATCATCACGTCCAGCGTGATGGCCGCCGGCAGCAGTTGCCGCGCCAGGCGCAGGCCGTCCACTCCTCCGGCGGCGGTGTGAACCGTGTAGCCCTCCTTGCGGAGATGGCGCTGCATCAGATCGCGCTGCAGCGGATCGTCGTCGATGACCAGCACGCAGGTGTGGATCGCGGGCATCGGTCCCTCGATGGGGATGACCGGGAGGAGAACGGCATGAGCCGGTTCGCGGCGGTCGTCCAGGAGCTCCGCCGCCTCGGCGGCCGGGTCGCTGAGCGTCGCCGGCAGCTTGATCGTGAAGACGCTTCCTGCGCCCGGCACGCTCTGCACCGTCACGTCGCCGCTCATCATCTGGCAGAAGCGGCGGGTCAGGGCCAGGCCGAGGCCGGTGCCGCCGAACTTGCGCGTCGTCGACGCGTCGGCCTGCGTGAACGGCTGGAAAAGCCGCACCAGCTGCGTGGCGCTGAGGCCGATGCCGGTGTCGGAGACGCGGAAGACGATCCAGTCGCCGCCGTCCATGACCTCCCGCTCCGCTTCCACTTTGACCTTGCCGTCATGCGTGAATTTGGCGGCGTTGGAGACGAGGTTGAAGAGTCCCTGGCGCACTTTGCCCAGGTCTCCCCGCATCACTCCGATGTCGGGGCTGCAGACGATTTCCAGCGTGTTGCCGTTCTTCGCGACCTGCATCTCGAGCGTCGACGCCACTTCGGCGATCAGCGACGTGATGTCGAAGCTTTCCAGGCGCAGCTCCATCTTGCCGGCCTCGATCTTGGAGAGGTCGAGGATGTCGTTGATCAGACCGAGCAGGTGCTTGCCGGCAGTGGAGATCTTCGCGAGGTCGGCGCCGAAGTCCTGCAGATTCCGCTCGGAGGCCTCCTCCTGCAGCATCTCGGAGTACCCGACGATGGCATTGAGCGGCGTGCGCAATTCGTGGCTCATGTTGGCGAGGAAGAGACTCTTGGTGCGATTGGCCGCCTCCGCCGCTTCCTTCGCCTTGGCCACTTCCCCCTCGGCGCGACGCCGCTCGGTCACGTCCTCCATGGCCAGCACCAGCAGCTCGGCGTGGCTGCCCGGACGCAGCTTGCGCGCGTTCAGCAGCATCACCCGGCGTCCGATGCCGGGAAAATCGTGCTCGAGCTGAAAGTCGCTGAAGACGGAGCTCATCGGGACGATGTCCTCGAGCAGCGTGCGCAGGTCGGGGATGTCCCACTGACCGTTTCCGAGCTCGTACACGAGCCGGTTTTCGGTCTCGTCCGGCGAGACCATGAAGGTCTGATAGAAGGCGCGGTTCGCGGAGTGGACGCGCAGGCTGCTGTCGAGGATCAGGAGCGGCTCCCGCACCGTGTCCACGACGTCCTGCGCGTACGTCTCGATCTGGTCGACGACGTTCTGCGAGCGCCGCCGCCCCGTGACGTCTTCCATGGCCAGCAGGATCAGGTCCGAGTGCAGACGGCGGGCGTTGAGGAGCATGGTTCGCGGGCCGATCGTCGGAAAGTCGTGCTCGAGCACGAAATCATTGAAGCACTGGCTGTTCGGCACGATGTCTTCGAGCAGAGTGCGCAGAGCGGGCAGGTCCCACTGACCTTTTCCCAGCTCGTAAACGAGCCGGCTCTCCGTCTCGGTGGGAATGACACGAAAGGTGTCATAGAAGGCCCGATTGGCGGTACGCACGCGCAGTGCGGCGTCGAGCACGAGCAAGGGCTCGCGCACTGTGTCGAATACGTCCTGTGCAAAATTCTGAAGCTCCGCGGCGACAGGCGTTGCCGGGAGTACGGGGAATTCGGGCTGCTCGCTCATGAATCAACCTTCCTGGTGTTCGTAACCGGACGCGATCGCAAGACGCGGCAGTCGTAAGGGAACGACATGGATAAAGACGTGAATCGAAACCACTGCACGAATCAAGCCGTGCGGCGGAGCTCGGTGTCATGGATGTTCTGTCTTCGTCCGAAACGCCGTGGGTGGCAGGGCATTCCGCCGGACGATTCCGGCGCCGTCAAAAAAAGGGTATGCTGCCGGCCATGAATCGCACATTCGCCGGTGCCGCTTCAATCGCCATCACCCTGTTGTTCCAGTCCGCCCTCGCGGCGCAGGTGCCACTCGGCACCGCCGGAAATTTCGGTGTGCTGGGCGGGTCCGCGGTCACGAATACCGGGCCCAGCGTCATCACGGGGGAAGTGGGTGTTGCTCCCGAAAGCTCAGTCACCGGTTTCCCTCCCGGAATCGTGGTCAGCGGTTCGATTCACTCGGCCGACGCGGTGGCCGGACAGGCCCAGAGCGATCTCACCACCGCATATAACGCCGCCGCCGGCACCGCGTGCGGAACCGATCTCACCGGGCAGGACCTCGGCGGCCTCACGCTGACGCCCGGCGTCTATTGTTTCTCCTCGTCGGCCGGACTGACGGGCACGCTCACGCTCGACCTCCAGGGTAATCCCAACGCGGTCTTCCTGTTCAAGATCGGAACGACCCTCACCACCGCGAGCGGCTCCTCGATCCTCCTGCTCAATAGCGGCGGGACGACCTGTCCTCCCAATCTCAACTGGCAGGTCGGTACTTCCGCCACACTGGGCACCGGCAGCTCGTTCATCGGCAACATCCTCGCGAACGCGAGCATCACCCTGACCACGGGCGCGTCGCTCAACGGCAGGGCGCTCGCGCGCGGCGGCGCCGTCACTCTCGACACCAATACCGTGACGCGATGCGCGGCCGTCGTCGTCTGCCCCACGATCACCGTCAATCCGGCCACGCTGCCGGCAGGCACCGCGGGGCTTCCGTACAATCAGAACGTCACGGCCACCGGCGGAACCGCTCCGTATACCTTCACCGTCACGGCCGGAAGCCTGCCGACCGGTCTGACGCTCAATCCCGCGACCGGCGCAATCACCGGCACTCCGACGACGACCGGACCGTTCAATGTCACGATTACGGCCACCGACGTCAATTTCTGCGCCGGCAGTCGCACGTATTCGATCACCATTGTGCCCGGCACCGGCGTGGCGACCGGAATTCCCACGCTCGATTTCCTCGGCATGGCCATTCTCATGGCCCTCCTCGGCGGTGTGGCTTTGTTCGTGATGAACAGGGCGTCCTCCTAGAAGAGGGCGCCCGTAACCCGAATGCTGTCAGCGGTATTGCACAGTGACAGTGCCGCATGAAGGGCGTATAGTCAGCCCCTGTCGAGGAACGTTCCTCGCCCCTTCAGTCCTTCTGAACTAAGTCAGAACCTCTGGACTCACCCCTCTTAGCCTCCAGTTCTCTTTCACGCTACACGTGTGCCTGAGGACCGCCGGCATGGCCGGCAGGAGCTTCCATGAAATTATACGTAGGCAATCTCTCCAAGCAGATCGACGACGCGCAGCTCAATGAGCTGGCGCTGCCGTATGGCGCAATCGTCTCCGCCAACGTCGCCACCGAGCGCTCCAGCGGCGCGTCGAAGGGCTTCGGCTTCGTCGAATACGGCAACGCCGACCATGCCCGCGCCGCGATCGCCGGCCTGGACGGCCGCGACGTCAATGGCCAGGCCCTCAAGGTCAACGAGGCCAAGCCGCGCACCGTCTGATCCTCAATGCATTGTGAGGACAGGCCAGCCGGCCTGTCCTCCTGCATTCTCATCAGAAGAAAGGGCACAATGCTGAACATGCAGATCACCATTCATGACCGTGAAGCGGGATTGAGAGAACGGCTGCGCAAATGCCTCGAGCCGCGCCTCGAGCGCGCCGCCGGCCTGCGCTGTAACGAGCACGGCGAGACGCCCGTCGCCGTGGCCATCCACGGCCGCGAGAACGGCTGGTTCGACTCGCGCTGGACGACGTGCTGCGAAGGTCTCGAGCAGCAGGCCGTGGCCATCGTCAAAGAACGCTGCTGAACGGACTCATTCGCTCCCGGACGACGCACGTTCGCCCATCCGCGTTTACGATGGCGCATGCATGGAGAACATCACTACCAGTCGCGCCTGACCTGGGACGGCAATCGCGGCGACGGCACGTCGACGTACGCTGGCTACGGGCGCGAGCACCGCATCGCCATCGACGGAAAGCCGGAGCTGCAGTGCACGGCCGACGCGGCGTTTCGCGGTGACCCGGCCAAGCACAATCCCGAAGACCTGTTCGTGGCGGCGATCTCGTCCTGTCACATGCTCAGCTACCTCGCCCTCTGCGCGAAGTACGGCATCAACGTGCTCTCGTACGAAGACGCGGCCACGGGCACGATGCAGGAGGACGGCAAGGGCGGCGGGCGCTTCACCGAAGTGGTGCTGCATCCTGTCGTGACCGTAGCCGACGCGTCGATGATCGAGCGCGCCGAGAAACTGCACGACCGCGCCCACGAGCTCTGCTACATCGCCAGCTCCTGCAGCGTTCCCATCCACCACCGCCCCTCGGTGCGCGCATGAAGGACCTCGCCACGAACCCGCGACCTCCGGCGTGACAGGCCGGAGGTCGCGGGTACTTAGAGAGGAGTCGATCTACAGGGGGTGGGATAACTCACTGAAACCGAGGGACTTGCGGTCGCAGAACAGCGACCTTGCGAGTCACCTTGCGAGTTTCGGTCGACTCGCAAGGTGCACACGGTTTTGTGCGTGGAACACACCTCTTGAGCCGTGGAACATTCGTTTTTTGGATGCCTTCGCGCTCGTCTCCGCGCGCTTTGCGCGTCACTGGTCGAGCAGCGCTGCGAGGTCTATCCCGTTGAATGGCGCGAGCAACTCGGTGGGTTTGCAGCCGATCGCAGCCGCCAGCTTCAGCATCGTTGCGAGCGTCGGCATCCCCACGCCGTTCTCCAACTGGCTGATGTGATGCTGCAGAAGGCCCGACCGCGCGGCTACGTCTGTCTGCGTCAGCTTGCGCTTCAGGCGCAACTCGCGCAGCCGTTCGCCGAAGACCTTCCCGACGTTCAGCGGCTCAGTCATCGGCCGCCGTCAGCGTTGATTCTGATGCCGTTCGCGTATACAATAGTTTGTATAAACGAGAGGGCAAAAGCATGCTGAATTCAGACCTCGTGAAATCCATTTGCTCCATCTTCCTACACGACGGCCAGTCCGTCACGCCTGACCACGCCGCGGAACTGCTCGGGTGGACGCTCGACGAGATGGATAAGGCCATCAAGTGGGGCGATATCGAGCTCGATCCCACGGCTGAAAACGCGCGGATCTCGCGCGCGGAACTGATCGAGAAGGCTACGCATCAATGGCCGTTCTCGGTGATTCAGGAGGCGCTCGGTCCTAACGCCGTCAACGTCTTTCCTCCCGGTCTGCTCGTGCGCCCGCTGATCATTCCGGTCCACGAGTACGCGGATGCGATGCTCGAGTACTTCGCGAAGAGGGGGAACGAGTCGAAGGAAGCCGTGCTCGGTCGCATCCTGGACGACTACGCCGCGCAGCACATCACGGAGCTGGTCGCCAACGTGCCCGTGTTCAACGATGCTGCCTCGTTCATGGGTGAGGCGAAGCACACCGCCGCCGCCGATCCCGTCAGCGTGCATGTTGCGCGCGCTGCCAGAGTGGGCGGCCGCAGCGCGCGCTCCTGCAATCTCATCTCGCCGCCCGCGCTCGCTGCTATGGGGCCTGTGCCTGCTCCGGCGTCCGGTGTGTCGTCCGACGTCCGCTCGGCACTCGGTTGCGATCGCCCGTCGCAGGTTGGCGCGACCACGGCCGGACCGTCGATCGTTCGCGACCACGGCGGCGCGTCCCTCGCTGTCGCGCGGTCCGTTCCGGTGCTCGCCGGCCCTCCGCGTGCGCTCGTGCCCTACGTTCCCGAATCGCCCGCGAAACGTCGTCGGCGTCTCGGTGCGCAGCGTCCGACCGGTGAACCGCTGCAGGTGTCGCCGGAGCCCGCGCGGCGTAACCGTCCCGATGGCATCCGCGAAGCGACGCTCAGCTACTTTGAACTGGGCTATCAGCGCTTCGTGCCCTTCCTGCGGCTGCGTGGTCATTGGCTCGCGTCCTTTGGGTTCAAGACCCGCATGCGCGTCTACATCAAAGCGTCGCAGGGTTGTCTCGTCATCACCGTCAAGGACCCGGCGAAGGCGAAGAAGCGCGGCAACTCCGCGGCCAAGCAGCCCGGCACAGTCGCAGAGCTGGTTACCGCTCGCGTCGGTCGGCGGCACCGCGTTTCCGCAGCGGCAGCCGCCGTCGCGGCGCAACGTGTGGTGAGGCGCGCATGAGGCACTATCGCAACGCCGCGGAGTCGGTCGACGTCGCGGCGATCATCAATGCTGGTCTCGCACTGCACGACCTCGCGAAGACGGACGCCCGCATGCACGACGTGTTTTCCAGCTTCGTCAACGAAGCACTTACGGACGGCCGGCGTCATTGGGTCTCGATCTTCGTTGACGCAACTGTGGTGTACATGGAACGAGCACAGCGCGTCGCCGAACGCTTCCGCACCTGGCGCGACAGCAAGCACCCCGATCCGCCGCCGCGCATGCGCCCCGATCCGATCGGCACGCAGAGTCGTCCGGTGCGACGCTGGCGGCGCGATTCGTTCGACGTCAACGCGGTGCTGAGCACTGTCCTCGCCGTGCGTGCTCTCGATCGCGACGAGCAAACCTCACACGAGCGCGAATTCGTGGCTACTCTCTCGCTCGCGTACGACGGCTGGACTAATCCGTTCATTCGCTCGCTCCTTGCGTACGCGGAGCGGGATCGGCGTTTCGCTCGTCGCTTCCGCAGCTGGCGCCGCGCGAAGGCCGCTCGCGCCGCGTCGCCGGGCATCACGCCGCCGCCGTCCGGGTCGCACCCTCGCCGCAAGGCGCGGTGACGTTGCGCGTTTCGCTTTTAAGTGCCCGCGCGTCACTTTCACTCGACGAGCGGGCACTTAAAAGTGATCGTGGGTCACTTGCTTCTCGTCTGGAGGACAGTGAAAGTGACCGCGCGTCACTTTCATCTCAACTTGAGGACAGTTGCACTTGCCCGGTGCTCACTTTTAAGTGTGCGTGCGTCGCGCGTTTCTGATCGCTGCTCACTTGAAAGTGCCCGCAGCTCACTTCAACGCGCTCGCGCCGGCGATCGCTCCTGGTCGCGGGCGATCGCCCGAGCAGAGGAGGGGTAATCCGCCAGCGCTCGACGCGCTCTACGCCTGGTGGATTCGACCGCGCGCCCCCCGCGCGGCGCGTCCGCCGCTTCGCGCCGGCCGCGCCGCGCTGCCCACCCCTCCGAGGGACTCCACCGGGCGTAGATTCTGCCGCGCCGCCCCCGCCCGTCACGCCCGTTGCCTGCGCAACGGGCGTGACGGGCTCACCACCCCCGAGGGATTCCGCCGCCCGGAGAGCACACCGCCCACCCGGATCGTCACGGC
>DASVSV010000290.1:0-13614 GCA_036387915.1 Thermoanaerobaculia bacterium
GGGGCGACGGCTTGTCCTCGGCGCGCCGCCCGGTGGGCGCCGGCTCCGCTTCCTGCAGTTTCGCTTCGATGGTGATGCGCTCGCCGTACAACTCCAACGCGATCGTCTCGAGCGCGGTGCGCGCGTCGCTGACGGCGTCGACCGCGAACGGGTCGGTCAGCTCGAACGTGATGCGATTGCCGTTCCGCTGCACGGTGGCGTCCTTGAGATAGCTGCCGACGAGCGGCTTCTGTTTCTGGATTCGCGCCACGAGGTCGCCGCTTCCCTGGTCGCCACGCGCATCAGCAACGGGCCTCGTCGAGGCGGGTGCCGGGGACGGTGCTTCGCGCTCCTCACGCTGCACCGGACGCGCTGCTGCCGCGGGTGCGGGCGGACGAGCTTCCGGCCGCGGTTCCGGCCTCGGCTCCGCGCGCTGCACCGGAGGACGGGCTGAAGGCCGTGCGACGTTCGGCGCCTGTGCGGTATCGCCGGCAATCACCTGCTCGACGCTCTTCAGGCGCGGGAACGTGGCCGTTTTCAGCAGCGCGATCTCGACGGCGAGGCGCTGATGTTCGGCGCGGTTCACTGTCTCGTCATCGCGCAGCAGCAGGTTGGCGATGCGCAGCAGCTCCGTGTACGAAAACTTCTCCGCCACTCCTCGCAGCGTGGGCAGGTCTTCGGGCGACACGCCGAGCATCGCTTCGTTCGCGCCGCCGGCGAGCAGCAGCAGGTTGCGGACGAAGTTCAGCAGGTCGCGGTAGAGCATCTTGAAATCGCGGCCGGCGTCGGAGGCTTCCTGGAGGGCGTCGAGGATGCCGGCGTGATCGCCTTCGCCGGCGAGCGTGATCACGCGTGCGAAGAAGTTCGTCTCCGAGAGGCCGAGGACCGTGGCTACGTCGGCGGCGGTGATGCGGCGGCCGGAGAAGGCGATGATCTGGTCGAGCAGCGAGAGCGAGTCGCGCACGCTCCCTTCGCCGCGGCGGGCCACGATCTCCAGCGCTCCGCGCTCGAACTCGATGTTCTCGGCGCGGCAGATCTCCTCGAGCCGGCCGATCAGGTCCTCCAGCGTGATCTTGCGCAGGATGAACTTCTGCACGCGGGAGAGGATGGTCTGCGGGACCTTGTGCATCTCCGTGGTGGCGAACATGAAGATCACGTGCGGCGGCGGCTCTTCGATCAGCTTGAGCAGCGCGTTCCACGAGGCGGTGGAGAGCATGTGCGCCTCGTCGACGATGAAGATGCGGTAGCGGTCGCGCGCGGGCTGGAACTGCGAGACGTCGCGCAGCTCGCGGACGTTGTCGACGCCGGTGTAGGTCGCGGCGTCGATCTCCCGTACGTCCATGTCGATGCCTTCGGTGATCTCGCGGCAGACCGTGCATTCGTTGTCCGGCTCGGAGGTCGGTCCCTTGACGCAGTTCAGGGCCTTGGCCAGGATGCGCGCGGTGGTGGTCTTGCCGATGCCGCGCACGCCGGAGAAGAGGTAGGCGTGGTGGATGCGGTTCCCCTCGATGGCGTTGTGGAGCGTCCGCACCGCGGTCTCCTGACCGACGATGTCGTGGAAAGTCTGGGGACGGTACTTGCGCGCGAGGGCCTGATAGGACATTGCGGCGGCAGTTTAACCCTGAGCGGTGGTTTCACCCTGAGCGAAGCGAAGGGTCAGGGGAGCCCTCTTGAAGAACTCACCCCAGGCGCTGAACCCCGCTACTGCAGAGGGCTCCATTGATTCTTCGCTGCGCTCAGAATTGGGAAGATCGGCAGGTACGCTGAGAAGAGCCCAGGCCTGACTGTGTCACGCAGGGTGGGCACCTTAGCGCTGCTACCTTCCGGTCCTGACGCGGTTCGGTGCTCCTGCTGCACAGGACCCGGACTCATCACAGCGGGCCTGCCGATTTCGACGAACCGAAGGTGCGGGGCATGGCGGAGAGAGTGGGATTCGAACCCACGGTACGCGATTAACGTACACACGCTTTCCAAGCGTGCGCCTTAAGCCACTCGGCCATCTCTCCGGCTCGTGGCCGGGATTGAGGATTGAGGATTGAGGATTGAGAATTAGGGACGAAAAACCTGCACGCTTATCGTGCCTGCTTTTCATCCTCAATCCTCAATCCTGCATCCTCAATCCGCGCGGCAGCGCGACGAATGGCGGAGAGGGAGGGATTCGAACCCTCGATACCCGTGAAGGTATAACGGTTTTCGAGACCGCCGCGTTCAACCACTCTGCCACCTCTCCGTTCGTTCGCGCTGTCGTAACTGGCGGAAGAAATCCTGGAGCATGAGCCGCGAGCGCTCTTCCTCGAATCCACCTTCGAGCTGAAGGCGGTGGTTGAGCCGCGGATCCTGCACCAGGTTGCCGAGCGAGCCGCAAAAGCCCGCCTTCGGATCGTACGCCGCGAAGACCAGCCGGTCGACGCGCGCGTTGACGAGCGCCCCGGCGCACATCGCGCACGGCTCGAGCGTCACACACATCGTCGTCCCTTCGAGACGCCAGTCGCCGATGGCCCGCGCCGCTTGCGCGATCGCGTACAACTCGGCGTGTCCGAGCGGGTCGCCCGACTCGCGCCGGTTGCGTCCTCGCCCGATGATCCGTCCCTCGCGGTCGGCGATCACGGCTCCGACGGGGATCTCCCCCTCCGCGGCCGCTTCGCTCGCCAAAGCGAAGGCTTCTTCCATCCACTGCACCTGATTCATCTGTCAAAGAGTACGACGGCGGGCCGGGGCCCGCCGCGTGAAAGATCGATTTGGTGCACCCAAGAGGACTCGAACCTCTAACCTTCTGATCCGTAGTCAGATGCTCTATCCAATTGAGCTATGGGTGCGAGCACGGGATACGAACGGCCGAAACAAGCCGTTCATTCCGAACGGGCGCGGATTGTACTCGCCGCCCCCACCCGCCGCAAGACCGTTGCGGCTCCGGAAGTTGCGGCGTATCCTTGGCACTCCTGAGCTGCAGCAATCACAGCTTTCACGGCCTCTACGGTTGGCTCACTGCCTATCCAACCCTTCCCCAGCCAACCGTGGAGGCGTGATTTTTTCCCCATGAAGAAAGAAGACGTCTACGCGCGCATGATGCACACGCCGGACGATCCCGCGCGCGCCGAGCTCCGTGCCGCGCTGCGTGAGACCTGGAAGCAGCTCATGCCGATGCATCGCGGTCTGATCGACGCCGCGAAGGAAGAGTACGCGGCAGCGGTCGGCCCGATCGGCGGCCCGAACCACCTGCTCCAGCTCCTCCAGGAAAACGAGTTCTTCGCCTGGCTCCGTCCCATGACCTCGCTCATCGTCGACATCGACTCCCTCTCGCGCACCGACTTCGAGCGCGCCGACGTCGACGCCATCGCCGAACGGCTGGGGCGCTTCTTCGGCAACGCGCCCGACGCCGATTTTTCCGCGCGCTACCTCCCCATCCTGCAGCGCGAGATCGACGTCGCCGCGGGCCATGCCGCGCTGCGCAAGCTGTTGCAGCGTCTCCGTCCTGTCGTCTGAGTCTGACTCCTTTCCGGCGCACCGCGCGGAATTGCAGTAAAGTACAAAGACACCAAAATGGAACTTTTCGTATTTGACGACGACTACGTGCGGCGTCTGCGAGAAGGTGATCGGGACACAGCGCTTCATTTCCACGCCTACTTCCGCGACCTCCTGCTCCTGAAGCTGCGCAATCGCCTGCGCTCGATGGATGCCATCGACGAGGTGCGCCAGGAGGTTTTCCTGCGCAGCCTGGAGCGCCTGGACCGGCTCAAGGATCCCTCCCGCCTCGGCGCGTTCGTCAACTCGATCTGCGAGAACGTGCTGAAGGAGTACTACCGCGCCGAGAACCGCAACGAGGCCTTGGACGAGCAGCAGGACATCGCCGACGACCGAAACGTGGACGTGGAGTACGACTCGGCCCGGAACGTCGCGCGCGTGCGCCGCGTGCTGGCGGACATGCAGGGACGCGAGGCGGAGATCCTCCGCGCGCTCTTCGTCGAGGAGCTGGACAAGGACGAGCTCTGCCGCCGCTTCGACATCGACCGCGACTACCTGCGCGTGCTCGTCCACCGCGCCAAGGAGAAGTTCCGCCTGCGCTACCTGCGCCGCAAAAGCGGCCGCATGTCGATTTTTGAAACGTTCGGCGACCCGCCGTCACTATCCAACCGAGAGTAGCCATGGACCACACCGACGCAACCGCCACCCAGGCCACCGAGCGCTACCTGCTCGGCGAACTGAACGCCGAGGAAACCAACGCGTTCGAAGAACACTACTTCGACTGCCACCTCTGCGCGGAGGACGTCCGCACCGGCACGGCGTTTTTCGAGGGAGGACGGAGGCTGGTGCGGGAAGAGCGCGAACAGGAGCGCCCCGTCGCACCAGTCGCGCAGATCGACGAACACCCTCGCTGGCGACGCTGGATTCCGGCGGCCGCCGCGGCGATGTTCGCGTACCTGACGATGGTGCCGCTGTTGATGCGGACGGCGGCGCCAGTGGCGAAGCCCATGTTCGCATTGAGCGGGGCGGCGGGTATCCCCATTGACTCCCAAAACCGCGGCGAGGTCGGGGACGGCGAACCCATTGTGCCGCCGTTGATTACCTTGAAAGGCGATGAGCCTGGGGTTCTTTTCTACGACTTGCCGGGCGACGAAGAGCACACGCGGTTCCAAGTCCGCGTCCTCGGCCCCGACGGAAAAGTTTTCGAGACGCGCCTTTTCACGAAAGAGGAAGTGGCTGACGGCGCTCCTCGCCACTTGGTTCTCCAAGGGGCAGAAGCCGGCACGTACTTTTTAGAGATCTCCGCCGCTGGCCCGGCCGGACAGTTCAAGGAAATCTCGCGACGCCCATTCGTCGTGAAGCATGCAGTCCAATCGGGGGGTCAACGCTTTTAACGAGGTTCAACAGGAGAGAGCAATGGAATTCGCATACAACGCAAGCGCACTGGGTGTCGGCGGGGTCATTGAGTACGGCAGCCCGCAGAACCGGATCAGCACGTCCATCCCCAGCCTCGCGTCGGTCGCACTGGCACCGACGGGCGGCGAAGGAAAGACGGTCATGTCGAACTACTTCTCCGAGGAACTGTCGTTCTGCCACGCGGAAACGCGGGTGACTGGACGTGAGACGTCGAAAGACATCTTCACGACGTTCACCTACGTCTATATCAAGAACCTGCGCATTCTCGACACGCTGACGATCGCTGAGATGCGCGCCACCGTGCAGTCGACGCGGGCGCTCTGCGGGCCGGTCGACCATCCGTTCGAGCTCGACGCGGCGTACCGCGGTGTCGAGGTGAACGGCGTCGAAGTCGCGCCGGAGATCGATTTCACGCTCAGCGCCTGTCAGAGCTACGCCGACGTCGACCGGCTCATCCAGAGCACATCCGACGATAACGACGACAATCTGTTGACGCGTTTCGGTGCGATCACGCCTGAGAAGAAGGCGCTGCTTTCCACCCGCGTGGCGAGCGGGCAGGCCGTCCAGGGCTCGGTGGTCAAGCGCGTCCACAACTGCGATTCGGTCGGCCCGAGTAACGCGCACAAGCTGTACATTGCCGGCTTCGGCACGGTGGTCTTCGGGGAACTGATGTTGAAACCGGGACGCCGTCGCCTCAACATGCTGCGCATCGCCTTCGGCAAGAATGAGCCAGGGCAGATGGAGCAGGAGATGCGGGAGGCCGCGCAGGCGGAGAGTCGGCTCTTGCAGAGCATGACCATGAATCTCGAGGCGCTGCCGGCGAACGGGATCGGCGGCACGATGACCGTCGCCTCCGTGGAGGGGAATGGGAGCACGCTGGTTCCGTAGGTATGCGGTGGTGACGCTGCTGGCGCTCTCTGTTCTTCGAGCGCCGGCAGCGGTGCCGCAGTCGGAAAAGCACGCGGCCGCGGCCGCGCGCACGGCCATCGACCGCTCCGAGTACGCGCTCGCGGAAACGATCATTCGCGATGCGCTTCAGAAATACGGCAAGCGCGACGCGGAGTCCGTCTGGGCGCTCCGCGTGATGCACGGCGAACTGCTCAACCTGCTGCGAAAGCCCAAAGAGGCGGACACTGCGCTGGCGTTTGAACTTCCCGCGAAGTTTCGCCAGAGCGAAACCGCGGTCCAGCAGCGACTCCAGCGCGCGTTCGTTGCGTATTACCTGAACAAAGCGGCGATGCCGAAGTTTCTCGAGTCGGCGAAGGCGCTGGCCGAAAAACATCAGCCCGCGGCGCTTGCGGAGGTCTTTCGTGGAATGGCGGCCGTGGAAGGCGCTGAAGACGCTGTCAAGGCGGAGCGGTACGGGCGCCAGGCGATTGCCCTGGCGCGCAAGCATCGCCGCCGCGTCACCGAGGTGAAGGCAACCGACGCTGTTGCCTTGCGCCTCGTCCAACGACAGGATTATGCCGAAGCCATCGAGCTCGAGGAAAAGGTGCGCCCCATCGCCCGGGAACTCGGGCTGCGAAGAGTTCTCCAAAGCATTGAGGGGAATCTCGGCTGGGCGTACTTCGAGCTGGGCCATTACGACACCGCGGAAGAGTTGTTCGCCAGCGCCGAGAAAACAGCGGACCAGATCGGCGAGCGGAACCTGCGTGCCGGCTGGCTCATTCAGCTTGGAAACGTCGAGTTCCAGAAACGTAGATATGCCACCGCGGACGAGTACAACAAGCAGGCGCTCGCCGCCGGTGCGACGGACGAACGCCGCGGATACGCATTAGCAAATAGGGCTCGCGCGGCGTTCGAGCGCGGACTCTTCGCCGAAGCGCGACGGCTCAATGACGAGGCGCTGAAAGCGAAGCGAGCGGCGAACGACGATGAGGCTGAGCACAGTTCGAACATCGTCGCCGCACGGATTGCCGCGGTGGACGATCGCGACTTTAAGCGTGCCGAAAAGCTGCTCGCCGGTGTCCTCCCCCACACGAAGAAGAACAAGCTCGAAGCCGAGGCGGTCCTGGCCGACGTTTATGCGCTGATGGGCCGACCGAAAGATGCGCGTGACTACTACGAGCGCGCGGTGCAGACGGCGCGAGAGACGCGGAACGAAGTGAAAGACAAGGAGCTTCGCTTCGCGTTCTTCAACACCGTCGAGAGAATGTTCGACGAGTACGTCGATTTTCTCGTCGCGCAGAAAGAGTACGACGAAGCGCTGCGCGTAACGGAGATCAGCCGCGCCGAGTCGCTGGAGGAAGGGCGCGTGCAAACGGGCGCGCGCAAGCTCGATCCGAAACGGGTCGCGAAAGAGAATGGCGCGGTCATCCTTTCCTATTGGCTCGGACGCGATCGTTCTTACCTCTGGGTGATCACCGAAAAGGCGGTGACGCTGCACCAGTTGCCGGCCGACACGCGAATCGAGAAAGACGTGGAGACCTATGGCGCCGCGTTGCGCGACCACATCCGCGGAACGATGGCCGCCAGCGGCGCGCGCGGACGGCAGTTGTACGACATGCTGGTCGCGGCGGCGAAGGTGCCGAAAGACGCCCGAGTGATCGTCATCGCCGACGGCAAGCTGCACGCGCTCAACTTCGACACCCTTGTTGCGCCGGGGCCGCAGCGTTACTGGCTCCGCGACGTCATCGTGACGTACTCCGGCTCGCTGCAACTCCTGACGCTGCCGCCGGCCAGGCGCGGCGCCGACGCCTCGATGCTGCTCGTCGGCGATCCGCCCGCGGCGGACGCCTCGTTCCCGCGACTGCCGTACGCGGCGAAGGAGATGCGCGCGGTCGAGAAGCATTTCGCGAAGCGGAAGGTGCTCGAGCACGAAAAGGCGACGCCGTCCGCGTATCACCAAGCGTCGCCGGGCACATTCGATTACATACACTTCGTCGCGCACGGAGTGGCCACGCGCAAGCGGCCGCTCGACTCGGCCGTCATCCTGGCGAGAGACGCGAAGTCATACAAGCTGCTCGCCCGCGCTGTCCTCGCGGACAAGCTCCAGGCGCGGCTCGTGACGATCTCGAGCTGCCATGGCGCGGGCACGCGTACCTACGCCGGTGAAGGTGTGATCGGTCTGGCCTGGGCGTTCCTTCGTGCCGGTGCGGATCAGGTCATCGCCTCACTCTGGGAAGTCAAAGACGCCTCGACGCCGAAGTTGATGGACGAGATGTACCGCCACATTCGCGCTGGCGACGATCCCGCGGTTGCGTTGCGCAAAGCGAAGCTCACGTTGCTCGATTCGAACGGCACGTGGCAGCGGCCGGTTTACTGGGCCCCCTTCGTCCTCTACGCCGGCACTGACGCGCGGTAACATGCGGGCTCGCATGCGAGTCACTACCGCGCTCCTTCTTTCGACGCTTCTTCTCTCGACGAGCATCGCTACGCCGATCCTCGCCGCCGGTTTCGAGTTTCCGACGCAGAGCGCGAAGGCGCTGGCGATGGGCGGCGTGTTCGTGGCGCAGGCCAACGACCCAACCGCCATCTACTACAACCCCGGCGGCCTCGGATTGCTGGCCAAGAAGAAGAGCGCCTCGGTGGGCGCGACGATGTCGAAGTTCAACGAGTCGCTGTACCAGGGACTGCCGCCCGGAATCGGCGCCGGTACGGTTGGCGAGCAGGAGACGCCGCTGCAGACCGTGCCGCACATCTTCGGCACCGTGCCGTTCGGCCCGAACATCGTCACCGGCGTCGGCGTCTACTCGCCGTTCCGCATGCAGACCGAGTGGGCCGATCCCGGCACGTTCGCCGGACGCCGGCTGGCGTACGCCTCCGAGCTCGACTCGCTCGACATCACCACCAGCGCCGGCGTGGCCCTCGGCTCGAGCTTCGGCATCGGCGGCTCGTTCATCTTCCGCACGTCCGACTACGGCGCGTCGCGCCGCGTGACCATCCTCGACAACGGCGTCGTCCGCGACATCGGCACGCTGGAGATGAAGACCGACACCGAGCGTGCGTACACGTGGAGCGCGGGCGTACTGCACCGCATCGGCAACAGCTTCTCGTGGGGCGCGTCGTACCGCGCCGGCCACGAGACCGAGTACAACGGCGTCGGCACGCTGACGCAGATTGAGACCGGCGACACGCAGCTCGACGCGCTGGTGCGCACGCAGTACCCCTTCGGCCAGGACCTCGCTCTCGGCTCCACGCTCTCCATGCCGGCGCAGGCCACGCTCGGCATCGCCATCGGTTCGAACGCGCCGTTCCTGTTCGAGGTCGACGCCACGCAGACCTCGTGGGAAGACGTGCAGCAGATCGCGTTCGCGTTTCCCTCGAACGGCAATCTCAACACGACCTATCCGCTGAACTTCGAGGAGACGCTCACGCTCCGCGCGGGACTGAGCTACCGCTTCGCCACCGGCCCCGAGCTCCGCGTCGGCTACGCCATCGAAGAGAGCCCGCAGCCCGACGCCACGGTCGGCGCGTTCCTGCCGGACGCCGCGCGCAGCACCATCAGCGCCGGTTTCGGCATGGACTGGCTGAACGTCGGCCTGGCCTGGACGACGTACGAGCAGCGCATCATCTCGACCAGCGTCGACGGCTTGAACGGCAACTTCCGCGCGAACTCGTGGGCCGTGGCCATCACCGCGACGAAATAGTCGCCGCGCCGTTGTTGACGGTGATCTTCACTTCCTTCTGGATCGTGCCGGTGCCGGAGACGTTCGTGGCCTCGAGCGTGACCACGTACGTGCGGGTGACGGCCGGATAGGTCTTCACCGGATTCTGTTCGAATCCGAGGCTGCCGTCGCCGAAGCGCCAGCGCCAGGAGGTCGGCGTGTTCGTGGAGCGGTCGAGGAACGAGACCGTGGTGCCGTCGATCGAGAAGATGAAGTCCGCCGCCGGGATCGGGTCGGTCTCGACGATCTTGTTCGCCGTCGCGGAGCCGCCCGCGTTCGTGGCCGTGAGCGTGACCGGGAACGTGCCCGCCTTCGCGTACGTGTGCGCGGGATTGGTCTCCGTCGACTTCGAGCCGTCGCCAAAGTCCCACTCCAGCGTTGCGCCGCTGGAGGCCTTGCTGACGAACTGGATCGTGCGTCCGGTGGCCTGCCAGTCAAAGTCCGCCGTCGGCGCCGCGGGCGCGGTGTTGACGAAGCGGCTCACGCTGCCGGAGCTGTGCGCATTGGAGACGTTGAGCGTGACGGTGTACGAATCGCCCTTCGCGTAGGTGTGCAGCGGATTGCGCGCGTTGCTGGTCTTGCCGTCGCCGAAGTTCCACGACCACGCCGTCGGCTCGCCGGTCGAGCGGTCGAAGAACTGCACCTTCAGCGAGTCCTTGGTGTCGATCTCGTAGTCGAACGACGCCGCGACCGGCGGCCCGGTGACGATGGTCACGAATTTCGAGCGCGAGCTCTTCCCGCCCGGGCCGTCGATGCTGAGCGTGACCGTGTAATTGCCGGCCAGGCTGTAGAGGTGGACCGGGTTGCGCTCCGTGCTGCGAGTGCCGTCGCCGAAGTCCCAGTTCCACGAGGTCGGACTGCCGGTCGAGCCGTCGGTGAACGTCACGGCGTAGCCGTTGGCCACGAACGAGAACTCGGCCACGCTCGGCGGCGGAGGCGCCGTCGGCGTGGCGATGAGCACGCTGCCGCGGCCGATGGTCGAGCCGACCTGCGCGAGCAGCGAGGCGGTACCGGTCTCCGTCCCCGCGTACAGCGGGACCTGCACCGTTCCGGCGTTCAGGAGCTGCTTGATGGAGCGCTGCGGCTCGGCGCTCTGCGTGAAGCTGCCGAGGGTGGTGGTGAGGGTGATCTCGGTGCCGTCGGGGGCGGATTGGCCGGTGGCGTTCCTGGCGCCGACGGTGATCAGCGACGGAGTGGCGGAGCCGGCATCGATGGAGGTTGGGCTCGCGCCGACGGTGACGGTCAGTCCGTCAGGCGGATTCGGTCCCGGCGGCGCCGGCGCGACGGGGTTGCCGGAGTCGCACGACGTGAGCAGGCAGAGCGCTGCCGCGAGGAGGGAACCGAACACCACGGACCGGGACATTGTGCGGAAATTATA
Organism: Thermoanaerobaculia bacterium; assembly: GCA_036387915.1. Classification (GTDB taxonomy): domain Bacteria; phylum Acidobacteriota; class Thermoanaerobaculia; order Gp7-AA8; family Gp7-AA8; genus QHVT01. The sequence continues at coordinate 10,843 of DASVSV010000290.1, forward strand.
AGGGCGGAGCGGGGACGATGACCGGCATAAATCCGAGCCGCCTCTGCAGTTGCGCCGCGGCCGCGTTCGCAGCGTCGCGCGTTTCGTAACGGCCGACGATGATGTTGTGCAGCGTGACGCCGCTCGTCGTGGAGGCCTGCACGATCGCCGGTTGCAGCCCCTGCCCGGTGAGTGTGGCGATCTGCGCGTTCGCGTCTTCCTCGGATGTGTGGACGGCGATGCGCAATGTGAGCGGCTCGGAGGTTACGCGTTGCTCGTTGCTCGGCGGGGGTGACTTTGGGGCTGAAGGCACCGTCTGCGTCGGAGCAACGACGGCGTGCACGTTCGGGCGCGAAGGCACCCCGGCCGTCGAACGAGCAACGCGTAACGCGGACATGTATCCCGCGACGTAAATCAAGATCGCCAACACGATCCCGAACACGATCAACAGAATCACTCCGCTACGGTGCAGCCGGAACGTGACCATGGTGTGCGGCATGCGCTATCTCCGCGCGCTGCGCGCCGGCGGGACGGGCTCGCCCGCGCGATAGAGCACGCGCTGCGTCTCGCGTCCGCGCTCGTCGTACTCCACCGCTTCCCCTTCCTGCACTCCGTCGACGAATTCCGCGGTGCGCAGCAGCGAGCCGTCCGGGCGATACCACGAGCTCACGCCTTCCAGTTTCCCGTCGCGATACTCCGACTTTGCGGTCGGAAAACCGGTCGGGCCATAGACGGTGGTCTCGCCGTGCTGCAATCCTTTGCGATGGAACACGCGCAACTGCGGCTGCCCGCGGTCGAAGAAGACTGACTCCCCTTCGAGCTTGCCCGCCGCGTAATGCATGATCGCGATCGGTGCGCCGTGCTCGTCGAATTGCACGAGCTCCCCCTCCAGCACTCCGTCCCTGAAGGTGGCGCGTTGCGCCAGCCAGCCCTGCTCGTCGTACGACTCCGCCTCGCCGTCGAGCTGCTCGCCGGTGAGGTGATAGCGGCGCAGGACGTGGCCCGCGGCGTCCTTTTCGACGCGCTCTTCCATCGAGTCCGAGAATAGCAGACGATATACGCGATGCCCCCCGCCGCACGGATGACCGACATGGTGCTGCAGGATGCGCCGCACTGCCACGCGCCGATCCATCCGGCCGCGCCGGTGCCGACGCCGGTACCGCATCCCGCGTTGCCGCTGACGATCATCAAAGGAGAGGCGACGGTGCTGATCGGAAACATGCCCGCCGCACGCTCCACCGACACGACGGCGCCGTGCATGCTCCCCGGCTGCGTCCCCGGCGGCCCCGGCATGATCGCCCTCGGCTCGGCCACGGTGCTGATCGGCAACATGCCCGCCGCGCGCGCGAACGACATGACCGCGCACACGGCCTGCGTCGCGCCGATCCCCGGCCCGACCGGCAAGATCCTCCCGCCCGGCTGCCCGACCGTGATGATCGGAGGGTGACGCGTTGCGGCGCGCACATTTCGACGCGCTCCGTCCCGTTTGTCCCGTGTGCCGCGCCGGCGCGATCGCGATCGGCCACGCCATCCGTGAGCACGGCGACGATCTGATCGAAGGGATCCTCTCGTGCACCAACGCGGAATGCCTGCGCGAGTACCCGGTCATTGACGGCATCCCGATCCTGGTCGGCCCGATCCGGGCCTGGCTCTCCGCGAATCCACTGCAGGTGCTCCTCCGCGACGATCTCTCCCCCGAGCTCGAAAGTCTCCTCGGCGACGTCCTCGGCGCCGGCTCCGCGTACGACACCATCCGCCAGCACACCGGCATCTACGCGCACGACCACTACGAGACACACTCCGCGCGCTCGCTGCTCGACCGCGCCTTGCAGCGCGTGCAGCTTGGCGGCGGATACGCGATCGACGTCGGCTGCTCCGTCGGCGGGACGACGTTCGCGCTCGCCGGACGCGCACAGTCGCTGACGCTCGGCGTCGACCTGAACTTCGCCATGCTGCGCATCGCCTCGCGTGCGTTACGTGAAGGCCGCGTGCGGTACGCGCGCCGCCGTGTTGGTTTGGTGTACGACCGTCACGAGCTGGACGTCGCTCCGCCGCAACGCGAGCTGGTCGACTTCTGGTGCTGCGACGCCACAACGCTGCCGTTTGCCGACACGACCTTCGCGCTGGCGTCGAGCCTGAACGTCGTGGACTGCGTCGGATCGCCGCGCGAGACGATTCACGAGCTCGCGCGCGTCGCCGGAACGATCGTGCTGGCGACGCCGTACGACTGGTCCACCTCGGCGACGCCGGTCGAGTCCTGGCTCGGCGGCCACTCCCAGCGCGGCCCCCACCGCGGCGCCTCGGAGCCCGTGCTCCACAAGCTGCTCGCCGACGCCGGACTGACGGTGATTGACGAAGAGCCGCACCTGCCATGGCGCGTCCGCCTCCACGACCGCAGCAGCGTCGACTATGACGTGCACCTCGTGGTTGCGACGCGCGCGTAGTAGGACGTCAGCCGATGACCTTAACTGAACGCGTCTTGTCGTCCTGAGCGAATGACGACGTATCGCGCCGCGTTGAGGAAAGAAATGGGCGCTTGCCTGTCGCCCGCTACGCGGGCTCGATGAATAATCGACCATTCCCCCGGCTGGAAGCCGGGGGCTATTTTCTGAAGCCCGCTACGCGGGCAAGTCTGCCGCCGTAGGCGGCTCTAGAAAATAGGTGTGCCGAGCATGCTCGACAGCTCGGAAGTGAAAGTCTTCTGTCCAACCTGATGGAGGTGAAGGACTAGCGAAGCGCAAGGGCGAGACTCACCGCGAGGTGGGGCCTGAAAGAAGCGTGGAGCAAACCTGC
>DASVSV010000291.1:0-24630 GCA_036387915.1 Thermoanaerobaculia bacterium
GCCACCGTGCCGCCGATGGTCGTGGAGACGCAGACCACCGCGCCGGTCGTCGTTCCTCCGGTGCGGCAGGATCCGCGTCCGCGCCAGGATCCACCGGTGGTCGTGGAGAAGCCGCAGCCGCAGCAACCGCCGCCAGCGTCGGATGGAGACGAAGACGAAGACGAGAATCCGCGTGCGGGACTCGGCTCCGCGCCGCGCTACGTCGACGGGGCCGATGAGGGGAGCAACGATCGCGCGCTCGAGGCGCTCCGCCGCGCGCTCCGCGGCACGACCAAGATGTCGCTGCGCGGCGGTGCCATGCGCGACGAGCTCTATCAGGCCATGCGTGGACAACTGCCGGACATGGAGTTCGACGGCGAAGCGGACGTGATCGTGCGCTTCGAAGGCACGATGGAACGGCGCGGCCGCTTCGTGAAACGCCGCGCCGCGCAGGCCACCGTGTCGAAGGGTGGCCGGGTGATCTTCCGTTACGAGCTCCCGGCCGAGGACTACCGCGCCGGCGATACCGCCGCCGAGGCATTCGCCCGCGTGATCGCCAACGCCGTCGAATAAAAAGAGTGAGAGGGGAAGTACGGCATGACTTACACCCTGCAACAGCAGGCCTTCACCATCTCTGTGCTCTCCAACAACGTCGCCGGCCAGAAGGGCGACGTCGCGACTCTCGAGAGCGACCTCGTCACCTCCGTCAATCAGGCCCTCACCAATCCCGCCTTCACGAAGTACATCGGCACGTGGAAGCTGGTCTGGGGGCCGGTGATCTGGCAGGACACGACCGCCAAGCCGCCGTCGACGCGCGCCGACAACGTGATGATGGCGGCGCAGGACACGTCCGGCAACATCGTGGTCGGCATCGCCGGCACGAACCCGAACTCCGCGTTCGACCGCGGCATCGAAGATCTCGACGTCGGCACGACGGTGCCGTTTCCAGGCTCGGAAAGCCCCTCGTGGCTCTCCTTCGGCGCGTCGCAGGGCATCGCCAAGCTCGAGGCGATGACCGACGCCTCCGGCGACACGCTCGCGGCGTTCCTGCAGAAGAATGCCTCCACGACCGCCACACTGGTCATCGCCGGCCACAGCCTCGGCGGCGCGCTGGCGCCGGCGTTCGCGATCGACCTGCTCGTGAATCAGGGCGTGGCGCAGTCGAGCTTCGCGAACGTGTTCGTCTACGCCACCGCGGGACCGACGGGCGGCAACCAGGATTTCGTCAACCTCTTTACCAGTATGTTCCCGGCCCAGGGCTCGACGCCGGCCACCGCTTGGAACCAGGTCATCGTCAATCAATCGGACGCCGTGCCGCGCGCCTGGAACGACATCGGCTCGCTGCCGACGCTGTACCCCGAGATCAACAACGGAAACGCGCCGAAGTGCATCGGCTTTCTGCTGACCGACGTGCTCCAGCCGGCACTGAACGGCAACACCAATTACGCGCCGATCCCGAGCGTCACGTTCAACTTCGGCTACAACGAGAGCATCACCCCCCCGCTCCGTGGCGTGACCTGCCAATGGCTGGCCCAGGCCATCTGGCAGCACATCCCCGCGTATTTTGTCGAGATCGTGAACGAGCTGTCGCAAGGCAACCTGCTCCAGTCGCCGATCCTGCCGGGCGACGCGTGCGCGTTCATCGACGCATGGTGCGACAAGCATCGCGTCGGCACGAACGACTGAGGGTCGTGCCGCTGAACGTTCAGGAGCAATGGCCTTCCGTTAACGTTTTTTTGTCATCCTGAGCCGCAGGCACGCCCCCACAGCGCGTGAAGCATGGCGGCGAGGGACCTTCCACGAACCAGCTTTCGTGAAGGCTGCCCACTGGAAGGTCCTTCGCCGCCCGGCTTTCTGCCGCTGGCCAATCCCCGCGGCTTCCAAGGAACTCCCGTTACTGTCGCCCGCTAACGCGGGCTGTCAGGTGGTACGTACCAACCCCCGACTGAAGCCGGGGGCTATTTTCTGGAGCCGCCTACGGCGGCAGACCTGCCCGCGGAGCGGGCTTCAGGAAATAGCCCCCGGCTTCAGGGCTTGTTGCCCAAACCCCGTGGAGCGATTTCTGCGCTTCGCAGGTGCACAGAATTCGCGATGTGTCCCACGAACACGTCGCCGCTGCGCAATAGAGCTCGATTTCGACACTCCAAAATCGTCCGTCTGCCGAAACAGGAGCTGAGCAACACGCCCTTCAGCCGGGGGAATGGGTCGGTTATTCATCGAGCCCGCGTAGCGGGCGACAGGCCTGCACCCGTTTCTTTCCTCAGGCGCGGCGCGAAACGCCGTCACTTGCTCAGGATGACAACTGACCTTCAGTGAACCATTGCGGTTGGGAGTGCGGCGGCGATTGAGCTGCCGCACTCCTGAATCAAGACTCGACCAATACGCGGAACTGGCGCGAGGCGACGGTCAGCATCGCCAGGTCGACGGTCGTCGATGCGCGGAAGTCGTGCATGGTCTGGTCGACGCGCTCCACCGCGCGCGCGCGTTGCGAGAGCCAGGCTTCGACGGGGTCTGTGCCGGCGCCGTTGGTTTCGCTGATGACGCGCGAGGCCAGGGCGCTCTGGTAGAAGAAGAGGTCTTCGATCAGCGTCTGCAGCGCGGTCTTCTGCCAGGGCGTTTCGGCGGCGACGCCGTTGGTGGCGGTGCGGAGGCGGTCGAGGCTGAAGCGGGCGCCGACGCCGAAGTAGACGCGGGCCACTTCCTCGACGCCGTGCGCGTCGTCGGTGCGGGCGATGCGGATGATGTCCATCGCCGACGTCATCACGTCCAGCGACGCCACGCGCCGCGCCAGTTCCGCCGGAATGCCATCCGCGCTCAGCTCGGCCTCACGCGCGGCGACGACGTTGAGGATCGACGGCGGCAGGATCTCGGTGAGGTGGTTCTGGATCGCCGCGATGCGCGGGCGGAACTCGGCGATCAGCGCGGCCACGTCGAGCTTGGCGTAGCCGCTGCGCAGCAGCCAGAGGATCGCCCGCTCGAGCAGGCGCGCCACTGCGATCATCATCTCCAGCTGCACGCTGGCGGGCAGCTTGTTGTCGAGCGACTCGATCTCCGCCCAGATCGTCCGGAGATCGAACGCGTCGCGGATGATAATGAAGGCGCGGGCGACGTCGGAGTACGGCTTGCCCGTCTCGTCGGTCATCTGCCAGGCGAACGTCGGCGACACACGGTTGATCATCGAGTTCGTGATCACCGTGGCCACGATCTCGCGGCGCAGGCGATGGCGGTCGATGGCCGGACGGAAGCGTCCCTGCAGCAGCTCGGGGAAATAGAGCACGAGGTCGTCGACGAGCTCCGCGTCGTCCGGCAGGTTGGACTTCAGCAGGTCCTCGTAGAGCACCATCTTGGCGTATGCGAGAAGGATGGCGATCTCGGGACGGGTCAGGCCGAGGCCGAGCGCGTGGCGCTCGGCGATGGTCTCGTCGTCGGGCAGACCTTCGAGGGAGCGGTCGAGCCGCCCCGCCTTCTCCAGGCCGCGCATGAAGCGGGCCTGCGTGTCGAGGATCTGCTCGCCGAGGGTGTGCGTGATGGAGATGGCCTGGGTCTGCTCGTAGTTGTCGCGCAGCACGAGCAGCCCCACGTCCTCGGTCATCTCGGCGAGGATGCGGTTGCGCTCTTCGATGTTGGCCAGCTCGCCGCGATCGAGCGCGTCGTAGAGCGCGATCTTGATGTTCACCTCGTGGTCCGAGGTGTCGACGCCGGCCGAGTTGTCGATGGCGTCGGTGTTGATCTTGCCGCCCGCGAGCGCGTACTCGATGCGGCCGCGCTGCGTGAAGCCGAGGTTCGCGCCCTCGCCCACCACGCGCACGCGGAGCTCGTTGCCGTCGACGCGGATCGCGTCGTTGGCGCGGTCCTTCGCGCTGCCGTGGTCTTCGTGCGACGCCTTGACGTACGTGCCGATGCCGCCCAGCCAGAGCAGGTCGGCGCGCGCGAGCAGGATGGCCCGCATCAGCTCCGCGGGCGTGACGGTTTTCTTCGGCAGCTCGAAGAGCTGCTGCACCTGCTCGGAGACGGTGATGTTCTTCGCGCTGCGCTCGAACACCGCGCCGCCCGGCGAGAGCAGCTCGGTGCTGTAGCCGTTCCAGTTCAGGCGGTTGTCGAACATGCGCCGCCGCTCGGCGTGGCTCCGCGCGGGATCGGGATCGGGGTCGACGAAGATGTGCGAGTGGTTGAACGCGGCCTGCAGCCTGATGTGCGGTGAGAGCAGCATCGCGTTGCCGAACACGTCGCCCGACATGTCGCCGACGCCGACGACGGTGAAATCCTCGCTCTGCGTGTTGAGGCCGAGCTCGCGGAAGTGACGCTTGACCGCCTCCCAGCCGCCGCGCGCGGTGATGCCCATGCCCTTGTGGTCGTACCCCGCGGAGCCGCCGGACGCGAACGCGTCGCCGAGCCAGTGTCCGTACTCGATGGAAATGGCGTTGGCGATGTCGGAGAACGTCGCGGTGCCTTTGTCGGCGGCCACGACGAGATACGGATCGTCGCCGTCGCGGCGGATGACGTCGCGCGGCGGGACGACCGCGTCGCCGCGGAGGTTGTCGGTGATGTCGAGCATGCCGCGCAGCAGGGTCTGATACGAGAAGATGCCCTCCTGCTGGTACGCCGCGCGATCGGCCGAGGGGTTCTTGACGACGAAGCCGCCCTTCGAGCCGACCGGCACGATGACGACGTTCTTGACCATCTGCGCTTTCATCAGTCCTAGGATCTCGGTGCGGAAATCCTCGCGCCGGTCGGACCAGCGCAGGCCGCCGCGCGCGACCTTGCCGCCGCGCAGGTGGATGCCTTCCATCCACGGCGCGTACACGAAGATCTCGTACATCGGACGCGGCAGCGGCAGCTCGGGCACGGCCGCGGAGTCGAGCTTGAACGAGACGTACAGCTTGCGCTCTCCGTCCGCGCCGGTCTGGAAGTAGTTCGTGCGCAGCGTGGCCTCGATGAGGCTCACGTAGAGACGGAGGATGCGGTCTTCGTCGGGATTGGTGACGTGCTCCAGCGCGTCCTCGACCTCCGAGCGGATGCCGAGGGCCGCGCCCTTGCGGCCCATGCCGACCTCGCCGATGGCCGGGTCGAAGTGGTTCTTGAACAGCTGCAGGATGGAGCGGGTGATGGACGGATGGCGGAACAGGGTCTGCTGGATGAGCTGATCGCTGAAGGCGATGCCGATCTGGCGCAGGTATTTGGCGTACGCGCGCAGCACGACCACTTCGTGCCACTCCAGCTCCGCGCCGAGGATCAGGCGATTGAAGCCGTCGTTCTCGGCCTGACGGGTCCAGACACGGATGAACGCTTCCTGGAACTTCTCCTTCACCGCGGAGAGGTCGTCGCCGATGCCTTCCGCGGCCAGGCTGAAGTCGCGAATGCGCACCGATTGCGTGGCGCCGAGGGCGTTGACCTCGTACGGCACCTCGTCGAGAACTTTCAGTCCCATGTTCTCGAGCCGCGGCATGATCTCGGACAGCGGCACCGGCGGACCGGCATGGATGATCTTGCAGTGGAACTGCCGCTCGCTGGTGCGGTGACGATAGAGGTCGACGACCAGCTCCCCCGTCGCCAGCACATGCTCGACGTGCCCGACGTCATACAGCGCCGCCTCGGCCGTGAAGCGCTCCGCGTACGCCATCGGGAACGCTTTCTTGTAGCGGTGGTGGAGGTCGATGCCGACCTCCTCTCCCTGCTTCAGGATCAGCGCGTCGAGCAGGCGGTCACCCCACGTGCGCGCCACTTCGCCGATCTCCGCCTCGAGCCGGCGGGGGTCGACGTCGGGGATCTGCCCCGGCTTCGTACGCACGATGAAGAGGCCGCGCGCGAGCGCGGACGTCGTCACGTGGTCGTAGACGTGCGTGTCGAATCCCTGGAACGACTCTTCGAGCAACGCCTTCGCGCGCTCCTTGAACTCGGGCGTGTAGCGGTCGCGCGGCACGAAGACGTAGCAGGCGATGAAGCGCTCGAAGACGTCCTTGCGCGTGAAGAGCGCGACGCGCTGTCGCTCCTGCAGCAGCAGGATGCCGCGGGCGATGTCGAACAGCTCGGCGTCGGTGATCTGGAAGAACTCGTCGCGAGGAAAGGTCTCGAGGATGTCGACCAGCGCCTTGCCGTTGTGCGAGTGCGGATCGAGTCCGGCCCGGTCCAGGGTGCGCTTGGCCTTGAGGCGCAGCATCGGGATGTCGAAGACGCTGCGGTTGTACGCGGCCGAGGTGAAGAGGCCGAGGAAGCGGTCCTCGCTGGCGAGGTTGCCCTGCTCGTCGTAACGCTTGATGCCGACGCGGTCCATCGGCACGCGTTTGTGGATCACGCTGCGGCTGTTGGCCTTGGTGATGATGATCAGGTCTTTCTTGCGGGCGTACGCGCTGAACTCGGGCGACAGCGGCGCGGTGCCGCGGGCCACCGACTCCGGACGGATGTCGCGGAGGATGCCCAGTCCCGTCTCCGGCTGCGCCTGGAGATAGTCGGCGCCGTCGCGTGTGGCGAAGGTGTAGCGGCGATGCCCGAGGAAAATGAAGTTGCCGTCGTCGAGCCACTTCAGGAACGCCTTCGCCTCCGCCACTTCCTCGGCCGGCATCGGCAGCGTCGCCGTATCGAGCTCGCCGGTGTCTTCCTGCAGGCGCGCGCGCATGGCGCGCCAGTCCTGCACGGCCAGCCGGACTTCGCGGAGGATGTGCTCGAGCGAGGCCCGGATCGATTCGAGCTCGGTGTGCTCGGTCTCCTGGTCGATCTCGACGTGCATGTACGACTCGCGCAGCGAGTCGACCGGAGCGTGCTGCGTGTCGCTGACGTTCACGCGGCGGCCGCCGGCGTCGCGGCTCGCGCTGATGACCGGGTGCAGCAGGAGGTGGATCTTGCGGTCGCGGCGCTGGATCTCGGCGCTCACCGAGTCGACGAGGAACGGCATGTCGTCGTTGACGATCTCGATCACGGTGTGCTCGAGACCCCAGCCGTTCTTCTCGACGGTGGGGTTGAAGAGGCGGACCACGGGGGTGCCGGGGGTGCGTTGCTGGCCGAGCTCCCACAGGGAGATCACGCCACCCAGAAGGGTCTCGACATTGGTGTAGATCACGTCGTCGGGTGCGACGTGCGCGAAGTAGCGCCGCACAAAGTGCGCGACCCCTTCGGCTTGATCGGGAGAAACTCGGCGGCGAGCCTCCGCCGCCAGCCGGTCGACGAGGTCGACCTGGCGTTGTTCAGCAGTCATGGTCATCGTGTCTCCAACAGAAGTGCCGGGCGGTTGAATATCACAATCAGGGGGCAGGGCGCAGTCAGCAGAGCGGAGGAGATCGGCAGTGTGCTCCTGCGCCCCGCGCCCTGCCCGCTGCGCCCTCGCCTCACGCCGGTCCCCACGCCAGGTAACGCAGCCGTAAACCGAGCTCGCGCTGCTCGTGCTGTGGCAGAACAGTCCGGTCGATCGACAGCTCCAGGACGTTCGGCAGGCCGCGCGGCGCGGGATCGACGTGGAAGTCGCGCTCGAGCGAGTCGCCGGTCACGGCGATGCGCCCGATCACGCGCCCGTTGAGCTTGACGGTGACGAAGTTTCCCTCGATCAGCTCGCTCGGCACGCCGACGTGCATGCGCAGCAGCGCCTCGCCGCGCAGCGGCGGCAGGAGCGTCACGGAATGCCCGCGCATCCAGCGCCACTGGTTCGACTCCATCGACTCCGGCGCGTACCAGCCGGAGATGAAGCGCGGCCGCGCCTCGATCGGCGCGAGCTTGATGTTGAAGTAGTGGCGGCGGGCGATGTTCCAGAGCGCGTTGCGCTCGCGGCGGAACACGAGGCCCTCTTCCTTCGTGGTGGTGATCTCGGCCAGCAGCCATGCGTTCTCGCGCGCGTCGACGGGCATGGCCCGGTCGTCGACTACGCGCGTGTACGGCATGCCCGGCGCGACGAGGTCCATGAAGACGAGCATCGTGTGGCCGACGAAGAGCTGCTCGCGATTCGGGTCGATGCGCTGCGCGGCCGTGCTCGCGGCGACGATCGACGGCGCCACTTCGTTGCGCACCGATTTCAGCGCGGGGAAGGTGAAGACGAAGAAGGCGGCCGTCAGTGCCGCGGCGAGCATCCACTCGCGTTGCCGGGCAACGCGGCGAATGCCGTCCGCCACGAAGACCGCAAACATCGGCTGATACCCGATCGAAAAGCGGCTGATGCTGAAGCGGTCCAGCATCAGCCAGGCGAAGATCGCGAACGGGACGAAGGCCAGCGCGTTGAGCAGCAGCGAGCGATTGCGCTCGCGGATGGCGCCGGCGACGGAGATCACCACGAACAGCGACGCGATCACGCTCAGCACCGATGACTGGTATTGCTTGATGAAGAAGCGGTCGAAGATTCGCCAGAGCGGCGGCCGCGCCTCGGCGCGGAAGGAGTCAATGCGCGAAATGTAGTCGCCGTGCTCGCGCACCATGCGCACGTACTGGTCGAATTCGCCGGTGAAGTAGATGGCGCCGCCAAACGCCGCACCGACCACGACGAGCCCGATCAGCAGCGCGATCAGAATCTCCCACCAGCGGCGCTTGCGCGTGGCGAGGATGCCCGGGATCAGGCCGACGAGAAAGTTCTGCGGACGGATGCCGATGGCCAGCGCGAGCAGCAACGTACCGAGCCAGTAAGCCTTGCGGTTGTGCGTGCCTTTCAGGAGGAACGTCACCGCGAACAGCACCAGCACGATCGACGGGATGTCGCTGAACGCGCCGCCGCCGAAGAACCAGACGTTGGGGAAGAACGCGAAGAGCGCTCCGGCGGCCACGCAGGTCGTGAACTGCAGCCGCAGTTCACGAGCGAAGAAAAACATCGCCGGAAAAACGAGCACACCGGCGATCAGGTTGACGCTCTGCAGCGCGCGGAAGTCGTCCGCCACGACGAAGCGCAGCAGCCTGGCCATGGCGATGTAGACGGGAAAACCGGGCGGATGCGGATGGTGCAGCGTGACGTCGTAGTCGCGCATGGCCATCGTGAAAAGCGCCTCGTCCCAGTCCCACAACGAGCGCGCCATGGCCAGGAAGCGCGTGGCGGCGCAGAAGAGGGCCACGGCGATGAAGATCGCGCGCTGCTGCGTGCTGAGCGAGTCTGGAGGAGTGCTGGAGCTCATTCCGGCCGGCAGTTCATCCGCGAAGTCGAGGGATCAGCGGAGCCGTCGCGGAGCAGGCACGGCTCGTCGCGGCGGCTCCGTTGACTCCTCGCTGCGCTCGGAGTGAACTTCACGACGAACGCACGTACGCCTGATAGAACTTCCCGTCGCGCTCGGCGAGGCGCTTGAGCGGCTCGTTCGGGCGGAAGCGCGGGCCCACGCTCGACGACAGCTCGTCGAGCCTCGAGACGACGTACGGGACGCCCAGCGCGTCGGCGTAACGCAGCAGCCCGCCGCGGAACGGCGGGAAGCCGGTGCCCATGATCATGGCCAGATCGAGCTCGCCGGCCGAGGCCACGATCTTCTCGTCGAGGATCAGCGAGGCCTCGTTGATCATCGAGAGCACCATCCGCTCGACGACGGCCTTGTCTTCCGCCTGCTTCGGCGAAGCGACGCCGATGACTTTGTAGACCGAAGGATCGGGCCCTTTGCGCTTGCCGTCTTCGTAGAGGTAAAGACCTTTCCCGTTCTTCTTGCCGTGACGTCCGTCGGCGTACAGCTTCTCGACGACCGTCGACTTCTGCATGCGGCTGCCGAAGGCGTCCATGAGGATGCCGGCCACTTTCGCGGCCACGTCGATGCCCACTTCGTCGAGCAGCGCGATCGGACCCATCGGCATGCCGAAGTTGGTCATGGCCTTGTCGATCGACTCGATCGAGTTCCCTTCTTCGAGCAGGAACCCCGACTCGTTCATGTACGGCCCGAGGATGCGGTTCACGACGAAGCCGGGTCCGTCGTTGCAGTAGACGACGGTCTTGCCGAGCTTGCGCGCGAGGGCGGCGGTGGTGACCATCGCCAGGTCGGAGGTCTTCTCGCCGCGGATCACTTCGACGAGCGGCATCCGGTCGACGGGATTGAAGAAGTGCATCCCGACCACGTTCTCTGGACGCTTCGCCTCGGCCGCGATCTGGGTGATCGGAATGGTGGAGGTGTTGGTCGCGAAGATGGCGTTCTCTTTCGCCAGGGCCTCGAACTCGGCCAGCACCTGCCGCTTGATCGGAATGCTTTCCACGACCGCCTCGATGACGAGGTCGATCCGCGGGAAGCCGCTCCAGTCGGTGGTGCCGGTGATGCGCGCCAGCTTGCGCGACATCTCGCCGCGGGTCATGCGGCGGCGCTCGACCTTCTTGCGCCAGACTTTCGACGCGGCCTTCATGCCGCCGCCGATGGCCTTCCAGTTGATATCGCGCATGCGGACCTCGGCGTCGGTCTTGTCGGCGACGATCTGGGCGATGCCGCCGCCCATCACGCCCGCGCCGAGGACGCCGACGTTCGAGACGTCGAGCGGCTTGACGGTGTACGGGTCCTTCTTCGACTCTTCCATGAGGAAGAAGAGCTGCACGAGGTTCTTGGCCACCTCGTTGTTGACCAGCGCCGCGGCCTCGTCGGCCTCGCGCTGCATGCCGCGCTCGACGCCCGCAGACATGGCGTACTCCATCACGTCGATGGCTTTCAGCGGCGCCGGGTAATTCCCCTTGGTCTGCTGCATGACCGCCTTGCGGGCCTTGCTGAAGATGACGTTGCGCGCCAGCGGGTTGCCTTCGAGGTAGAACTTGGTCCGCACGCCGCCTTTGCGCTTGCCGCGGTCGGCGAACTTGCGGGCCACCTGCATCAGGATGCCCGGCTCCACGGCTTCGTCGACGAGACCCGCTTTCTTCGCGCGCTTTCCGTCGAGGGCCTTGCCGTTCAGGATGATGTCCAGCGCCGCGGCGAGCCCGATGAGGCGCGGCAGTTTGCTCGTGCCGCCCCACGCCGGAAAGATCCCCAGCTTCACCTCGGGCAAGCCGATCTGCGTGCGCGGCGAGTCGGTGGCGACGCGCCAGTCGCAGCTCAATGCGAGCTCGCAGCCGCCGCCCAATGCGACGCCGTCAATCGCGGCGACCGTGGTCTGCTTCAGGTTCTGGACTTTGGTGAAGACCTGCTGGCCGAGGAGGACGTAGGCCTTGGCCTCGTCGGCGCCGGTCACGCGCGTGAACTCCATCACGTCCGCGCCGGCGATGAACACGCCGCGCTTGCGCGAGGCGATGATCACCTTCGTCGCGTCGCTCGCGCCGACTTTGTCGAGCACCGCGGCCAGCTCGCGCAGGACCGGGGTGGACAACTTGTTGACCTTCTCGCCCGGCAGGTCGAACCAGATGACGGCCAGGTCGCCTTCGCGCTCGATCGTGAAGGCGCTCGAGGCCGCGGCGGGCGTTTCGGCGAGAGAGGTCATGCAGTGGCTTCCACGAGGTTCTCGTCGGCGTACAGCGTGTCGATGATGGCCTTGTACTTCTTGTCGATGTTCTTGCGCTTCACCTTCAGCGACGGCGTGATCTCGTCCTCTTCGATGGTGAAGTCGCGCGGCAGGAGGGCGAAGCGGCGGATCTTTTCCTGCCGGTCGAGGTTCTGGTTGAAGCGGTCGATCTCATCCTGGATGAGCTGCACGACTTTCTCGTTCTTCACCAGTTCGTCGGGCGACTTGGCCTGCACGCCGAGCGCCGCGGCTTCTCGCTCGAGCTTCTCGAAGTTCGGCACGATCAGCGCGACGAGGTACTTGCGGCGGTCGCCGATCAGCACCGGCGTCCCGACGTACGGGGAGCTCTTGAGCAGCGCTTCCAGCGGCTGCGGCGCGATGTTCTTGCCGTACGCGTTGATGAGGATGTCTTTCTTGCGGTCGGTGATCTTGAGGAAGCCGTCCTTGTCGATCTCGCCGATGTCGCCGGTGTGGAACCACCCTTCCGCGTCGATGGCCTGCGCCGTCGCCTCGGGATTGTTCCAGTAACCCTTCATCACGTGCGGGCCGCGCGTCAGGATCTCGCCGTCGGACGCGATCTTCACTTCGACGCCCGGGATGACCGGGCCCACGCTGCCGATGCGGCGTGCGGTCGGCGTGTTCACGGCGATGACGGGAGAGGTCTCGGTCAGGCCGTAGCCTTCGAGGATCTCCACGCCGGCGCCGATGAAGAACGCCGCCAGATCCGCCGACAGCGGCGCGCCGCCGGAGACGACGTACTTCACGTTGCCGCCCAGGCGCGCGATGATCTTGCTGAAGACGAGCTTGTCCGCGACCGCGGATTTCATCTTCAGTCCGAACGGCATCGGCTTTCCTTCCACGCGGTACGGCAGACGCTCCTCGGCCACTTTCAGCGCCCAGTGGAAGATCTTCTGGCGCGCGGGCGGCGCGGTGGCGACGTTGTCCAGCACCCGCGCTCGCATCTTCTCGAAGAGGCGCGGCACGGCGGCGAAGTAATGCGGCTTGATCTCGCCGAGGTTGTCCGCGACTTTGGTGACGCTCTCCGCGTAGGCGATGCAGCCGCCCTTGTAGAGATAGAGGAAGTCGACCATGCGCTCGAGAATGTGCGACAGCGGCAGGATCGAGAGGGCCACGTCGCCGGGTCCGATCGGCACGACGTCGCGCACGGTGGCCACGTTGCTGGTGATGTTGCCGTGCGTGAGCATGGCGCCCTTCGGATTGCCGGTGGTGCCGGAGGTGTAGACCAGCGTGGCCAGGTCGTCGGGGCCGCGCGAGGTGCGCGACTGTTCGAACCAGCCGGGGTTCGTCTTCTCGTGCTTCTTGCCGGTCTCCACGGCATCTCTGAAGGTGCGCACGCCCGCGGGGGCACCTTGCGGCGCGTCGCACACGATGATGTTGTGCAGACAGGGCACGTGCGAGCGGATCTCCATGATCTTGTCGAGCTGCTCTTTGTTCGAGCAGATGACGGCCACGGTGCCGGCGTCGTTGAGGATGTACTCGATCTGCCAGCCGAGGAGCGTCGGATAGACCGGGACGCTGACGGCCGACGCGCAGAGGATCGCGAAGTCGGCGATCGTCCACTCGGGACGGTTCTCGGCGAGGATGGCCACGCGGTCGCCCGCTTTGACGCCCATCTCGTTGAGGGCGTAGGCGAGGCCGCGCACGGAGTCGCGGAATTCAGGAACGGTGACGTCGATCCAGCGGTCGCCGCTCTTGTACTTCATGATCGCGGGACGGTCGATGGACGCCGTCGTCGCGTAGATGTCGTTGAGCGTTTTGGGTTCCTGCATATGTCCCCCTCAGAGCGAGGGGGATCATAGCAGGGGCCCACCGGCCGGTCTGCATCGGTTCCGCGAGTTCCTTCGGAGTTCCTCGAGTTCCTCGGAGTTCCTCGCGTTCGCCGCGTTCCTCGGAGTTCGTCGGTACGTGCTTGGAGTTCCGGACCACTCCGAGCCACTCCGAGGAACTCCCGAGGAACTCCGAGGAACTCCCGAGGAACTCCGAGGAACCGTTTTTAGGCCACGCGTATCCACCGCATGAGCTCCGGAATGGTCGGCCGCTTGCCGTACGACAGGATGCCCACGCGGAAGATCTTGGCCGTAATCCAGAAGAAGACGGCGATGGTGGCGATGGACACGACGATCGAGACCAGGATGTGCCAGAACGGCGGATCGGTGACCAGCGCGCGCACGAACATCGTGATCGGCCCGAACACGGGGGCCATGGAGAACGCCACCGCGAACGGCGCGTCGGGGTTCATGACGATGGGCATCATCAGGATCCAGGGCATCATCATGAAGAGCATGATCGGCATCATGAACTGCTGCGCTTCCTTCTCGGAATTGCAGACCGCGCCGGCGATCGCGTAGACGCAGACGTAGGTCAGGTACGCGAGGATGAAGAAGACGAAGAAGTAGACGAACACGATCGGGCGGACGAACTGGGAGAGGTTCACGCCGGCCGTGGTCGCGACCGCCGCGCCGTAGCCGCCGGCGATGGCCAGCATGGTGATCCAGACCGCGATCTGCGTCAGGCCGACCGCGGCCACGCCGAGGATCTTGCCGGAGAGGAGCTGGACCGGGCTGACCGAGGAGATGAGCACTTCCACGACGCGATCGGTCTTCTCCTGCACGATCCCGCGCATCGTTTCCTGCCCGTACACGAATGACGGCAGCACGAGCAGTGCGCCGAAGATGATGGCCACGATGAAGTTCAGCTCACCGCCGGTCTTCCGTCCGCCGGAGCGCGAGAGCTGCACGGCCTCGATGTCGAGGTCCTGCAGCAGGTCGTCGACGACCTCGGGTCGGATACCGTTCGCGCTGAGCCGCAGCCCCTGCAGCGATTTGTTCGCCAGCCGCGCCAGCCGCTCCTGGGTCATGACGTCGGTGGCAGAGCGGCTGAAGTAGGTCAGCTTCGCCTCGGGATCGGTGAGCGCCACGGCCGGGACCACGAACACACCGTCGAGTTTGTCCGGAGCGTCGTCCTTGCGCGAAATGCGCTCGAGGTACGGCCTGGCCGCGGCTTCGGTCGCGCCGGGCTGGTTCACATACTCGATCTGCATCTGCGACGGGAGTGCGCGGCGATTGCGCCCGCTGAGCGCCTTGCGCGCCTCCTTGCGGGCGTCGAGCTTCTCCTCCCCTTCTTCCGGCGCGTTGGGACGCGCAAACGCGGACTCGAGCTTGCCCGTGCCGTCGAGGACCGCAATGCGCTTCGTGCCCATGCCTTTGGACATCATCAGGCCGGGCAGGACCATCATTCCGGCCATGAGGAAGGGCAGCAGCAGCGTCATGATGATGAAGGCCTTCTTGCGAACGGCCTGCAGGTACTCGCGCTTCATCACCGCAAACATCTTGTTCATCGACTCACCTCGGGGGCCAGCGTCTCGGCTCCCACTTTTGCAATGAAGATCTCTTCGAGCGACGGCGCGGCGACCTCGAACTTCCGGACGCGGAACCTGGAGACGCAGGCCTGCAGGATCTCCTGCGCGTCGGCGCCTTCGTTCAGCGCCAGCTCCGCGCTGCTGCCGAGGATCGAGGCCTTGCGCACCTGCGGCAGGTGCTCGAGGAAGGACCCGTCGCCGTCGAAGTCGATGTGCAGCGTGTTGCGTCCGAACGAGCCGCGCACTT
Organism: Thermoanaerobaculia bacterium; assembly: GCA_036387915.1. Classification (GTDB taxonomy): domain Bacteria; phylum Acidobacteriota; class Thermoanaerobaculia; order Gp7-AA8; family Gp7-AA8; genus QHVT01. The sequence continues at coordinate 14,955 of DASVSV010000291.1, forward strand.
CGTCGACCGTGCCTTCCAGCACGACCTGGCCGCGATGGATGAGGATGATCTCGTCCGCCATCTTCTCCGCCTCGGCCATCATGTGCGTCGAGAGGAGGATGGTCTTGCCTTCTTTGCGCAGGTCGCGCAGGAGGTTGCGGATCAGGACGATGTTGACCGGATCGAGCCCCGACTGCGGCTCGTCGAGGATGATCAGCTCGGGGTCGTGCAGCAGCGTCCCGATGAGCTGCACCTTCTGCGCGTTGCCCTTCGACAGCTCCTCGATCTTCGCCTCACGCTTGTCGCCGAGCTCGAAACGCTCGAGCCAGTAGTCGATCTTCTTGCGCGTGTCGGCCGGGCGGCAGCCTTTGATCTCGGCGAGGAACAGCAGGAGCTCGACGACCTTCATCTGCTTGTAGAGCCCGCGCTCTTCCGGCAGATACCCGATGCGGTCGCGGAACGCCGACGCCCCGTTCCCGCCCTGCAGCCACTCGATCTTCCCGGAGTCCGGCATGAAAATGCCGGTGATCATACGGATGGTGGTGGTCTTCCCGGCGCCGTTGCGCCCGAGCAGCCCCGTGATCGTCCCGCTCCGGACGGTGAACGACACCCCATCCACCGCCCGGACCTCCCCAAACACCTTCCTCACATCCCGAACCGCCAGAATGTCCGCCATAAACCCAACCCCTCCTCGGAGCGACGGGTATTGTACGGGCGGGGGACGGGAGGGTTTAGGAAGATGGGAACACCAACGTCGCGCGAGAACTCTGGAGTCCCGCCGCATCGTACTTCGTCAAGGTTTGCCGACAGGGGGCGTAAGCAGGTCGCCGTTCGTAGTGATTCCGAAAATTTTCCGGATTTTCTGGATGACCTGACCGATCCGGCCGGCTTTCTCGAACGCGCGCGCGCCGGGTGCGGACCGCGCAAAAGCGACTCCAGGGATGGATAAAGCTACAGCAAGAGCTACCGCCGCTACACGACGCGAATACGAATGCATGACACCCTCCTTAGGTGTTGGCTCAACTCAGGGAGGGCGCGCCCTTGCCTAAGGAGTGACTGAGGAGGTCATATCCCTACCTGCATTTTGACGGCGGACATCGTCCGGAAGCGGAGCGAACAGCAGTTCGCCGTCATGCGGAAGGCGTTTGAGGTACTCGCGAACGTGCCTGACCTGCACGGGAGTAATCGTCTTGTGTTGTGCAGCCTCACGGATATAGGCCAGCGCGGTAAGCGCACGTGCGGAATATGAAAGTCCGGCCGTCTCGAAACAGTGCATTGCCGCGCGACAGATCACCTCGACACCGATGAACTCCTCCCGCGCCAGCATCAACTCAGCGATATCGAGGCTTACCAGGGTCTGTTCGCTCGTCATGCCGAGTGCGGCGAACTCACTCCTGAGAATCTCGAAGCGGGCCCTGGCCTCGTCGAGCCGGCCCGCGCTCGCAAGGATCGATGCAATGTTCCAACGCGCCCGGACCTGTTCCGTATCGATTCCGAGATCTTCGAACAGTTGGGCTGAAGCAGCGTGATAGTGGAGTGCGTCATCGACTCGGCCCAGTTTCCAGAGGCAATATCCCATGTTGCTGAGTACGCGTGCATGAGTATTCGCATCTGTCGTCCGACTCATGCGAATTTCCAGCGACTGGAGAAGGGTCAACGCGGACTGAAAGTCGCTGCGGCTAAGTAGCAAATGCGTTTCGGCGAGACCTGCTGATGCAATCCGCATCACGTCATCGAACCGCGTGAAAGTGTCGCGGCTGAAACGAACCGCCGCCATCGCTGCGGGGATATCTTCCGTCACACGCAGCGCGAGGGCACGAACCATCGCCACCCGCGCTCGTTCGTATTCATCCACGACACAAGCTCGCAGAATCGCATCGGCTCGGTCGGCAGCGGCAAGAGCTTCGTTGTACCTGCCGACGTAGTACAAGGCGTACGTCCGGTCACGCCAAGCCGTTCCGCGAAGCCGCGCCACCGCGTCGGAAGGGTACGCTGCAGGATCGAGACTGTCCGCGATTTCCGTCGAGAGTACCGACATCTCGAGAGCGTCCGGCGGCATCGTCATCTGGACGGGTATCGTGGCAGCGATGAGCCCCCGCACCACCCCTGCCGTCCGCCACTCCGGATGTTCGCGGAGGCGCGGCATCCACTCTTCGCGCGGGCCGGCGAGCAGCTCGGGGAGGATGGCAGCGGCGGCGGTGTCCTCGGCGGTCATTCGGTCGGCGAAGGCGCGGAGGTTGGTGATGGTGGCGGGGACGGGGTCGAGGTGGAGGGTGCGCGTATCCCAGACGTCGTGGTCGTGCAGGACGCCGGCGACCATGCTGAACGAGTCCAGTTTCTCGCGGCAGACGGTGCAGGAGGGCAGGTGTGCGTCCGACTGGTCGCGGCCGGTTTCCAGCAGGGAGATGAGGGCTTCGTCGTCGTAGTGCCGCTCGACCGTCATCGGTGCCATCACTTCGTCACGGCGGTGATGTTCATGTAGATCTCACGCACGCGTTTCAGACAGTTGTGGATGAGCTTCTCCGCGTAGCGGTTGGTCGTCTCCAGCTCGCGGGCCACGTCGCCGGCCGAACGGCCTTCGAAGTAGTGGAGCCAGAGCGTCTCGCGGCAGCGCGGCTGCAGGTAATCGAGCGCCTGCCGCACCGTCATCTTCATCGCGAACTGGTCCGCGAGGCCGTGGGAACCGGGATCGGAATGGTCGTCGATGTTGTCCGGCAGGGACTCGGTGCGTCCCTGCGCGCGCCAGTAGTGGCGGCTGGCGTTGCACATGGCGGCGACGAGCCATGCGCGGATGTTCTCGATCTTCGTGCCGGTCTGCAGATACGAGAGGAAGACTTCCTGAATCAGGTTCTCGGCGTCGCAGTCAGGGATGCGGAACTTCCGGCAGGCGACGTACAGCAACAGGCTGCGGTGCTGGATGTAGAGCGTCTCGACTTCGTCCGCGGCCGGAGAGGGTGCGGGCGGAACAGGCTCGGGACGCGGCTGCTGCGTCTTCGACTCACTCCGCTTTCTCGTAGCGGCAGCAGGCGCAACGTCGCTCGCATCGTGTTCCAGCACGGCGGCCTTTCCTTCGCCTTCCTGTTCGGCGGTTCTCTGTAGGTTTGCGGACTTTAGACCCATGTCACGTTACCACGATTCTGAAGACGGGGCGACCGCCACGACACAGATGGTTCGGCGTACGACCTTGGACCCACAACCAAGAGTATCGCAATTTCGGTCAGATTTTACGGATGTATGGAGATCATCGCATGAAAAAGGGCATCAATGCTATCTTCCGCCCGCGATGAACGCCGACCAGACTCGACATCTCGTCGACGAGACGTGGAGCTCGTCGATCGTCCCTACCCTCGAAGAGTACATCCGCATCCCCAACCAGTCTCCCCTCTTCGATCCCGACTGGAAGCGCAACGGGCACATGCACAAGGCCGTCGCGCTGGCCCGCTCCTGGGTCGAGTCGCAGCAGATCAAGGGACTGACGATCGACGTCCATGAGATCGACGACCGCACCCCGGTCATCTTCATGGAGATCGAGGGCGACGCGTCGTCGACCGTGCTCATGTACGGTCATCTCGACAAGCAGCCGGCCATGGTCGGCTGGGAAGAAGGCCTCGGCCCGTGGACCCCGGTCCTGCGCGGCGAGAAGCTTTTCGGACGCGGCGGCGCCGACGACGGCTACGCGATCTTTGCCACCATCGCCGCCATCAAGACCCTCCAGCAGCAGAACGTCGCCCACTCGCGCATCGTCGTGCTGATCGAATGCTGCGAGGAGAGCGGCTCGATCGACCTCCCCGCGTACATCGACCTGCTCGCCGACCGCATCGGCACGCCGCGCCTGGTGATCTGTCTCGATTCCGGCTGCGGCAATTACGATCAGCTCTGGATGACGACGTCACTCCGCGGCTCGATCGTCGGCAACCTGACGGTTGAAGTCCTGACCGAAGGCGTGCACTCGGGCGACGCCAGCGGCATCGTGCCGTCCAGCTTCCGCATCCTGCGGCAGGTGCTCGAGCGTCTCGAAGACTCGAAAACAGGCGAGATTCTGCCGAAGTGGCTGTACGTCGACGTGCCCGAGACGCGCCTCGACGAAGCGAAAGCGACGGCCAAGGTGCTCGGCGACGAGACCTGGAACAAGTTCCCCTTCGTCGACGGCATGCAGCCTGTGACCAAAGATCCGCTCGAAGCGCTGCTGAACCGCACCTGGCGGCCGATGCTCGCGTACATCGGACAGGCCGGCCTCCCCGACCTCGTGCAGGGCGGCAACGTGCTGCGTCCGAAGACGTCGATCAAGCTTTCGCTGCGCATCCCGCCGTCTCTCGACGCGACGAACCTCGAGCGCGATCTGAAGAAGCTGCTCGAGAGCGATCCCCCCTACGGCGCGAAGATCACGTTCGAAGCCGAGAAGGGGGGCGCCGGCTGGGTCGCTCCCGAGATCGCGCCCTGGCTCGAGCAGTCCGTCGAGCGCGCCTCGCAGGCCTACTTCGGCAAAGAGGCGATGACTTTCGGCGAAGGGGGCTCGATCCCGTTCATGGGGATGCTCGGCGCCCGCTACCCGCAGGCGCAGTTCCTCATCACCGGCGTTCTCGGCCCGAACAGCAACGCGCACGGCCCCAACGAGTTCCTGCACGTCGCGTACGCGAAGCGGCTCACCGCCGCCGTCGCGCAGGTGCTCAACGACGAACGCGCCAGCGCCTGAGTACTCCATTCAATGGCCCCGCACACGCTCGCGCGGACCGTTCCTGACGCCAGAAGTGTGAAAACGCAGGGCATGGCTTCAGCCCGCCTCCCCCGGGGGTGGGCGGGCTGAAGCCACGCCCTACGTTTGGCAGCCGTGCCGCTAGTGCGCCGCCCCCGCGTATTTTTTCTCCCCCGCCTCGATGCGGACCGGCAACCGGTTCTGTAAGGGCGGCAGGGGGCAGGTCGCGTAGTCCGTAAAGGCGCAGGGCGGGTTGTACGCCTTGTTGAAGTCGACCACCATCTTCCCGTCCTTCGGCGGCGCGGCGTAGAGATAGCGCCCCGCCGGATACGTCGTGTCCTTGCTGGTCGCGTCGCGGAAGATGATGAAGTAGTCCGTCGATCCTTCCTCGAGGATCGGATCGAGGCGGTACTCCTTCCCGTCGAGCTCGAACACGATCGCGCCCGGGGCGATGCTGTCCGAGGTCAGGCCGGTGATGTCGGTGATCGGGATCTTCTTCGGTGGATGGTAAGCCTCGTAGCGGGCCTCGACGCGCCACTTGGGATCGATCGGGTAGTACTCCAGACCCTTGAAGTGCGTGCGCACTTCCGACTGCGCGTCCTTCACGCGCAGGCCGTAGCGGTCGCCGCGCTTGATGACGTTGAAGCGGACGGAGCCCATCTGCACGATCGTCGGTCCGCCCTGATCCGCGTCGGCCAGGAGCGGCGTGTCGCCGGTCAGCGGCTTGCCGTCGACGGTCATCGACGGATCGGGATGCAGGGTCGTCGTCGCGCCGCTGCGCGTGAGCCGCACCGGCGGCGCGCCGCGCTTGGTCAGTGTGACGCTGTTCTCGCCGTCCTTGAGCCAGTGCAGGCCGATGAGCGTCAACCAGCTGTCTTCCTTGGCCAGGCGCTCGGCGCGCGTTTTCTGCCACTGCTGAATCTCGGCGGTATGGGCGGCGGTGTCGATTTTGTTCTCCTGCAGACCGCAGCCCGCCGCGAGGGTCGTGGCGAGCGCGAGGGCGACGAACGGTTTCATGACAGGTAGGATACCGCGCCGGTGGTTTCCATTTCGCGAACAGAGGTGTCAAAGGTTCCGTGGCCGAAGTCGCGCAGTTTCCGGTCAGCGACGGAGGACGTGAGGCTTTGAGCGTCACGCCCTTCGACGAGGAGCGCAGGCTCCTGACCGCGATTCGTGCGGGCGACCGTCAGGCCGCGGAGGAACTGGTCGAGAGAACGTACTCGGCCGTATTTGCATCGGTGTTCCGGCTGTGCGGCGACAGCGATCTCGCCGCCGACCTGACGCAGGAGACGTATCAGAAAGCATGGGGCGCACTGAAGAACTTCGACGGACGGTCGCAACTCTTCACGTGGCTTTACCGTATCGCCTACACGACGTTTCTGAATCACGTCCGGCGTCCGCGGCGGATGACTTCGCTCGATGAGCCGGACTCGATCGACGTACAGGATGAACGGCCGGGAGCGGAACAGTTGCTCTCGGACGCGGAGGAGGCGGAACGCCTCCGTGCGGCAGTGATGCGGTTGCCCGAGGATCTGCGCTTCACGGTGACGGCGCACTTCTGGGGCGGACTGCCGGTCAAGGAGATTGCGAGCATCGAGGAGATCACGACGGTGGCCATCCGGAAACGGCTGCACAAGGCCTTCACCCTGATCGAGGCGATGCTCGAAGAGGAAGTACGATGAATTCGAAGCGGAGAGCTGAGCTCCAGCGCAAGTTGTCCCTGAACGCCGTCCCGCGGCCGCCTGCCGGCCTGCAGGAGCGGATCAAGGGCGACATCCCGAAGTACCTCAAAGCCGAGCGCGGTAACTCTGCGTTCAACCTGCGGATCGCCGCGTCGATCCTGCTCGTCGCCTCGACCGCGGCGGTGACGATGTACCTGGTCGGTCCGCAGGCGAAAGAGCAGATGGTTGCGGACGCGGCATCGGCCACGCGCCCGGTCGTGTTCGCGCCGCAGAAGCGCGCCATCAATCAGACCGCGCCCTCGGCGCCGACGGAAGAAGTGCGTCTCGAGATCAGTGAAGACTCCGCGGTCGAGCTGCCGTCGCGCCTCATGGCTACGAACGCTCCGCCGCCACTGCCCGCCCGCCGGAGCGATGAGCGCGATACCGAGATGCTGCGCGAAGAGGCCAAGGCGGAGAGCAGCGGCGTAACCGGCAACGTCGCCGGAGGGCTCGCCGTGGGGGCGCAGCCGCAGCAGATGGCGAAAGCCGAGCCTGCGCCTGTGCCTCCCCCGTCCGCCGTCGCCGCTCCCGCCGCCGCACCCGCGCCGCCAGTTCCTGCAATGGCCGACGCCGCGGCAGCGGAGCGCATCACCGTGACCGCGGAAGCTCCCCGGATCGACTTCGTCCAGCGCGCACACGCGGCCACGATTCCGCTCGGGCGCAAGGACAGCGTCTTCGGCATCTCCGTCAATCCGGGCGTCTTCCACGCCATCCGCGACACGCTGGAGCGTCACGAGCGTCCGAACCCCGGCTCGATCGACCTCGAGGCGCTGGTGAACTACTTCGCCGGCCGGCCCGAGGGCCGCCCCCGCGAGGGCGTGCGTTTCGACGTCGAGGCCTCGCCGGCGGCCGTCAACGCGGATGGGGATCACGCCATCCTCCGCTTCACCCTGGACACGCCGGACGCGCAGGGCGCGGGCTCGATCCCGCCGGCCGCGAAGGACGCCAGCATCGAGGTCAGTTTCAACGACAAGGTCGTGGCTCACGCGCGCCGCATCGGCGACGCGGACGAGCTCTCCACCGAGCCGATCCTCCTCCACGGCACCTCGGTCACCGCGCTCTACGCCATCGAGCTGAAGCCGAATCTGAAGTCGAATCAGCTCGTGGCCTCGGTCCGGCTGCGCTACACGTCCCTCAGCAACGGCAGCAAACACACCATCACGCGCACCGTCCGCGGACAGGATCTCGCGCGAAGCTGGCAGCGCGCCACACGGCGCCATCGCCTTGCGTCACTCGGCGCGGTGTGGGGCGAGACGCTGCGCGGTACCGCTCCGGCATTCGACGTCGCGCAACGCGCGGAGGAGCTGGCGACGCAGGAGCCGAAGAACTCCCATGCACAGGAGCTCGCGCGCGTGATCACCGCGTCGACGTCGGGAGGGTTTTAATCGTAGCTCGTAAAAACGTTGCTCGTTGCTCGGCTGGGGTGACTTTTCGCTGAAGGCACACAATTCGGCGTATTGCATGACGAGTGATTCGCTCACACGTCTTCAGCCGAAAAAGCACCCCTGCCCAGCAACGAGCAACGCCGTCCGCCGCTTTATCGCTTTTTCCCTCCGCCGAACTTTCTCACCGAGGCAAAGTGCACGTTGAAGTAGTTCGCGGCGGCGCGGAGGGCGTTGCCGACGACGCCGCCGTCTTTCGCCGGGATGTTCTCGATGCCGAGACGCATGTGCGGCGGGAGCTTGCTGCGGCAGGTGCGGCAGAGCGCGTTGCCGAGAGTCTTGTCGAGGTCGCAGCGCGGGCACTGCTTCTTTCTCGACAGCTCGCCGACCTGTTCCTTCGTCAGTTGCATGGCAGGATCATCTTTTCACGTTTGGATTAGAATCCGCGCCGTTTCACGAAGGAGAACACCATGGGCGAGCGCGTCGAATTCCCGTCGAACGGACACACCTGCAGCGGCTACTTCGCGGGAGAGGGTCCCGGCATCGTGGTCATTCAGGAATGGTGGGGGCTCGTGCCGCACATCGAGGAGCTGGTGGACCGCTTCGCCGGAGCCGGTTTCGCCGCCATCGCGCCCGACCTCTATCACGGTGAGACCACCAAGTCGCCCGACCAGGCCACGAAGCTCCTGATGGAGCTCGACGCCGAGCGCGCGGGCAAAGAGATCATCGGCGCGGGGCGGTATCTGATGCAGCGCCCGGAGTGCACGTCGAAGGACAAATACGGCGTGGTCGGCTTCTGCATGGGCGGCGCGCTGGCGCAGTACGCGGCCACGATCGACCCCGAGCACGTCGGCGCCGCGGTCAGCTTCTACGGCGGCTTCAAAAAGGTCGACACGCAGTGGGATCGCCTCGCGGCGCCGCTGCTGCTGATCTACGGCGAGAACGACAAGGGCGTGCCCGCCGATCAGGGACGCCAGCTCGCCGAGAAACTAAAGGGCATGGGCAAGGAAGTCGAGCTGGTGATCGAGCCGAACGCCGATCATGCGTTCTTCAACGACACGCGCCCCGAGGTTTACAACGCGGATGCGGCCGCGGATGCGTGGCGCCGCACCCTGGAGCTGTTCCGGCGCACTCTGTGATTCGCGGCGCGGCCTTCGTCGCCATTCTGCTGTTCTGCGTGACGCCGTGGTGCTCACCGCCGATCGCGCTGGCATTGGGACTCGCGCTCGCGCTGACCATCGGCCATCCGTTCCGTACCGCGAACATCACGAAGCTGCTGCTGCAGATCTCCGTGGTCGGCCTCGGCTTCGGGATGAACCTGCAGAAAGTCGTCGCCGCCGGCCGCGAGGGGATTCTCTTCACGCTGGTCACCATCGCCGGCACGCTCCTCCTCGGCTGGCTCCTCGGCCGCGCGATGGGCGTCTCGCGCGGCACCGCGCATCTGATCTCCTCCGGCACCGCGATCTGCGGCGGCAGCGCGATCGCGGCTGTCGGCCCCGTAATCGGCGCGAGCGATGAAGAGATATCCGTCTCCCTCGCCACGGTCTTCATCCTCAACTCGATCGCGCTCTTCGCCTTCCCGTTCATCGGCACGGCGATGCATCTTTCGCAGACGCAGTTCGGCGTCTGGGCGGCGATCGCCATTCACGACACGAGCTCCGTCGTCGGCGCGGCGTCGAGCTACGGTGCCGAGGCACTGCAGATCGCGACGACGGTGAAGCTCGCGCGTGCGTTGTGGATCGTGCCGCTGGCCATCGGCACCGCGTTCGCGTTTCGCCGCAAGACGAAGGTGGCCCTCCCCTGGTTCATCCTCCTCTTCCTCGTCGCGGCGATGATCCGCACGTACTTTCCCGAGCCGGCATACGCGTGGGATTTCCTGGTGCGGCTGGCACGGATCGGCC
>DASVSV010000292.1:0-9481 GCA_036387915.1 Thermoanaerobaculia bacterium
GCACCCCTTCGCCGGCGGGTGAGACGAGCGCGACCTCCTTGCGCAGCTTCTCGAACAGCTCCGCCGCCCGCTCTTTTGTCGGCACGTCGATGCCGCACGGTTTGGCGAGCACCTTCTGAATGAGGTCCGCCGTCACGCGGCGCAGCACGAGGCCTGGATGGGCGATCTTCACGACGTCCTGGTCGTGAATGTGATCGAGGATGCGCTGGAAGAGTTGCCCCTGAATGTTCCGCTTCTTCACGCGAATGAGACCGAAGGCCTTGTGCGTGTCCAGATCGCTGATCCCGTCCTTCGTCGCCCCTTCGCCGGCCGCGACGGCGGCGGCAAGATGGAGCGTCAGCGGATTGCCGCCGACCTGCTTGACGATGGCGTTGGCGACGACGGAGTCGGTGACGCCCCGCTGCTGCAGAAATCCAACCGCGGCGGCATTGTCGAAATCCGGCAGCGGCAGCTTCGAGTCGACGTGGATTCCCGGCACTTCCGCGCGCCCCGAGAGAATGGTGCGCAGGCGAGGAACGGCGTGGCCCAGCTCGTCGAGGAACTTCATCAACTCGCCGACGTAGACGTCGCTGCGATGCTGCACTTCCTCGAACGTGTCGAGCACGAGGAGCAGCGGCCCGCGAACGACGTCGAGCGTCCCGAGGAAGCGCACGAACTCGTCGAGGACGCGTTTGCGCGTCGTCCTGTCCGCGCTGCCGGCGGTCTTGCGGATTGGACCGCGCCGGCGGCCGCTCTCCTGCAACTTCTCGTTCCACTCCTCGCGCAGCCGCTGCGCGGCGCTGTAGGCCACCGGGTACTGCAGGCCGATCTGGCGAACGGCCTCGACGAGGATCGTCGCCGGCTCGCTGGCCAGCAATGCCGGACGATCGAAGTCGAGGTACGCGAACGGGAACCGTCTCGCGTCCGGCAGCGTGGCGTGCATCAGGATGAACTTCGCGACGAGCGTCGACTTGCCGACGCCGCCCGCACCGTAGAGCAGCAGCGGCGCTTTGCGCGGGAAGGAGACCATCCGCGTGATGGCCTCGTACGTCGAGCCGGGAGGAAGCACGCCGACGTAGTCGCTGAGTTGCTGCAGTTCCGCTTTGCGTCCGGCAAAGTGCGTCCCCACGAGCCGCTCGAACGGCTGCAGCAGGCGCAGGAACTCGAGGCGGCGTTCGACGTCCTCGCTGATCGGCGCCCATGGGTAACCACTCCGCAGAGCAGAAAGAACCGGAGAGATCGCGACGAGCGCAGGGATACCCAATCGACCGATCGAGCTCTGAGGATCGTTCAGTTCTCGCAGCGCCTCAACCAACGGATCGTCGTTCTCGGCGACGAGATTTGCGGCGGCAGTTGCCACGGTCAGTTCTCCGCGATCCATTCGCGCGATGACGGCCGCGCGCGTCGAAGGGAGGAGCGTCCACCGTTCGGACGCCTCCGAGGATTCGAGCGGCGCAGAATCGGAGAGGAGTGCGTCGAAATCGTCCGCCTTCGGATCGAGCTTGCGCAGGGAGTCCGGCCGGAAGCTGGACACAACTGCAGCGACACGGTAAAGGCGCGAATAGCTTCGCGGCGCAGCCGCGGCGGGCGCGGCGATCGGCACGCGCCGCGACTCGATCTTCCGCAGCGCGAGCTCCGTGATCCGGTCGAGGCTCTCGTCGTTCATGCTTCCTTTCCGATCGCGTCGCAGATCGCATTGAGCTCGTCTTCCATCACCGAATAGCGCGCTTCCTCGTCCGACGCCTGCATCTTCTGCAGCACGCGGGGCACGTACTCGGCGATGCGGTTCGTCAGCTCTTCGTCGTCGAGGTCGGGTCCGTACTCGCGATAGAACTGGGCGAAGAAGGTCGCGAGTTCGCGCTCGGTGATGGCCTTCGTGTCGTCCTGTTCGACGATGCGCTTCACCGCCGTCGTCAGCGGCTTCGCGTAGCCGAGCAGCACGAGTCGCATCTTCGGCAGCGAGTCGTTGACCTGCATGGCCAGTTCGTCGATGAACTCCGTCACCGCGCTGGAGATGCTGATGCGGCCGAAGTCGAGCACAAGCCAGCGCTCGGTGCCTTCCACGGCGGCGACGAACCAGTCGAAGAAATTCATCGTCCAGCGCGTGATCTGCTCGTTGCCCGGCGCCGGCATGCCGGTCAGACCGAGCCGGGTGGCGATCCGCTGCCCGAGGTCCTCAGGCGTGAGCTCTTTCGCCGAGCGGGAGAAGTCGACGATGGCCGGCTGAAACCCGAACTGCTCTCCGAGGTGATTGAGCAGGTATTTCGTGTGCGTCTTGCCGCTGTTCGGGCCGCCCGTCACGACGAGGATGCGCGGCTTCTTCGTCGCGTTCGGGGCCGGTGCGTGCAGGCGCTCGAGCACCGGCCGCAGCGGCTCGCGGTCGACGAACGGGCCGTTGGTGATGAAGCAGGCGTAGTACGGAGGGGCAATCGTGCGCGTGGCGCGTTGCGCGGGAGCGGCGAGGGAGGTCATGAACTGCTGCACGTCGGCGTCGTGCGCGAACATGCGTGCGAACGCCGCGACGAGCTCGCCGAGGAACGGCGGGTTGGCCGTGCTCGCAGCGCGCAGGAGGCCCCAGACGATCACGCGCAGGTCGTCGCCGAGGGCGTAGTGGTCGAGCTCGCGGCTGCCGACTTCCGACGACAGAAACTGCCGCAGTTGCTGCTTCGTCGGCAGCAGCGTGAGGATCAGTGTCCGGAGCGTCTCCAGTTGCGCCTGCGTGAGCTTCATGTCATTCGGAGAGCGAGTCGAACGTGTTGCGCTGTTTCATCAGCTCGAGGATTGGCGCGATGGGCACGCCCTGGTTGAATTTCGCGGTGACGGAGACGGGGTCGCCGCCGTTGTGTAGTGCAACGAGCTCGAAGTCCGCGTTGAACGTCGGCGAGCCGGAGGAGCCGCCCTGCGTGTTGGTGCGGTGACGCAGACGGGAGCCGGTCTCGTTCACCCCGATCACGCTCTTCGTGTCCCACGCCAGCTTCATGGTCTCGCCGTTCGGATGCTGCACGATGTAAATGGCCGTGTCTTTGGCGGGGATGGCCGCATGGGCGCTGAGGTCGATCCACGAACGTGTCGGCGACTGCGCGGTCGACTTTTCACCGATGGCCTGGTTGCCCACGGCGCGCTTCAGGCGAATGACGGCGTAGTCGAGCTGTTCGAGCGTCGGCGCCGGGCCACTGCCGTCGACGTCCATCTGGTTGTACGGGCTCGAATCAATCAGCCACTCTTTCGCCAGTTGCACGCGCGTGCCGTTGTCGACGGTGCCGTCCGTCAACGTCGCATAGTCGAACTGCGCCCGCACCTCGGGCGCCGGAACGCTTCCCGCGATTACCGGCGCCATCACGTGATAGTTCGTCAGCACGGTGGAGGGTCCGACGAGGAATCCGGTCCCCTGCGCCTTTGCGCCGGAGTCGAATGAGATCCGGCAGACCTGCCTGTAGATGGTGCCGAGGCGGGTGAGGACTTTGACGATGTCGAGGAACTTGTTCGACTCCCTGACGATCCGCTCGAGGTTGTCGCGCGTACCTTCGCTCACACCGCGGCCGAACCGCGTCAGCGCGAACTCGTACAGCTCGACGTCGGACGGATTCTCCTCGGAGGCCTGTTTGACGAGGTCACTGAGCCAGCCGAAGCGGTTCGCGTGATCGAGCACATTGAAGAGAATCTCGACGTAGTCTTCGCCGAGACCGTAGTCTTCGCGTGAACGGTCGAGCCGGTCGGACATCAGGCGGTCGAACTGCGACAGCCTGAAGGCCTTACGCAGAATGTCGCTCAGTTCCCTGAGCTCAGGGCCGGTCAGACGGGGCATGTGAGGGATCTCCCGCTTTCTATTATGCCTGCCCGGTCCGCCGCGTGCATCCGGAGGCGAAGTAGAATCCGCCGCGCATCCACGATGTTGGAAGGGGCTGCATGAAACCACCCGAGACCGTGACGCTTACGCCCGGTAAGCGCGTTCTTTTTCTCACCAAAGATCCCGAGCTCATCCGGAAACAGCTCGCCGGCGAGCTCGACCTGCAGATGAAGGACCTGCGCGTCGAGGACCTGCTCGACGACATCAACACCGACGCCATGACGCCGGCGTGGGTCTGCTTCGACTACAAGCCGGAAGACATCGCCCGCAACGCGTACGCGGGATTGATCGTCAACGGCGAGCGGCTGTTTCCGGCGGATGCGCTGCGGAACGGCAACTTCGAGGTCATCGTCTCCGGATATCGCAAAGGCGTCGGCAGCTCGCGTGAGACCGCCACGCAGTGCGAAGTGTTCAGCGGGATCAGGATCGCCATCGCCGTCTCGTTCGCGCCGATTCACGCCGGCAACAACATCAACCAGGGCCTGCTGATGGGCCATCACGACATGCTCGTGCGCCTGCAGGGCGGCGAAGGCGTGCCGCTGCGCGAGTTCTACGACGACTACGACCCCATCACGAAACTGATCATCCAGTGGGGCGGGCTGTTCCCGTTCTCGAAAGCGGTCGCTCGCGGCGAGGCGAAGCTGCCCATCCCGCACAACGCGCCGCGGCCGATGACGATGGGGGAGAAGATCCTCGCGCGACACATGCGCGGCGTCACCGACGCCGAGCGCTACGTGAAGCCGGGCGACGCGGTGGTCATCGACGTGGACGGCGGCTACACGCACGAATTCACGACGGCGCAGGTCCACTACTTCCTCGAGCAGGAGTACGGCCGCGAGTACGAGATCACCAATCCGCAGAAGTTCGCGGTGTTCGAAGACCATCTCATCTACGCCGACGAAGTGCCGAAGATGCGGCCGTTCATGGACAAGATCCAGACGCTGCGGGACATGCAGCGCGAGTATCAGCGCCACACCTCGTGCCGCGATTTCTCGGCGAAAGACAACATCTCGCCCGGCATCTGCCACGAGGTCGCGCGCGAGTTCATCATCGACCCGGGCGACTTCATCCAGGCCACCGACAGCCACACCTGCATGGGCGGCGTGAACAACGCGCTGGCCTGGGGCGTCGGCGCGACCGAGTACGCCAACCTCGTGCACTCCGGCTTCACCACCGTGGAAGTCTCGGAGTCGATCCGGTTCGAGCTGACCGGCGAGCTGCAGCCGAACGTCACCGCGAAGGATGTGATGCTCTACATCCTGCTCGAGTACGCGAAGCCGCAGATGACGCTCGACCGGATCATGGAGTTCACCGGACCGGGACTGCGCACGCTCTCGCTCGACGAGCGGGCCACGCTGGCCAACATGGCCACCGAGTGCTCCGCGCGCACGGCCATCGTCGAAGCGGACGAGAAGACGTTCGCCTGGATCGCCGCGATGCGGCCCGGCATCGACGTCGACTCGCTGCGCGCGCGTGCGGTGTCGCCGGACGAGGGCGCGGAGTACGCCGGCGGCGTACACGTCATCCATCTGAATGACGTCCGGCCGATGGTCGCCCATCCCGGCGATCCCGATCACGGCATTCCGTCCGATCCGACCAACGGCGCGTTCATCGAAGGACTCGACGACGTGAAGATCGACATCGCCTACGCAGGCTCCTGCACGGCCGGGAAGATCGACGACTTCCTCTTCTACCATCAGGTGGCGAAGGAGGCGGTCGACGCCGGACTGCGCGTCGCGGACGGCGTGAGGTTCTACATCCAGTTCGGGTCGCAGGCGGTCGAAACGTTCGCGCGCGACAACGGGCTGCTGGAGACATTCGAGCGCGCCGGCGCGACGGTGCTCAATCCCGGCTGCGGCGCCTGCATCGGCTGCGGTCCCGGTGTCTCGGAGACGGGGGACGAGGTCACGGTCAGCGCCATCAACCGCAATTACAAGGGGCGCTCCGGACCGGGGAAGCTCTGGCTGGCCTCGCCGTTGACCGTGGCCGCGTCTGCTTTCACGGGCACGATCACGGCCTACACGCCGGGGATGTTCCAGTCCGGACGGGTCACGCCCGGCACCAAGTCTCAACTTCTGACCCGTAATTAATGGTCATTCGGCCCAGGTTCTGACCCGGCTGAAAAGCCGGGTCGTTCACAAGTCCGTTACACTCAAGCACTTAGTTACGGCACAAAACTTGGCCAAGGCCGTGCTGTTGTCGAGCCCCGCAGTCGATTTGACGAAAAGGGGCTTACATGAAAAGGATTCTGCTCTCTCTCCTCGCAGTGACCCTGGCGTTCCCGGTTCTCGCGGCCGGCCCGAAAAAGGCCGAACTGATCAAAGCGAAAGGCAAGAAGGTTCAGGACGCGTACATCGTCGTTCTCGAAGACCGCGTCGAAGACGTCGACGCTGTCGCCGACGACCTGGTGTACAAGGCTCGTGGCCGCAAGGACCACGTTTACAAGAGCGCGCTGAAGGGCTTCTCCGCGAAGATGTCTGAGCAGGAAGCGCTCGCGATCGCGTCCGACCCGCGCGTCAAGTACGTCGAAGAAGACGGCGAAGTGACCACGATGGCGACGCAGAGCAGCGCGACGTGGGGTCTCGATCGCGTCGACCAGCGCGACCTGCCCCTGAGCTCGACCTACGTCTACAACGCCACCGGCGCCGGCGTGAAGGCGTACATCATCGATACCGGCATCAACATCGCGCATACCGACTTCGGCGGCCGCGCCATCGGTGGCTATGACGCTGTCGACGGTTCGCTGCCGGCCGCGGACTGCAACGGTCACGGCACCCACGTCGCCGGCACCGTCGGCGGAACCACCTGGGGCGTCGCCAAGGGCGTGACGCTGGTGGCAGTGCGCGTCCTCGACTGCGCGGGCTCCGGCACCAACTCCGGCGTCATCGCCGGCGTGGACTGGGTTACCGCCGACCACGCCGCCGGTGCTCCGGCGGTAGCCAACATGTCCCTCGGCGGCGGCGCCGCGACCGCGCTCGACGATGCCGTGCGCCGTTCCATCGCCGACGGCGTGACCTACGCCCTCGCCTCCGGCAACAGCAACACCGACGCCTGCACGTCTTCGCCGGCGCGCGTCGCGGAAGGGATCACCGTCAACTCGTCGACGTCGAGCGACGCGCGCTCGTCGTTCTCGAACTACGGCACCTGCACCGACATCTTCGCGCCGGGCACGTCGATCACGTCGGCGTGGTACTCCAGCAACACCGCCACGAACACCATCAGCGGCACGTCCATGGCCACTCCTCATGTCGCAGGCGCGGCCGCGCTCTACCTGCAGGGCAACACCACCGCCTCTCCTGCCACCGTGGCCTCGGCGCTGATCAACAACTCCACCCTCAACAAGATCACCAGCGCCGGCAGCGGCTCGCCGAATCGCCTGCTCTACACCGGCTTCATCGGCGGCGGCGGCGGCACTCCCGCTCCGTCGATCTCCAGCTTCTCGCCGACTTCGGGCGGCGTGGGCACGAGCGTTACCGTCAACGGCTCCAACTTCACCGGCGCGTCCGCCGTTCGCTTCAACGGCCAGTCGGCCTCGTTCTCGGTGATCAGCTCCTCGCAGATCACGGCCACTGTCCCGAACTGCTCGTCGACCGGCACGGTCTCCGTCGTTACCTCGGGCGGTACGGCGACGAGCTCGGGTTCGTTCACCGTCACCGGCTGCACGGGCGGCTCGGGCCAGCTCCTGCTCAACCCCGGCTTCGAGTCAGGCGCCGTGAACTGGACGCAGACCTCGGGCGTGATCGACAGCTCCACCAGCCGTCCGTCACGCACCGGTTCCTGGAAGGCCTGGCTCTGCGGCTACGGCACCACGCGCACCGATTACGTCTACCAGAACGTGACCATCCCCTCGACCGCCGCCACCGCGACGCTCTCGTTCTGGGTGCGCATCGACTCCGCCGAAACGACCACGTCGACGGTCTACGACCGCCTCCAGGTCCAGATCAGCACCAACGGCGGCACGTCGTACACGACCCTGGCCACGTACTCGAACCTGAACAAGAACTCGACCTACGTGCAGAAGTCGTTCGACCTCTCCGCCTACCGCGGCGCCACCGTCCGCGTCCGCCTCTACGCGACGGAAGACTCTTCGCTCCAGACCTCGTTCGTCGTGGACGACACGGCGCTGAACTACAACTGATCCCGGTAATTTGCCCGCCCTCTCCCCGCGCGCAGCGCGGGGAGGGGGCGGTTACCAGATGGTGGGAACGAGGCCGCCAGCTGTAATGTCTACGGCGGACGTGCGTATGTGCGCTGGTCGCGGCGCGGGCGTGTTGCACCGCGCCTCGGCTGCGACTCACGCAGCGTGAGCCGAACGTAGGACGTGGCTTCAGCCCGTCCAGAGCGTGCACGCTGCGCGGAGCGTGACGGCGCACGCGGGGGGCGGGCTGAAGCCACGCCCTACGTTTTCACGCGCCGCTCGCGCGCCGCCGCGGCGTGATCACGGCGGCCAGGTCGTCGGCGAAGCGGGCCGCGTCCGCGGGCGTGAGGGAGGCGATGGTGACGCGGATGGCGGGAGGGGAGGCGATGCGGTAGCGCTCTCCGGCTTTGACGGCCCAGCCGGCGTGGAGGAGGGCCTGCACCGTCGCGCTTTCCTCGGCCACAGGGATCCAGACGTTGAGGCCGGACGCGCCGTGGGCGCGGATGCCGCGGGCGGCGAGCTCGCGCAGGAGGACGTTCCGGCGTTCGGCGTAGACGCGGCCGGCGCGGGCGGGGGCGCGGTGGCGCCAGAGGGCGACGACGAGGCGCTGCAGGATGTGGCTGACCCAGCGGACGCCGAGGGTCTGGCGGCCTTCGACGCGGGCGTGGGTCTGGGAGTCGGAGGCGAGCAGCGCGACGCGGAGATCGGGGCCGAGGGATTTCGAGACCGAGCGGACCACGGCCCAGCGGTCGCGCGATTTGTCGAGGAGCGAGAGATACGGCGCGCCGGCGATGGCGCCGGCGTGATCGTCCTCGATGACCAGCAGCTCCGGGCGTGTGGCGAGCATGGTGCGCAGCTCGCGGGCGCGGCGCGGCGACAGCGTGGCGCCGGTCGGATTCTGCGCGCGCGGCGTGACGATGACGGCGGTCGCGGAGCGGATTGCGCCGCTCAGCGAAGCGGGGAGCAACCCTTCGTCGTCGACGGGCACCGGCACCGCGACGAGCGAGAGTGCGTTGAGCAGGTCGAGGATGCCGGTGAAGCAGGGATCCTCGACGACCACGCGGTCGCCGGCGCGGAGGTGCTCGCGCAGGACACGCTCGATGCCGTCCAGCGCGCCGCTGACGACCGACACGTGCGTCGCGTCGATGCGGTCGGCGCGGAACTGCTCGCGGGCCAGCTCGATGAGGCGCGGGTCGTTCAGCTCGTCCCCGTAGAGCCTCTGCTCGAGGTCGAGCGCGGGGAGGCGCGGGAGGAGGCGGGGGTCGGGATTGCCGTTGGAGAGATCGACGACGTTGTCAGGCAGCGGCACCGCGCGCGGGACGGCAATGGGAGACGCGGAGCGGACGCGCGTGCCGCGGCGGCCATCCGCGACGACCACGCCGCGCTCGCGCAGCAGCCGGTACGCGGCGGCCACCGTGGCCGGACTGACGCGCAAATGGGCGGCCAGCGACCGGACAGGCGGGAGAAGCGCGGCGGCGGTGAGCTTGCCGGAAGCGACCGCCGACTCCACGGAGGAG
>DASVSV010000293.1:0-6414 GCA_036387915.1 Thermoanaerobaculia bacterium
GTCGAGGGACCTGGGTGGGCGGGGGCGCGTGACATGTCCGGTTGCACGTGCAGCGCGCCCCCACCCGCCCAGGTCCCTCGACTCACGCTCGGGATGACAGGTTTGGCCCGCCGCACTCCATAAGCTCCGCGCAATTCAGCGAAAAACCGCGCTGTTCATTACCCAGTCATCGTGCTGAACCCGACCCAACGCCAGCTCCTCCTCTCCATCGCCCGCGGCTCGATCGAGGCCGTGCTCGACGGACGCCGACCGGAAGTCGATGTCACCGACGAAGTGCTGACCCGTCCCAGCGGCGCCTTCGTCTCCCTGCACACGCATTCGGGCGACCTGCGCGGCTGCATCGGCTCGATCCATCCCGTCGCGCCGCTCTGCCACGCCGTCTCCGCGAACGCCGTCAACGCCGCGTTCCGCGATCCGCGCTTCGGTCCCGTCACGCGCGACGATCTGGCGACGCTGCACGTCGAGATCTCAGTCATGAGTCCCGTCGAAGTGGTGACCGACGTCGCCGGGATCGAAGTCGGCCGCGACGGTCTGATCATCAGCCGCGGCGGCCGCGCCGGACTGCTCCTCCCGCAGGTCGCCACCGCGTACGGGTGGGACCGCGACACGTTCCTCGGCCACACCTGCCGCAAGGCCGGCCTGCCCGAGGATGCGTGGCGCACGGCGGGAACGAAGATCGAGCGCTTCTCCGCGGAAGTCTTCGGCGAAGAGAAGTAGCGTCGCGCTTCCATCGCACGCGAATACAAAAAGCGCCGGCTCAGGCCGCCGCACTCCATAACCGGCGGTACCCACCGGAGCGGAGCAGAAAATAACCCTCTATCGCCCAATCCTGGCACAAGGAAGAGTTTCCTCTCTAACTATCTGCAAATACACCGCTTACCTGTTGAGCCAGCCACCCTCCGCAATATCCCGTGGGGGAGGGGCGTTTTGAGGTCCGATTGCCGGTAGTGAACCTCAAATAATAGGAGCGTGGATGCCCGAAAAAACCCGTGTGTCGGAGTCTGTCTCGGTTCGTGTCGCGCGCCTCAGGAAAAAGGCGGAGCGTCATCGCTCACTTTCGGTCCTCGGCGGACGCGGCGCGGTCGCCGTCCTCCTCGGAACGGCCCTCTCCATCGGCGGCATTGCCGAGACGATGGACAACGTCTCCTTCCTCGTCGAGAAAGACCTCGACGCCGTGCGCGTCGTGCGCGTGAAGGGGCAGGACGAGAAAGTCGTCGCCAACCTGCAGGGAAACTTCACCGGGAACACGGTCTTCAAGCTGGCCCAGGTCCTTCCGGACAAATACGTCTCGCGCGAGCTCTCGCTGTTCGACCAGAAGTGGATCGCCACCGAGCAGTGGGCCTCCGGCGAGCCGCAGGACGAGAAGCGCGACGTCTTCTTCGCCGAGATGACCCGCGTCAGCGACGTCATCCGCGCTCAGTTCTTCGCCGACGAGATCCCGTACGGCGACCTGATCTACCGCAAGTCCAAAAAGTACAAAGTCGACCCGGCCCTCGTGGCCGCCGTGATCGAGCAGGAATCGCGTTTCAAGCCGCGCGCGAAATCGCCCGTCGGCGCCCGCGGTCTCATGCAGCTCATGCCGCGTACCGGCCGCTGGATGGGCGCGCGTGACCTCTACAACCCCGAGCAGAACGTCGACGCCGGCGTGAAGTACATCGCCTACCTCGACAAGCGCTTCAACGGCGACCTGAAGAAGATCGTGGCCGCGTACAACGGCGGCGAGGGCAACGTCATGCGCTACCGCGGCATCCCGCCCTTCCGCGAGACCCGCCAGTACGTGAAAAAGGTCCTCAAGAACTACGACAAGCGCACCAAACAGCTCGAAAAGTACAATCAGGATCAGATCGGCGGCTCGATCCCCGAGGCCGACGGAACGCTGACTCTTCGGTAGTCGGAGGGAGTCGGAGAAAGAGAAAAGAGGAAGGAGGAAAGAGGCCCCCGCCCCGGGAGCGCCACCTTACCCTTCCTCTTTCTCTCGTTCCGCCTGGAAATGAGCGCGTCGTGTCTCGCGCGGAGCCCAGCCTTACCTTTCCTCTTTCCTCCTTCCTCTTTCCTCCCGCGCGTCAGCCCTTCCTCTTTCCTCCCGCGTAGCGCGCGAATTTGACGTAAACCCCACAGTCGCGCTAACTTCTATCCCGAACGATCTGGCATAAGGCCAGGAGGGGACAGATGGTTAGTGTGCGTAGGGTGGTGGCTCCCGTTCTCCTGCTCATGATGGCGGCGACCTCGGCCTATGGCCAGAGACAGTCGTCGCAGCCGCCTCGCGAGCTGCATCGCGTCGGCGATCACTGGACCGCCTACAACCCGCCCGATCCCGCCAGCTATCCGGCCGGAGCGCGTACGCACACGATCAAATCGGGCGACACGCTCTGGGCTCTGGCGCAGACCTACTACAACGATCCGTACCTCTGGCCCCAGCTCTGGGAGTCGAACACCTGGATCACGGACGCGCACTGGATCTATCCGGGCGACGTCCTCCTCGTCGAAGGCGAAGCGGGTGCTGTCGCCGCGTCCGCCGAGGCGGGGGAGAGCGGTGCGCTCTCCGCGGTGACTCCGCGCAGCGACGAGTCCAGCGTCTTCGCCACCGAGGATCAGGACACCGGCATCGCCGTCGCGCGCATGTCCGTCGACAACCGTCCCACCGCCCTCGGCACCGAGTCCGACATCTACTGCTACGGCTACATCGGCGACGTGAACGAGCCGATGCCGAACTTCATCTCCTCGCACGAGAACGTGGACGTGAAGTACGTCCTCCGCGCGAATCCCGAAATGTCCGCGGACGCGACGGTGGGCGACCTCGTCTACGTCACCGGCGGACCGGGCACGGGCCTCGTCGCCGGCGAGACGTACCTCATCGTGCAGCCGACCCAGATCGTGAATCATCCGGTCACCGGCCGCACGATGGGACGCCAGTACGACTACATCGGCCAGGTGCGCATCCTCTGCACCGAAGACACCCGCTCGCGTGCGATGGTCGTGCAGGCCTGCCGCGAGATCCCCATCGGATCGCGCCTCAAGCCGATCCCGCAGCTCCCGATTCCGATCGCCCGCGTCCCCGACGTCCGCGCGTGGTGCGACGCGCCGAGCGGCAAGACCAGCGGCTACATCGTGGAGTCGCGCGAGTGGGAGCTCGGTCTGGTCGAGGGCAACCTCGTGCAGATCGACCTCGGACGCGACGACGCGGTCCAGCCGGGCGACTTCCTCACCGTCACCCGTCCCAGCGAGCGCCGCGATCAGCCCGACATGATCCTCGGACAGATCGGCGTCCTGACCACTGAATCGCGCACCGCCACGGCCATCGTCCTGCAGGCGCGGAGGGAGATGTTCATCGGCGACAAGGTGGAACTGCGCTGACTTCCGCTGAGCCGGCCTCGCGTGATGTAGAATCCGCGATTCCGGGTCCATAGCTCAGCGGTTAGAGCTACCGGCTCATAACCGGCAGGTCCCAGGTTCGAATCCTGGTGGACCCACCAAGCGCGCACGATGCTGAGATTGAATTCCAAGATTGTTTGCCCCATTCGAGCCGATGAGGCTCCGACCCGCACAGGCGTTCCGACCTCGGAACGCCTTTTTTCTTTCTGGAGGACTCGTTGAGCAAGAGCGACGTCGACAAGTTATGGGAGCTGCAGACCGTGCTGACCGCCCTGAACGAGCGCGAGAAGCAGATGAGCGTGAAGCCGGAGTCGTTCGCGGCCATCGATCGCGAGTTCCAGAGCGCGAACGACGAGATGCAGCGGCTGCAGGGTGAGCTCGACGCCCTTGGCAAGGAGCGGCGCCGCGTCGACGGCGAGCTCTCGGACCAGCAGGAGACCCTCAAGAAGTACCAGGGGCAGCTCATGCAGGTGAAGAATCAGCAGCAGTACGCCGCCGCGTGGAAGGAGATCGACACCACGCGCAAGAGCGTCAAGGAGCTCGAGGACTCGGTGCTGAAGAACATGACCGAGGCCGAGGGGCTGCAGTCGCAGCTCGACGCGCGGAAGGACGGGCACGCCGAGTTGCAGGCGCGCTACGACGCCGCGTATGCCGAATGGCAGGCCGGGCTCGGCGACCTGCGCGCCGAGGCGGAGAAGCTGAAGGCGCGCGCCGCGGAAATCGAGAAGGGCATCCCCGAACGGCTCCGCAACGAGTTCCACAAAATCTACCGGCAGCGGCAGCAGATCGGACTGGCGCGCGTCAACGGCGACACGTGCTCCGCTTGCCGCAACCGCGTGCGGCCGCAGGTCGCGCAGCAGCTCAAGCGCGGTGAGCTCGTGCACTGCGAAGGCTGTCACCGAATCCTCTACCTGGAGAGACCCACATCCTGAAGATCAAAGCTTTCGTCGACGGCGCAGCGCGCGGCAATCCCGGCCCGGCCGGCTACGGCGTCTACATGACCACCAGCACCGGCGAGATCATCGAAGTGGCCGGCTTCCTCGGCCACACGACCAACAACGTCGCCGAGTACTCCGGCCTGCTCGAGGCGCTCTCCGTCGCGCACGAAGAAGGGGCGACCGAAGTCGAGATCGTCTCCGACTCCGAGCTCCTCGTGAAGCAGATGCTCGGCGTCTACAAAGTCCGCCACCCGAACCTCATCCCGCTCCACCAGAAGGCGAAGGAGATGGCCCGCCGCTTCAGCCGCTTCTCGATCCGCCATACCCTGCGCGCGGGCAACAAGGACGCGGATCGCCTGGCCAACCTCGCCGTCGACCGCGCCGACGGGCGGAGTCTGGAGCGGAAGCGTGTCGAGACCTGAGCGCGAAGGGGCGGTGCGAGCGTCAGGCATACGCGAGAACCTGGTCGTGCTCGAGCGGCGCATCGTCGCCGCCTGCGAGCGCGCCGATCGCCAGCGCCATCACGTTACGCTCGTCGCGGTGACGAAAACCTTTCCCGCGGCCGACGTCGCGCACGCCATCGCCGCCGGCGCGACCGACGTCGGCGAGAACAAGGTGCAGGAAGCGCGCGACAAGAAGCCTCTCGTCACCGCGCCCGCACGCTGGCATCTCATCGGCCATCTGCAGTCGAACAAAGCCAAAGACGCGGTGCGTCTCTTCGACGTCATCCAGAGCGTCGACTCCTCCGAGCTCGCGGAGAAACTCGCGCGCGTCGCGGAGTCGATGGGCAAGCGGCAGGAAGTGCTGCTGCAGGTGAACGTCGGACGCGAGGCCCAGAAGAGCGGCGTAGAGGTCACCGAAGTGCCGTCGCTGGCGAAGCAGATCGCGGCGCTGCCGTCGCTGCACCTCGCCGGGTTGATGGCCATTCCGCCGGCCGGCGAGGCGGAGGCGATGCGGCCCTACTTTCGCGAACTGCGCACATTGCGGGATGATCTCGGTCTGACGGAGCTGTCCATGGGCATGACCGACGATTTCGAAGTGGCCATCGAGGAAGGGGCGACCATCATCCGCGTCGGGAGGGCGATCTTCGGGATGCGTTCCAAGGAGCAGAGCACCTGATGGATTTCGCCCTGATCTTCATCAACACGCTCGACGTCATCCTGGACATTCTGCAGTGGGTGATCCTCTGCTGGGTGATCCTCTCGTGGATCCTCTTTTTCCTGCGCAACTCGAAGTTCCGCTGGCGCCACCGCCAGTTCTACGGCGTGCTGGAAATGCTCAACGACCTGTTCGAGCGGATGACGCGGCCGTTCCTCCGGCCCATCCGCCGCTGGCTCCGCCGCTTCGACACGGCGGGCATCGACTGGTCGCCGATGGTGCTGGTGCTGATCATCTTCATCCTCCGCCAGGTGCTGGCCGCCATCGCGCGGCGGCTTATACTGCCCGCATAGTCCCTGTGCGTGGAGGGTGGACCCAATGCAGAATCTGACACCGCTCGAGATTCAGAAGCAGACGTTTTCCCGCGGCCTCAAAGGCTACAACCCCGACGAAGTGCGCGCGTACCTGCACCTCGTGGCCGAGGAGATCGAACGGCTGCTCCGCGAGAACGACCGCCTCGGGCGCGACGTCTCGATGCTCCGCGAGGACATCGACGACCACACCAACCGCGAGCGCATCCTCAAGGACACGCTGCTCTCCGCGCAGAAAGTAGCCGAGGACCTGACGGCCAACGCCCGCAAGGAAGCGGAGCTGATCGTCAAGGACGCGGAGCTGCTCGCCGAGCGGCTCGTGTCGCAGGCCCAGCAGCGCGTCGCCGACCTGGAGCGCTCCATCGGCGACCTGCGTATGGAGCGCCGCGCCGCCCGCAACAAGCTCACCACGACCATCGACATGATCCAGCAGATGATCGCTCTCGACGCCGAGGAAGAGGCGAACGAGGAGCCGATCACGTCGATGTTCCGGCAGAGAAATTCGTGAGGCGGGTTGCTGGTCTCGTAACTGGTTGCTAAGCGGAATGCTCGCATTGGAGTCCCGGAAGGGAGACGACGATAGGCCTCCGGCGGGCCGGTGCGACCGGCGGCGCTTAGTGAGGCCATGTCGTCGC
>DASVSV010000294.1:0-1666 GCA_036387915.1 Thermoanaerobaculia bacterium
CGGCGCGGCCGTCGCGGCCTGCGGCGCCTTCGACGCCGTCCGCGGGCAACGAAGGCGCGCGTCGCCGCAGACGCCGTCCGTAGCGAAGCTCCCTGGAGCGCCGCAGCGGCGCTCCAGGGAGAACGGTAGCTCCCCGGCCTCCTTAACTCGGCATCACACTCAGCGGCCGCCGGCCGGTGGTCTCCCCGGGCCTGACGGCCGGCTGGGAGCCGGCGGGACGGCCGGCGAGGCGCCGGCCCCACGTGCATCGGTACACTAGTGGTGATGCCGAAGAGTCCATCCATCACCATCGAAGCCGCGGGCCGCGAGGTCACGATCACGAATCCCGACAAGGTCTTCTTTCCGCGCGCGGGCTACACGAAGCTCGACCTCGTGAAGTACTACGCGGCGGTCGCGGACGGCGCGCTGCGCGGCATCGCGTCGCGGCCGTTCGTGATGAAGCGCTACGTCGACGGCGCGGACGGCGAGCCGTTCTACCAGAAGCGCGCGCCCGACAAACGCCCCGACTGGCTGGAGACGGTGGAGCTGCGCTTCCCCTCCGGACGCACCGCGGAAGAGCTGGTGATCCGCAACGCCGCGCAGTTGCTCTGGGTCGTGAACCTCGGCTGCATCGACCTCAATCCGCATCCGGTCCGCGCCGATGATCTCGAGCATCCCGACGAGTTGCGCGTCGACCTCGATCCCGGTCCCGGTGTGAGCTTCGACGACGTGCGCCGCGTCGCGCTGGTCGTGCGCGAGGTGCTCGAGGAGCACGACCTGCGCGGCTGGCCGAAGACGTCCGGCTCGCGCGGCATCCACGTCAACGTGCGCATCGAGCGGCGCTGGTCGTTCGACCAGGTGCGCCGCGCGGCGCTGGCGATCGCACGCGAAGTGGAGCGCCGCGTGCCCGACCTCGCAACGAGTAAATGGTGGAAGGAGGAACGCCACGGCGTCTTCCTCGACTACAACCAGAACGCCAAGGACCGCACCGTGGCCTCGGCCTGGTCGGTGCGCCCCACGCCCGACGCGCGCGTGTCGATGCCGCTGACCTGGGACGAAGTGCCGGACGTCGACCCGGCCGCGTTCACGCTCGTCACCGCACCGGCGCGCTTCGCCGAACGCGGCGACGCGTCGATCGGCATCGACGAATCGGCGGGCTCGCTGGATAAATTGCTCGAGCTCTCCGCCGCCCAGGAAGCGGCCGGCCTCGGCGACGCGCCATGGCCGCCGAATTACAAGAAACAATCCGGCGAGCCGCCGCGCGTCGCACCATCGAAGAAGAAGAAAGAGCCGGGCGCCACCGGCCGCCGCAAACCAACGCAGCCGCTGATCACTGTCGCCAAGGCGGAGCACAAAGCCGACGCTCTGGCCGGCCTCGAACGCTGGAAAGCGCGCCACCCCGAAGCCGCCGCGCTGCTCGCCGTCGACGACGTGCTCGTCGACGCGATGCGTGGCCGCTCGAGCACGTGGACGCGCATCCGCGTCAACCTGCGCAACGTGCCGGAGGGGCAGCGGCCCGCCGAGGAGACGCCGGATCCGGATTACGACGTGCGGTGGACACGGAGCAAAACGTAACGCGCCCACCCACCCATCCACGGGAGGGGCGGGCTGAAGCCGCGCCCTACGTTCTCACACGTCCCGCGAGAACGCCCACGTTCCGCGCCGAGCCGTCCACGCTGGGAGACCG
>DASVSV010000295.1:0-12952 GCA_036387915.1 Thermoanaerobaculia bacterium
CAGGCGAACCAATCCACGGTGTCGTTCTCCGCCACGTCGTCGACGCCGGTGCAGGTGTCGGTGACGGTTGCGGACGGCAGCGGCTGCACGTCCTCGGCGTCGAAGAGCGTTCCCATTCGCACCATTCCGCCGCCGGTGATCCACGTTGCGCCGGCGTCGCTGTGTGAGAACGGCGCGTCGGGCACGGCCAGCGTGGACGGGACGTACACGTCGTATTCGTGGTCGGTGCTGAACGGCCAGATCATCGGCCAGGCGAACCAATCCACGGTGTCGTTCTACGCGACGTCGTCGACGCCGGTGCAGGTGTCGGTGGTCGTCACGGACGGCGGGGGCTGCACGTCCTCGGCGAGCACGAGCGTGCCGATCGCGAGCATCGCCGCACCGGCAATCACCCCCTCGGGGCCGACGTCGTTCTGCGAAGGCGGCAGCGTGGTGCTCAGCGCGCCGGCCGGTTACTCCTCTTATCTCTGGTCGAACGGCGCGACGACGGATTCGATCGTGGTGACGCAGCACGGCAACTACTCGGTCACGGTGACGAACGGCGCGGGATGCAGCGCGCAGTCGTCAGCGACGACGGTCGTGGTCTCGCCGGTGCCGAATACGCCGGCCATCACGGCGGACGGTCCGGCGACGTTCTGCGACGGCGGCAGCGTGACGCTGACGGCCGATCCGGGCTACCGCTATCTCTGGTCGACCGGCGCGGAGACGCCGTCGATCACGGTCACGGTGTCGGGCAATTACACGGTGACGATCTTCGGTGCGGGCGACTGCGCCGCGACCTCGGCGCCGTTCACGGTGACGGAGCTCGCGCCGCTCACGCGTCCGACCATCACGGCCAACGGGCCGACGACGTTCTGCGAGGGCGGCTCGGTGGAGGTGGTGGCCAACGTCAGCGGCGGCAGCGGCAACTACAACTATCAGTGGTTCAGCACGGGCACGCCGATTCCCGGCGCGACTTCGCAGACGTACGTGGCCACGGGCAACCCGAGCTATGTCTACGTGCAGGTGACGGACTCGGTGGGCTGCGTGAGCATGACCAGCGAGGCGCAGGTGTTCACGGTCAAGCCGCTCCCCGACGCGACCATCACGGCGGAGACGGCGGTCTGCGCGAATTCGACGCAGGCCGCGTCGGTGCCGTGGGCCGGCAACGGCTCGACGTACAGCTGGACCATCACCGGCGGCACGATCACGGGGACGATGGCCAACACGGTCTCGTTCACGGCCGGTCCGAGCGGGCCGGTGACGCTCGGCGTCACGGTGACGACCTGGGACGGCTGCGCGGCCAGCAGCTCGACCGCGATCGCGGTGAACCCGCTGCCCGACGCGACGATCACGCCGAGCGGTCCGACGACGTTCTGCGACGGCGGCAGCGTGACGCTGACGGCGCCCGCGGGGATGTCGCATTACTACTGGTCGAACGGCCAGTCGGGTCCGTCGATCACGGTCAGCGCGAGCGGCACGTTCGACGTCACGGTCACGAACGCGAACGGCTGCTCGACGCGGTCGGCGGCGGTGGTGGTGACGGAGAATGCGCCGCTGGCGAAACCGGGCGTCACGGCGAGCGGTGCGACGTCGTTCTGCCCCGGCGGCGGCGTGACCCTCACGGCCACACCGTCCGGCGGCAGCGGCAGTTACTCGTTCCAGTGGTTCGACGGCGGCTCGAGCATCGGCGGCGCGACGTCGTCGTCGTACACGGCCACGAACAGCGGCTCGTACCGTGTCATGGTCACGGACTCCCTCGGCTGCGCGAGCACGCCGAGCGACGCGGTGGCGGTGACGGCGAACGCGAGTCCGGCGACGACGGTCGCGGCGCCGGCTGAGATCTGCGCGGGTGCGCCGGGCAACGCGAGCGTGGCTGACGCGGGCGCGGGTGCGACGTATGTCTGGCAGATCAGCGGCGGCACGATCGCGTCCGCGAACGGGCGCAATGTTTCGTTTACGGCGGGTGCGAGTGGAGCCGTGTCGCTGAGCGTGACGGTGACGACGGCGGCCGGGTGCAGCGCGACCGGGAATGCGTCGGTCGCGATCAATCCGAGTCCGGATGCGGCGATCTCCGCGCCGGCCTCACTCTGCGCGAATGCGGCGGGTACGGCGAGTGTGGCCAACGCCGGCGTGGGTGCGACGTACGTCTGGCAGATCAGCGGCGGCACGATCACATCTTCAAATGGGCGCAATGTTTCGTTCAGTGCGGGTGCGAGTGGAAGCGTTTCGCTGAGCGTGACGGTGACGACGGCCTCCGGCTGCAGCGCGACGTCGAGCACTCCGGCCATCGCCATCAACCCGCTGCCGTCGGCGGCCATCACGGCGCCTTCGACGATCTGCGCGGATGCGGCAGGTGCGGCGAGCGTGATGGACGCGGGCGCGGGCGCGACGTACAACTGGCAGGTCAGCGGCGGCACGATCACTTCGGCGAACGGCCGCAATCTGTCGTACACGGCCGGCAGCGGCGGGACGATGACGATCGGCGTCACCGTCACGACGGCCTCGGGATGCAGCACGACGAGCAGTGCGAATGTCACGGTGAACGCGGCGACGGCGATCGCGACGCAGCCGCAGAGCGTGACCATTCCGCGAAACTCGTCGGCGACGCTGAGCGTCGTCGCGAGCGGCACCGGGACACTCACGTACCGCTGGTACCGCGGCACCACCGGCAACACCACCACCCCGATCACCGGCACCGCCGGCGCGGGCTCGACGCTGAGCACGGGCCGCCTCGGCAAGGGGACGTATTCGTACTGGGTGCGTGTGACGGGAACCTGCGGCTCGGTGGACAGCAGCACGGCCACGGTGTCGGTGCCGTAGTTCGTCAGGCCGCCCTCCCCGGGGGGGGCGGGCTGAAGCCACGCCCTACGTTTGGGTGGCTTTTCGTAGAAGAGGTAGATCGTCGCGGTGTCAGGTGCGGTAACCAACGACGCGGTAACCAACGACGCTTGTATTGGGCGTTCTGCGTTGCAGGCGCGCGAATAGGAAAGCGGCGGCGAAGGCCGCCGCACTCCACATATGACGCCGCCCCCGCTGGCCGTACGCGCTGAGTGGACGAACGTAGGGCGTGGCTTCAGCCCGCCCCCCGGGCGGGGTGGCGGGCGCGTAGCGAAGAAGCGGCGGTTACGCGTGCAATGACGCTACGTCGCGGGGCGTGTCCTGCGACTGGGCGGCGGGGAGGGTGATGGTGAATTGGGCACCGCGGCCGGGGCCTTCGCTTTCGGCGATGATCTCGCCGTGGTGGAGCTCGATGATGTGGCGGGCGATGGCCAGGCCGAGTCCGAGGCCGCTGCGTTTGTTGGAGCCTTCGGCCTGGCGGAGGCGTTCGAAGACGTACGGGAGGAAGGCGGGGTCGATGCCCTCCCCTTCGTCGGTGACGCGGATGCGCAGGTGGTGGTCGAGACGGTCGACCTTGAGGTCGACGTGCTTGCCGGCGGGGGTGAACTTGATGGCGTTGGTGAGCAGGTTGTGGATGACCTGCTGGATCCGGCTCGGGTCGGCGTCGACGAGGGCTTCGCGGTCGGTGATCTCCCAGGTCAGCTGCACCTCGTTGTCGGCGGCCATGGGGCGGGCCGTGGTCAGCGCGGCTTCGACGATGTCGGAGATTTTCGTCGGCGCGAGGTCGACCTGGAACTTGCCGAGGATCATGCGGGAGACGTCGAGCATGTCGTCGATGAGGCGGGCCTGCAGGCGGGCGCTGGACTCGATGGTGCGCAGCGCCTCCTCGAGCTCGTCGGCCTCGAAGTGGCCGCTGCGGAGGAACTGCACCCAGCCCAGGATGGAGGTCATGGGGGTGCGGAGCTCGTGGGAGAGCGTGGCCAGGAAGTTGTCCTTGGCGCGGTTCTGGGCCTCGGCCTCTTTGTAGCGGCGCTCGGCCTCGGCGGCCAGGGCGGCGGCGCGTTTCTCCGTGACGTCGCGGAAGGTGATCACCGAACCGACCAGGTCTCCGTTCTCGTCGCGCATCGGTGACGCGCAGAACTCGACCGGGAAGTTGGTCCCCTCGGGGCGGTAGAACGTCGCCTCGATCTCGTCGTACGCCGGCTCGCCGTGCACCACCGCGTAGAGCCGGCACTTCGACACGTCGCACGTGGCCACCCCGGGGAAGACCGGATGGACGAGCGCGTGAATGTCGACGCCGGAGATCTCGTCGGCGCGGCGTCCGATCATGCGTGCCGCGGCGGGATTGACGAACGTCGTCGCGCCCTCGAGGCCGACGCCGAACACGCCTTCCGCGGCGGCGTTGAGAATCAGCTCGTTCTGACGGATCAGGCGGGCCAGCTCGTGCGCCTGGCGCTTGAACGCCTCGCGTTTGCGGAACAACTCGATGAAGACGTTGACCTTGGAGCGGAGGATGTCCGCGTTGAAGGGCTTGAAGATGTAGTCGACGGCGCCGAGCTCGTAGCCGCGGCCGACGTTGGTCTCGCTGCGCGAGAGCGCGGTCAGGAAGATGATCGGCGTGTCGCGGGAGCGCTCGCGCGAGCGGATGAGGTTGGCCGTCTCAAAGCCGTCGAGGTCGGGCATCTGCACGTCGAGCAGCACCACCGCAAAGTCCATCGACAGCAGATGGCGCAGGGCCGCGGAGCCGGATTCGGCCATGACGAGGTGCTCCCCCGTCTCGACGAGGATCGACTCCAGCGCCAGCAGGTTCGCCGGCTGATCGTCGACCAGCAAAATATTTACGCGTTCGTCCGTCATCCGCTGTTCCGGCACTGCCAGTTCATCCCTCGGGGGCACCGGAGATCCCGCGTCTGCGCGAAGGATAAATCGAAGAGAAGGTCG
Source organism: Thermoanaerobaculia bacterium (assembly GCA_036387915.1). GTDB lineage: Bacteria > Acidobacteriota > Thermoanaerobaculia > Gp7-AA8 > Gp7-AA8 > QHVT01. Next base: position 4,762 of record DASVSV010000295.1, read on the forward strand.
GTCATCCGCTGTTCCGGCAAAGCTCGACGAGAAACGGTCCGATCCGGTTCAGTGGCAAGATCCGATCCACGCGTGTCGCTTTGATTGCGGCCTCCGGCATCTCGGCCGACTCGGCCGTTTTTGGGTCCTGGACGACGACGAAGCCGCCGCGCTGCTTGATGCGCTGTGCTCCGCGCGCGCCGTCGGCGTTCATGCCCGTGAGCACCACACCGATGACGCCGGCCATGTACGCGTCCGCGGCCGACTCGAACAGTACATCAATCGAAGGCCTCGAATACGCGACCGCAGCATCGACTGACAGACTGAGCTCGCCGCCGCGATCGACGTAGAGGTGATAGTCGGCCGGCGCGAGATAGACGTGACCGCGGCGGATCCACTGCTTGTCGACGGCGTCGACGACGCTGAGCTGCGAATGGCGGCGCAGGAAATTCGGGAGCGCTTCGCCCGAGGTGCGGTAGCGGTGCTGCGCCACGACGATCGGCACCGGGAAGTCGGCGGGCAGCGCGCCGAAGATCTGCTCCATCGCGGCCATGCCGCCCATCGAACAGCCGATGGCGATCAGCTCGTATTTCTGCGTGGCGGCCGGCAGGACCCGGCCGTCGGTCCAGGTACGGATGCCGGGGGGAAGCGCGGCATCGCTGGCCGCCTGCCGTTCGGCGGGCGTGCCTTTGGACGAAGAGGCACCCTGAACGTCGGACGAGGAAGGTCGAACGCTTCTCACCGCACTCTCCTGTAGAGGCGCTCTTCCACGTCCACGACGTCATAGTCCTCGGCGACGGTGGTGAACTTGATCGACTCCTTCTTGCCGAGGCCGAGGATGCCGAACATTTCCATCGACTGGAGGAAAAGCTGCTGCACCCGGTCCTGCAAGGCGTTGTTGAAGTAGATCAGCACGTTGCGGCAGAAGATCACGTTGAAGTGATTGAAGGAGGCGTCGGTGACGAGGTTGTGCTGCGCGAAGACCACGTTCTCGCGCAGCGACGGGCGGAAGATCGCGTAGTCGTAGCGCGCGGTGTAGTAGTCGGAGAACGTGCCGGTGCCGCCGCCGGTGATGTAGTTGGAGGTGTTCTCCTGCATCGTGGAGAGCGGGAAGATGCCAGACTTGGCCTTCTGCAGGACGGCCTCGTTGATGTCGGTGGCGTAGATGCGGCAGCGGTCGTAGAGCCCTTCCTCCTGGAGCAGGATGGCCATCGAGTAGACCTCTTCGCCGGTCGAACAGCCGGCGTGCCAGATGCGCACGAAGGGATAGGTGCGCAGCATCGGGACGATCTTCCGGCGGAAGGCCAGGTAGAAGGTCGGGTCGCGGAACATGGCGGTGGTGTTGATGGAGAGGTCGAGCAGCAGCCGCTCCATCGACTGCGAGTCGTGGAGCACTTTCTCGATCAGACCGGAGACGGTGGTCAGCCCCTCGGCGTAGACGCGCTTCCAGATCCGCCGCCGCAACGACGGCAGCGAGTAGTCGCGGAAGTCGAAGCCGTAATGCTGATAGATCCCCTGCGTGAGGAGGCTCACCTCGATCTGTTCGAGGTCGGCCTTGGCCTGTTCGTCGACGATTGCCGCGGGTTCGTTAGCCATCGATGCGTGCGATTACTGAGAGAGCAAACGGAGTACCGAAGAGCAAGAAGCAGGCCCTGCGGTGCTGGTAGGGTTCGGCTGACGGGTTCGCGGGGCTTCATGGAGTGCGGCGCGACCACCTGTCATCCCGAGCGTGAGTCGAGGGACCCGGGTGGGCGGGGGCGGCGCAGCGTGTCCCGAAGCTCATGCAGCGCGCCCCCACCCGCCCAGGTCCCTCGACTCGACGCTCGGGATGACAGGGTGGTCGTACCGCGGAGCATTGTGGAGTGCGGCGGCAAGGCCGCCGCGTTTGTATTCGGGAGCAGTACTGCGAGACGCACCCCGCCGGCACGTTGCGCGCGAATAGGAAAGCGGCGGCTGGGCCGCCGCACTCCATAGGACCGCCGGCGGGAGAGGCCGGCGGTCCGTGGGGGTTACCGGTACAGCCAGACCCGCAGCAGGGAGACGAGCTGCTGGGCGTCGATCGGTTTGGTGATGTAGTCGCTGGCTCCCGCTTCCATGCATTTTTCGCGGTCGCCCTTCATGGCCTTGGCGGTCAGGGCGATCATCGGCAGGGCCTTGTACTCGTCCATGGAGCGGATGCGGCGCATCGCTTCGTAGCCGTCCATCTCCGGCATCATCACGTCCATCAGCACGACGTCGATGTCGTCGTTGGCGTTCAGCGCGTCGATGCCTTCCTGGCCGCTTTCGGCGTAGAGCACTTTCATCTTGTGCCGCTCGAGGAGCGACGTCAGCGCGTAGATGTTGCGCATGTCGTCGTCGACGATGAGGGCTTTCTTGCCGGCCAGCACGGGATCGGACTCGTGCAACTGCTCGAGCATCTTCCGCTTCTGTTCCGGCAGGTTCTCCTCGACGCGGTGGAGGAAGAGCGCGGTTTCGTCGAGCAGGCGGTCCGGCGAGCGGACGTCCTTGACGATGATGGCGTCGGCCATCCGTTTGAGCTCGTTCTCCTCTTTCCGCGACAGCTCGCGCCCGGTGTAGACCACGATCGGCACGTCGGTCACACCGAGCTCGTTCTTCAGCCGGTTGATGAACTCGAAGCCGGTCATGTCCGGCAGGCCGAGGTCGAGGACCATGCAGTCGAACGGACGCTCGGAGAGGAGTTGCAGCGCCTCTTCGCCCGTACCGACGGCGGTGATGTCGACGTCGCCTTCGCCGATCAGCTCGACGATGGCCTGCCGCTGCTGCGGGTTGTCTTCGACGATGAGCAGCGTTTTGTTGGAGCGCTCGAGGAAGCCCTGGATCTTCGCGAACGCCTCGTCCAGAGAGTCCTTCGAGACCGGCTTCTGCATCTGCGCGAACGCACCGAGGCGCAGACCGCGCGCCGTCTCCTCGTCGGCGGAGATGATGTGCACCGGGATGTGGCGGGTGACGCGGTCGTGCTTGAGGCGGTCGAGCACCGTCCACCCTTCCATGTCGGGCAGCTCGATGTCGAGCGTGATGGCGTCGGGACGGAACCGCGGCGCGAGCTGCAAGGCGGACTCGCCGCGCGTGGCGACCAGGCCCTTGAAGCCCTTGTCGCGGGCCATGTCGAGCAGGATGCGCGCGAAGGCGACGTCGTCCTCGACGATGAGCACCGTGCGGTCACCGGGCCGGATGGAGTCGCGATCGTCGGGCACCTGCTCCTCGATCACGACCTGCTGCTCTGCACCGCCTCCCCTCGCCTCCCGCGCCTCGCGGTCGGTCGAAGTCTCGGCGCCGAAATCGGGGAACGTCATCGGGACGCGCGGCGCCGGCTGCTGCTGTTGCTGCTGCTCGGGCGTCGCCGGACGCTCGTCGCGCCGGTCGCGCCGCGTGCCCGGCGTCTCGTACGTCTGCGGCAGGTAGAGCGTGAACGTCGAGCCGAGACCGGGCTCGGACGAGACGCGGATCTCGCCGCCGAGCAGTCGCGCAATCTCGCGGCTGATCGACAGTCCGAGGCCGGTGCCGCCGAACTTGCGCGTCGTCGACGCGTCGGCCTGCTGGAACGCTTCGAAGATGATGCGCTGCTTCTCCTCGGGGATGCCGATGCCGGTGTCGGTGACGCTGAACGCGATCACGCCGTTGGCGCGGTCGAGGATCTCGTGACCCGGGCTCCAGCCCGACAGCGCCGTCTCCATGCGCAGCTTGACGCCGCCCTTCTCGGTGAACTTGAACGCGTTGCCGAGCAGGTTCTTGAGGACCTGCTGCAGGCGCGTCGGATCGGTGTGGATCGAGTTGGGGAGGTTCGTGGCCGGCTCGATGGCGAAGTCGAGTTTCTTGTCGTTGGCCATCTGCCGGAAGGTGCGCTCGGTCAGGTCGCCGATCTCGCGGAACGAAACGTCGGACAGCGAGACCGTCATCATGCCGCTCTCGATCTTGGAGAGGTCGAGGATGTCGTTGATGAGGGTGAGCAGGTCCTGTCCCGAGCCGTGGATCGTGCGTGCGAAGTCGACCTGTTTCTCGGTGAGGTTCTGCTCGGGGTTGTCGGCCAGCAGCTTGGCCAGGATGAGCAGCGAGTTGAGCGGCGTGCGCAGCTCGTGGGACATGTTCGCCAGGAACTCGCTCTTGTACTTCGACGTCAGGGCGAGCTGGCGGGCCTTGTCTTCGAGCTGGCGCTTGGCGTTCTCGACCTCGCGGTTCTTCTGCTCGACTTCCTCGTTCTGCGCGGTGAGGAGGCGGGCCTTCTCTTCCAGTTCCTCGTTGGTCTGCTGCAGCTCTTCCTGCTGCTGCTTGAGCAGCTCTTCCGAGGCCTGCAGCGATTTGGCCTGCGACTCGAGGCGCTTGTTGGTCTCGGTCAGCTCTTCCTGCTGCGTCTGCAGCTCTTCGGCGAGCGACTGCGACTGCGTCAGCAGCTCCTCGGTGCGCATGTTCGCCTGGATCGTGTTCAGCACCACGCCGATCGACTCGGTGAGCTGGTCGAGCAGCGACTGATAGGTCTCCGTGAAGCGGGTGAACGAGGCCAGCTCCATCACCGCCAGCACCGCGCCTTCGAAGACGATCGGCAGGACGATGATGTTCAGCGGCTTCGACTCGCCGAGGCCGGAGTTGATCTGCACGTAATCGTCCGGCGCGTCGGTGATCAGGATGCGCTGCTTCTCGAACGCGGCCTGCCCGATCAGCGACTCGCCGATGCGGAACTGCTTGTTGAGGTGCTTGCGCTCCTTGTACGCGTACGTGGCGGCGAGCTTCAGGATCGGCTCGTTCGCCGAGGAGTCCATCGTGTAGAAGACACCGTGCGCGGCGCTGACCACCGGGGCCAGCTCGCTGAGGATCATCTGCGACACGGTCTGCAGGTTCTTCTGTCCCTGCATCATGCGCGTGAACTTGGCCAGGTTCGTCTTCAGCCAGTCCTGCTCCGCGTTGCGCGACGTGGTCTCGCGCAGGTTGCGGATCATCTCGTTGATGTTGCCTTTGAGTGCCGCCAGCTCGCCCTGCGCTTCGACCGTAATGTTGCGCGTAAGGTCGCCCTTGGTGACGGCGGTGGCGACGTCGGCGATGGCGCGCACCTGCGTGGTGAGGTTCGCGGCCAGCTGGTTGACGTTGTCGGTCAGGTCGCGCCACGTGCCCGCGGCGCCCGGCACGTTGGCCTGGCCGCCGAGGCGTCCTTCGACGCCGACTTCGCGCGCCACCGTGGTGACCTGGTCGGCGAACGTGGCCAGCGTCTCGATCATGTCGTTGATCGTGTCGCCCAGCTCCGCGATCTCTCCTCGTGCTTCGACGGCGAGCTTCTGCTTCAGGTTGCCCTTGGCGATCGCGGTCACGACGCGTGCGATACCGCGCACCTGCGAGGTGAGGTTCGCGGCCATCATGTTGACGTTGTCGGTGAGGTCTTTCCACGTACCGGCCACGCCTTTGACCTGCGCCTGGCCGCCGAGCTTCCCTTCCGTGCCGACCTCGCGCGCCACGCGCGTGACTTCCGAGGCGAACGAGTTGAGCTGGTCGACCATCGTGTTGATGGTGTCCTTCAGCTCGAGGATCTCCCCCTTGACGTCGACGGTGATCTTCTTCGAGAGGTCGCCGTTCGCGACGGCCGTGGTGACCTGGGCGATGTTGCGCACCTGATTGGTCAGGTTGCTGGCCATCATGTTGACGTTGTCGGTCAAGTCTTTCCACGTACCGGAGACGCCCTTGACCTGGGCCTGACCGCCGAGGCGCCCTTCCGTACCGACTTCGCGGGCCACGCGCGTGACTTCCGAGGCGAAGGAGTTGAGCTGATCGACCATCGTGTTGATGGTGTTCTTCAGCTCCAGGATCTCGCCCCGCACGTCGACCGTAATCTTCTTCGACAGGTCGCCCAGTGCGACCGCGGTCGTGACCTCGGCGATGTTGCGCACCTGCGCGGTGAGGTTCGAGGCCATCGAGTTGACCGAGTCCGTGAGGTCCTTCCACGTACCGGCCACGCCCTTGACCTGCGCCTGACCGCCCAGCTTCCCTTCCGTACCGACTTCGCGTGCCACGCGCGTGACTTCAGCGGCGAACGAGTTGAGCTGGTCGACCATCGTGTTGATGGTGTCCTTCAGCTCGAGGATCTCCCCTCGCACGTCGACGGTGATCTTCTTCGACAGGTCGCCGTTCGCGACGGCAGTCGTGACCTGGGCGATGTTGCGGACCTGCGTGGTGAGGTTCGACGCCATCATGTTGACGTTGTCGGTGAGGTCCTTCCACGTACCGGCCACGCCCTTGACCTGCGCCTGGCCGCCCAGCTTTCCTTCGACGCCGACTTCACGCGCCACGCGCGTAACCTCGGAGGCGAAGGAGTTGAGCTGATCGACCATCGAGTTGATGGTGTTCTTCAGCTCGAGGATCTCCCCTTTGACGTCGACGGTGATCTTCTTGGAGAGGTCGCCGTTGGCGACGGCGGTGGTCACGTCCGCGATCGACCGCACCTGCGCGGTCAGGTTCGCGGCCATGTAGTTGACCGAGTCGGTCAAGTCCTTCCACGTGCCGGAGACACCCTGCACGTCGGCCTGACCGCCCAGCTTCCCTTCCGTGCCGACCTCGCGCGCCACGCGCGTGACCTCGGCGGCGAAGCTCCGGAGCTGGTCGACCATCGTGTTGATGGTGTTCTTCAGCTCGAGAATCTCGCCGCGCACTTCGACGGTGATCTTCTTGGAGAGGTCGCCGTTTGCGACCGAGGTCGTGACCTCGGCGATGTTGCGCACCTGCGCGGTGAGGTTGCCGGCCATCGAGTTGACCGAGTCGGTGAGGTCCTTCCACGTACCGGCCACGCCCTTCACTTCGGCCTGGCCGCCGAGGTTGCCTTCCGTGCCGACCTCCCGGGCCACACGCGTGACTTCCGAGGCGAAGGCCGAGAGCTGATCGACCATCGTGTTGATCGTTTCCTTGATCTGCAGGATCTCGCCGCGCACGTCGACCGTGATCTTGCGTGTGAGGTCGCCGGATGCGATCGCGGTGGCGACGCCGGAGACGTCGCGGAGCTGCACGGTGAGGTTCGACGCCATCGCGTTGACCGAGTCCGTGAGGTCCTTCCACGTACCGGCCACGCCTTTGACCTCGGCCTGCACGCCGAGCTTTCCTTCCGTTCCGACTTCGCGCGCCACGCGCGTGACCTCGGCGGCGAAGGAGTTGAGCTGATCGACCATCGTGTTGATGGTGTTCTTCAGCTCGAGGATCTCGCCGCGCACGTCGACGGTGATCTTGCGCGAGAGGTCGCCGAGTGCGACGGCCGTCGTCACCTCGGCGATGTTGCGCACCTGCGCGGTGAGGTTGCCGGCCATGGCGTTCACCGAGTCCGTGAGGTCCTTCCACGTGCCCGCAACGCCCGGCACTTCGGCCTGGCCGCCGAGCTGCCCTTCCGAGCCGACCTCGCGGGCCACGCGCGTGACTTCCGAGGCGAACGCGCTGAGCTGATCGACCATCGTGTTGATGGTGTTCTTCAGCTCGAGGATCTCGCCTCGCACGTCGACGGTGATCTTCTTGGAGAGGTCGCCCATGGCCACGGCGGTCGTGACCTCGGCGATGTTGCGCACCTGCGCGGTGAGGTTGCCGGCCATGGCGTTGACCGAGTCTGTGAGGTCCTTCCACGTACCGGCCACGCCCTTCACTTCGGCCTGGCCGCCGAGGTTTCCTTCCGTGCCGACCTCGCGCGCCACGCGCGTGACCTCGGCCGCGAACGAGTTGAGCTGGTCGACCATCGTGTTGATGGTGTTCTTCAGCTCCAGGATCTCGCCGCGCACTTCGACGGTGATCTTCTTGGAGAGGTCGCCCATGGCCACGGCGGTGGTGACCTCGGCGATGTTGCGCACCTGCGCGGTGAGGTTGCCGGCCATCGAGTTGACCGAGTCGGTGAGGTCCTTCCACGTCCCGGCCACGCCCGGCACTTCTGCCTGGCCGCCGAGCTGTCCTTCCGTGCCGACCTCGCGGGCCACGCGCGTGACTTCCGAGGCGAAGGCGCGGAGCTGATCGACCATCGTGTTGATGGTGTTCTTCAGCTCGAGGATCTCGCCCAACGCTTCCGCGGTGATCTTCTTGGAGAGGTCGCCGTTCGCGACGGCCGTCGTGACCTCGGCGATGTTGCGCACCTGCGAGGTGAGGTTCGCGGCCATGTAATTGACCGAGTCGGTCAAGTCTTTCCACGTACCGGAGACGCCCTTGACCTGGGCCTGACCGCCGAGGCGCCCTTCCGTACCGACTT
>DASVSV010000296.1:0-10480 GCA_036387915.1 Thermoanaerobaculia bacterium
GCGGCGGTCGATCCGGCTAAGGAGCACCACCCCGATATCGGAGCTCAGCGGCGTATCGACGAACGACGCCGTCACCGTGCGGCGACCGATGGAAAAGAGGTCGAACTGCGGGGTACACTCTGTCACGACGCGGGCACCTCCGGGCGCTGTAGTCTTTGGCTTAGAACACCTAAAGAATACAAGCACTTGAGCGAGCCCGCGTCGTCTTTACCGCTCGTTCTCGTGAATAATCCGGGTTAGTTAGGCCGCCGTCACAAGATAAGCATCGCGGAGGTGGTACCACACGCCCAGAACGAATAAGCTTGTCTGCGTTTCCGCGGCGAACGCAATTGATTCTCGAGAATACCCGAGCACTAAACTATGACCGACCCGCTAAAGGTTCACTGCAACGGCTGTGGACGTGATACGAATCACGCAACGAGAACTTCGTTTACATACACCGACACGAGTTACGAGTTCGAATACAAGGAAGAACTCGAAGTAAGTATAACCTTCGAGATTTTGCAGTGCCTCGGATGTAACCAGCTTTGCGTTCGCGAGACGGGCGAACACGAAGCGTATGGAGCCGCCGTTCCACAGTTCTACCCGCCGAGAATTGCGCGCAGAAGACCCCGATGGTGGACTCAGTTGCCGATGCCCATTCCGGCGGTCTTGGATGAGGTATACAAAGCTCTGCAAGCCGGTAGCTCACGACTGGCCACAATTGGCGCCCGAACCGTTGTAGATGCTGTCATTCTGGACAAGGTCGGTGACCTCGGAACGTTCCGCGAGAAGCTGGCCGAACTCGAGCGACAAGGATTCGTCGGCCGAAGGAATAGAGAGTTCGTCGCCGCCGCGCTTGAAACTGGCAGCGCGGCCGCGCATCGAGGTATCGCCGTGGACTCGTCCGATCTGTCGCGAGTAATGGACATTGTGGAGAGCTTGCTAGAGTCAGTCTATATATTGAGTGATGCGGCTGAACGCCTACGGCAGAATACTCCGAACCGACCGCCGCGTGGTAAGAAGCAGTGATACGCACTCGCCTGATACTCCGTCATCAGACGGCGGCCTGAACCGGGGCGCGATGGCCGGTCTAACTTGCCGTTGACCGCTGTCGCAGCCGCCGCCGGTGACGCACTCGCTCATGCACGTACGCGAAGCTTCATAGGAGTCTGCCATCGCAAAGAAGTTGATTCGTCGGCCTAACGCCCATGCCGCTCACCTGTCGGCGCGCCATCACGCGAACACCAGGAAGCGGCGCGCCGGTTGCCGCGGGATCGTTGCAACCGCACCGAGGGATCTGCAACCGGCGTGACGCCGTGCCTCTCGGCGGACCGCAGGGGCTTCAGCCCCGGGCAAAGCTACGGCGTGTCGTCAGGTGCAGCGGCTTGTTCGGCGGCCGATAGTGGTTGATCGTTTGCGTCTGGCACGTGCCACAGCGTCTCGGCTTACGAGGCGTGATGCAGAATGAGACGGACGAACCGCGGCTCTCGGCACGACACCTTCGCCCGACGCGGAGCGTGCGACGACGGCAACGCAGGCGCCGGCGGCGCCACGCACGAACCGCTCACGTAAAGCGGTGTTGACGCGACCTCGCCATGTTCCAACTACGCTTTAGCGTGCGGCTCTGCCGCCGCGCATGTGATTCTCACGATCAGTGGAGTTGCCCCGCCAGCGTGCCGCTCTCGCCACGGATTCCGGGTCCGCCGAACGGATCTCACGCTAAACTGTGCGGCCGGTTCCGCGTGCCGAAGCCGAAGCGGCGCGCCGGTTGCCGCCAATGACGTTCGCAGAATCGAGTGGCGAACTGCAACCGGCGTGACGCCACCGCGCTGGCGATGAGGCAGGCAGCTCGGCTGCCGGGCCGAAGCCGGGCCGCACCAGCTTCAGCGTGAAGTTGGGCAGCGGCGGCTCGACGGATGCCCGCACTTTACTTCTACGTTCATCGCGCGTAGAACGACTCCGTGCCTAAGGTCGACTCCACGCGCCGTCGGAACATCCACTCACGACGCGCCAAGCCTAGGAACGAGGTAGACGCCGCTACACCGAAACGAGAATCACGCGATACAGGCTTGCATGTGGCAATGCGGGCGCTGCTCGGCATTATCTCGGGCTTGATCATCAGCGATCTGCTCAAGAACACGGTCACCAGCATGCAGGGTGACTGGCCGCCCAAATCGCCAAGTGTCGCGAACGGCCTCGTGATGTTGGGTGCCACGTTCTTCGTGACCAGGGTCCTCGCGGATAACCTGCTCTACTACACGGATCGCGACGCAGCCACGGGTGACAGCGACGACGATGCGTATACAAAGCGAGTCTTTCTGATCGTTTGCGACTTGACTTCGTACGCATTTTGCTACGCAATCGTTCTGCGCCTCGTCGACACCGGGACCGGGCGCTACCTTGGGATGCAAACACTTGCATGGGCGCTCTTCTACTTTGTGGTCGTGGAGGCGCTTCATTGGTGGTGGTGCAGGGTCGCTATAAAGATCGTGACTGAGCGAAAGGATCGGGCCGAGCGGCAGCGTCTGAACCTGCTGATCCGGTGGCGACGACTCAGCCGTGAATCGACGGCACTGTGGGCCATTCCTGCGGCGGCCGCCTTTGCGATACCGCGGCAGCCACAGTTCGTCACAGTTCCTGTCGCGGCTTTCATATGCGCGCTTAGTGTTGCCTCCGCTTGGCGTTACCTGAGCAAGATGCGAGATCAGTACCTCGGCCTCGAATTTTGTGACGAGGATACGTAGCTGTCTTCCGTCTGCCCAACTTCTAGGTCGCCTAGTCCGCGTAGCATGGCGCACGCACTTGAACCCATACACATAAAACAGCCTTGCGAGAAACCGCTCCGCGATATGGCAGTTGGGCTAGTCGCATATGCGAGGCGAGAAACGGGATGGAGAGGGCGTCTTCAAGGACTGCGGCCGCCGCGGGCGGTGTAGCGGAGGATGGTTTGGCTGGCACCCCGGAGCACCCCGCCCACCCCGCCGGGGGGCGGGCTGAAGCCACGCCCTACGTTCGGCGACTTTGCGGATACCCGCGCGCCGGCAGGATGTCGCGACGAGTCGTCGCCAAATAAGGAAAGGCTGCGATGAAACAACAGGCGGTTCAGGATCTCGCGATGGATGTGGACCGCACAACGGCGGTCACAACCCAACGCCGGTTAGAGGCCCCGCTTCTGCTGTGGCGCACGCGTGCCCCGAAGGATTCCAGCCACGCTGAGATCTTCGTCGATCTGAGGCCGATGAATACCTTCGCCTTCGCCAATCAGCTCCCACTCATTTCGTTCATCAGCGGTGGCGTGAAGCAGTCGCGGATACAAGACCAGAGGCGCGGATACTCTGCGACCATCGACGAGATGAATCGTCAGTTCGTCATCGGTCACCACAACCTGCATGGCGCGCGGTTCCGTTTCAACTACGAAAGTGCTCATTCCAGGCCTCTAAGAAAATCGGGCGCGCCGCGCTTGAACGATCTGCTCGATCTCGCGTAACTCGTGCGCCGCAAATCGTTTCGAATCGGCGAGTTCAACTGGTTCAAGCCAGAACTTGGCCAGCTTTCGTTCCCGCCGCACGTGTACGTGGGCGGGCTCGCGCCCTCGTTGCGCGGGCTGAAGCCACGCCCTACGTTTGGCGACTTTCCGGATACCCGCGCGATCGGCGCCGAGGCGATGTTCCCTCTCATCGCGAGGCGGCGGCTTCGGGTTTGGCCGTTGCTTTAGACCGCTATCCTCACGCCTGGCGCGGCAGCACCGGCGAGCATTCCATGAACGCTGAGATCCTCATCGACATCGGGCCAGTGAATGCCGAAACCTGCACCAGATACAACGAAGTTGTTACGCTGCTCAGGCGTGGCATGCAGCAGCCGCGGGTACCACGCAAGTGGTGTGCTGACTGTGCGACCATCGGCAAGATCCACAACAAGGGTATCTTCGTCGATCCGAACGGCTTCGATCTTCTCTCCCGCTCTAGGTTCCGAAGTACGCATCCCATGCCTCCCCGAACTGCTTCTGATGCTGCAGCACGATCCGTTCGATAGCACGCAGCTCGCGTGCCGAGAAACCAATACTGTAATCGAGCGCCACCGGAGTCAGCCAGAACTTGGCCGTGGCACCGCCAGCGTCGACGTGAACGTGACGTGGCTCGCCGACGTCTCCGCTGAAGAAGTAGAACCTGTAAGGCCCTTCCCGAAGGATCGTCGGCATGATCGCCAGAGTCTACCCCGACGCGAAAGCGACCGGGCACGCTCCTCGGTGAGCTGGTGGGCGGTGTGCTGGTCGGGTGTCGAGACTGCACATCGTCGATCCGCACGACGGATCTCACGCTACGCCGTGCCGGCCAAGGGCTACGGTGGCGAAGTCGGCCGCACCAGCTTGAAGTTGGACAGCGGGCGCTTGCGAAAACCGTCAGGCCGCCGCTTCGAGATTTTCAGGTCTTCAGTTAGGCATTTCGGGTGAACTCGACCGCGCGTGTAGCACGGTGAAAGAAAATAGCCCCCGGCTTCCAGTCGGGCGCGACGGAGCACGCACTTGAACAAACACACATAGAACGGCCTCAGGAGAGGCCGCTGCGCGATATAGCAGTTGGCGAGTCGCATTCGCGAGGTGAGAACGGGATCGAAATAACGTCTTTGAATGCACTGCGGACGCCGCGCGCCGTAGCGGAGGACCGCGTGGCTGCCGCACCCCGGAGCGCCCGGCCACCCCGCCCGGGGGGCGGGCTGAAGCCACGCCCTACGTTTGGCGACTTTGCGGATAGCCGCGCGATCGGCGCCGCGGCGAGGTTCCCTCGGGGGCGGGGCAGTGGCTGCGGGCTTGGCGCGGCCCATCGCGAAGAGAATCTCGTCGAGGTGCGCGGCGTTGGGCACGGCTCTCACCATTCGCGTCCCGCGTTGATATCCTCTCGCCGTCGTGGAAATCGCACCGTTCCTGCTCGCGCTGATCGCCATCTTTGTCGCCGCCAAGTTGTTCGGTGAGCTGGCGGAGCGTGTCGGGCAGCCGGCGGTCCTCGGGGAGTTGGTGGGCGGCGTGCTGGTTGGCGTGTCGGGGCTGCACATCGTCAATCCGCACGACGTGACCATTCACCTGCTCTCAGAGCTCGGCGTGATCCTGCTGCTCTTTCTGATTGGGCTCGAGACGGATCTCAAGAAGTTGATGACTGTCGGCGGGTCGGCGACGGCGGTGGCGATCGTCGGGGTGGCGCTGCCGCTGGCGGGCGGATTCGCGCTCGGGCAACTGCTCGGCTTGCGCGTCATCGTCTCCATCTTCCTCGGCGCGTCGCTCACCGCGACGTCCGTCGGCATCACCGCGCGCGTCCTCTCAGACCTCGGTCACCTGCAGGACGACGAATCGCAAGTCATCCTCGGCGCGGCCGTCGTCGACGACATCATCGGCCTGGTGCTGCTCACGCTCGTCGGCACGCTGGCCGCCGGCGGCGAGCTGACGTTCCTCGGCGTCGGCAAGATCATCGTGATCGCATTCGGCTTCGTGCTGCTGGCGATCGTGATCGGCTCGCAGCTCGCCCCGATGCTCATCCGGGCCATCGACCGCATTGAGATGCGCCGCGGGCTCTTCTTCGCCGCAATCGTGTTCGCGTTCCTCCTGGCTTGGCTGGCGCAGAAAGTCGGCTCGGCGATCATCATCGGCTCCTTCGCGGCCGGCCTCGTGCTCGCGCGCACGCATCGCGGCAAGGAGATCGAGCGCGAGGTGCACGATGTCGCGCAGTTCTTCATCCCGATCTTCTTCGTGGTCGTGGGCGCGGCCATCGACCTGCGCAGCATCAACCCGTTCAACGCCGAGGGGCGGCAGTTCCTCTGGATCGGTCTGGCGCTGACCGCGGTCGGAATCGTCGGCAAAGTGGCGGCGGGATTCGTGGTCTGGAACAAGAGCCTCAATCGCACGGTGATCGGGATCGGGATGATCCCGCGCGGCGAGGTCGGCCTCATCTTCGCCACGATCGGCCTCTCGTCGAAGCTGCTCAGCCCCGGCCTCTACTCCGCCGTCGCGCTGATGGTCATGCTGACGACGTTCATCGCCCCGCCGCTCCTGCGCCGCCTGCTCGTCCCGCGCACACCCAACGTCCCGCCCACCGACCTCACCAGCGAGTACGTCGTCGAAGCGCCAATGGACCGCAAGTAGGGCGCGCTTTCGGCCCCGGGACAGGAGACGACGAGGGGCCTCCGGCGGGCCGGTGCGACCGGCGGCGCTTAGTGAGCCCATGCGTTCGCGGCAACACGTGTTTCGTAGACAGGGCGTGCGTTCAGGCCAGGCCAACAAGCGCCGCCGGTCGTACCGGCCCGCCGGAGGCCTCCCGTCGTTCCCGTGCCTCGGCCGAGAGCGTCCGTCTACGCCACGCGCCGACGTACGTCCTGGAACGCGGGCTCGTCGAGCGTGCCGCGATTGCCGATCTGCTGTGCGCGGTTGCGAGCGTCCTGGGCGCGCTCTTCAGTCAGGGGATGCGTCGAGAAAAACTGCTCCACGCGGCCCGGCTGTCCTTTGCGGTGCTCGAGCAGCTCCTCGAACATCGTGGCCATGCCGATCGGGTTGTAGCCCGCGGCGGCCATCGCCCGGATCCCGAGCTCGTCCGCCTCGCGTTCCGCCTCGCGGCTGAAGCGCGCCAGCGCGCCGCCGGCGACGAGCTGCGCCGCGAGCTGGGCGAGCTGATTCGGATTCTGTCCGAGGGCCAGGCCGGCGAGCATGCTCAGTCCGTATTGACGCGAGAGCTGCTCGGTCGAATGGCGCGCCACGACGTGATTGATCTCGTGGGCCATGACGCCGGCAAGCTCCGCCGCGTTGTCCGAATTCGCGATCAGACCGGTGTTCACGTAGACGTGCCCGCCGGGGATGGCGAACGCGTTGATGGCCGGATCGTCGACCACGTGGAACTGCCACGGCAGTTGATTGAACGGCGCCGGGGCCTGCTGCACGATGCGATTGCCCATGTTCGACACGTAGGAATTCAGCGCCGAGTCATTGCTGAGCCGCACCTGCCGCGCCACGTCCTGCGCCAGCTGATTGCCGAGCTGCCATTCTTCTTCGATGGAGATGAGGTTGAAATCGCCCGCTCCACCTCCGGACCCGCAACCGAAGGCCAGGATCGAAACGAGCGCGAGCGAGAGAGCAGTGTGCCGCTTGTACATGCTGTGCCGACGGTGCAGAAGAAATGCCCGGCAAGCGGCATGCACCGCACCGCGGTCATGAACGAACAGAAACTCATCGACGCACTGGTCGCTCGCGCGGCCGAGGATGCGCGCGCGTTCCGCGAGAAAAATCCGGACGACATGCCGACCGAGCGATGGATCGAGAACAGCTACACCGCGGCCCTGCCGCTGGCGAGAGATCACGCCGGTATCGACCCGGGACTGGGACCGCATCCGCAACTTTTCGCCGCGTATCGCGACGCCATCGGGAGGGCGGTCGGCGAGCGCACGTCGTCGCGCGAAGGGGCGGGGCTGACGCAGCAGCCGACGCCGGGGGAGAACTGATGCCGATCCCGCAGCAGCAGGACACGCCCGGCACCGACAAGGACCTGAAGCCGCACGCCGATCATGGTGAGGAGTCGTATCGCGGCAGCGGCAAGCTGAACGGACAGGTGGCCGTCATCACGGGCGGCGACAGCGGCATCGGCCGCGCGGTGGCCATCGCCTTCGCGCGTGAAGGCGCCGACGTCGCCATCGGCTTTCTCTCCGAGCGAGAAGAAGAGGACGCGCGCGAAACGGTGAAGTGGGTCGAGCAGGCCGGCCGGCGCTGCGTCTCCCATCGCTTCAACGTGCAGTATCGCTCCGAGTGCGAAGCCTTCGTCGAGCGCGCGGTGAAAGAGCTCGGCCGGCTCGACATCGTCGTCAACAACGCCGCGTACCAGCAGGAGCAGAAGTCGATCCTCGACATCACCGAGGAGCAGCTCGACGGGACCTTCCGGACGAACATCTACGGCTACATCTTCATGGTGCAGGCCGCGCTGCCGCATCTGAAAGAAGGCGCGTCGATCATCAACACCGGCTCGGTCACGGCGATGAAAGGCAACGCCACGCTGCTCGACTACGCTGCGACGAAAGGCGCGATCCACACCTTCACGCGATCGCTGGCCCAGAGTCTTGCGGAGAAAGGGATCCGCGTGAACTGCGTCGCACCGGGCCCGGTCTGGACGCCGCTCATCCCCGCGACCATGGACCGCAAGCACGTCGCCGCCTTCGGCAAGGACACGGTCTGGGGCCGCGCCGCACAACCCGCCGAGATCGCGCCGTCGTACGTCTTTCTGGCGTCGACGGATGCGCAGTACTACACGGGAGAAGTGCTGGCGCCAACCGGGTCGGAAACAACGAGGTAGCGCGAGGGGTTTCGGTTTGGTGGATGCTCAGCACGATGCTTTCATCGGAGCAACGGGGGAAGGAACGCCGGAGGCCCCTCGTCGTTCCCTTTTCGTGAGTACGATGAGAGCGTCGACTGAGTAACCAGTAACCAGAAACCTTCGTCCTACCCGCATGCTCCGGAACCTTCTCACGATCGCGCTCCTCGTGTGCGCCACCACCTCCCACGCGGCCAGCCGCTACTTTGCGGATCGCGCGGGGGCGCCCGTGCGGTGGGAGCGGTGGGGGAGTGCGGCCTTTGCGCGTGCGGCGAAGGAGAAGCGGCCGATCTTTCTCTCCGTCGGCTTCGCCTCGTCGTACGAGTGCTATCGCATGCATCGCGAGGCGTTCCTCAACGGGGAGAATGCCGAGGCGCTGAACGCGTACTTTGTGCCGGTGCTGCTCGATCGTGTCGAGCATCCGGACGTCGCCGAATCGTACGAGACGCTCGCGCGCGAGATGAACGGCGTGAGCGGCTGGCCCGTCCATCTGGTGCTCAACGCGCAGCGGCAGCCGTTCGCGGCGGCCGGCTTCATGAAGCCGGACGAGCTGAGTCGCTTCCTCGTCCTGAACGCGAACAGATTCGCGGCGGGGGAGACGGCAGGCTTCGTCGCCGCGACCAAACCAACGCCGAACGCGCCGCTGGACATCGAACCGGTCGTCGACGCCATCGCCAGGACTTACGACGCGGAGCACGGCGGCTTCGGCGGCGTCCCGCGCAAGCCGCGTCCGATGACGCTCTCGTTCCTCCTCCGCTACGGCGCGCGCATGAAGCATGAAGGCATCCGCAGCGTCGCTCTCGAGACGCTGAAGAAACTCGCCGTCTCGCCGGTGCGCGACCAGCTCGGCGGCGGCTTCCATCGCGCCACGCGCGACGAGGCCTGGCGCGATCCGTACTTTGAAAAGATGCTCCCCGACCAGGCCATGCTGGCCATGACCTATCTCGAGGCGTGGCAGCAGACCAGCGATCCGGAGATGGCGTATCTCGCGCGCACCACGCTCGACTACGTCCTGCGCGACCTCCGCGGCAGCAAGGGCGCCTTCGACGCGTCGCAGGACGCGTACAACTTCGTCCCGCTGCAGGGCCCCGAGCTCGTCAACGGCAGCTTCTATCACTGGACGAAAGACGAGATCACGCACCTCCTCGGCCGCGAGCCGGCCAGCAAGGTCTTCGTCCTCTACGGGATGAAAGACGTCGTGCAGAACCTGCCCGCGCTGAGCGAATGGCGCTTCCTCGCCGAGACGCACAACGAGCTCGCCGCGCCGCTGGCGAAGCTGCTCGACGTGCGGCAGAAGCGCCCCGAGCCGTCGCGCGAGTTCAACGTCATCGCCGGCTGGAACGGCCTGATGATCTCCGCGCTCTCCCGCGCCGGAGCGGCATTCGGCCAACGGGCCTACGTCGACGCCGCCGCCAGCGCGGCCACCGCCGTCACGACGACGCACTGGAACGCGAAGACGAAGACGCTGCTTCGCTCGGAAGGGAACGAAGCGCTCTCCGAGGATTACGCGCTGCTCGTGCAGGGCCTGCTCGATCTGTTCGACGCGAGCTACGACGTGCGCTGGCTCGAGCTCGCGATCGCGCTGCAGCAGCGGCACGATCAGCTCTTCTGGGACGCGAGCGCCGGCGCCTACTCGAAAGACAATGACGACGAGTTACCCGCCGCGACGTCGGTCGCCGTGCTGAATCTCCTCCGCCTCGCCGCGCTGACGGGCAACCAAACGTGGGCCACCCGTCCGGTGACGATCTTCCAGGCCTTCGGCGGCCGCCTGCGCACCAGCGGCGCCGACTACGCCCAACTGGCCTCGGCCTACGAGCTCTCGCTCGTCGCGCCGCGCATCGTCGTCGTCACCGGCGACGCGCGCAAGCAGGCCACGTACGATCTCCTGCAGTCGTACGCCACCAAGCCGGAGCCGATGCGCGCGCTGCTCTTCCTCCCGGAAAAAGGCGCCGCCCGCGAGCGCTTCGTCCGCGTGCTCCCGTTCACCGGCGCGCTCGCTCCCGATCCTGAACAGCCTCTCGCCTACGTCTGCGCCGCCGGCGAGTGCAAACGACGCTGAGTCGCTCGCCATCGGAGCCACGCGGAGAGGGACGACGATGGGCCTCCGGCGGGCCGGTGCGACCGGCGGCGCTTGTTGGCCTAGCCTGAATGCACGTCTGTTT
>DASVSV010000297.1:0-6674 GCA_036387915.1 Thermoanaerobaculia bacterium
AGATCATCGGCCGGCACTTCTCCATCTTCTACACCGAGGAGGATCGTGCCGACGGAAAGCCGGCGCGGGAGCTGGTCATCGCGCGGGCGGAAGGCAAGTACGAGGAGGAAGGGATCCGGGTGCGCAAGGACGGCACGACCTTCTGGGCCAACGTGCTGATCACCGCCTTGCATGGCGTGGACGGAACGCTGCGCGGTTTCGCGAAAGTCACGCGGGACGTCACCGAACGGAAGAATGCCGAGCTGCAACTGCGCAGAGCGTTCGACGAGCTCGAACAGGCCAGCCGCGTGAAGGACGAATTCCTCACCACCGTCTCGCACGAGCTGCGCACGCCGATGACGTCGATCATCGGCTGGGCGGCGCTGCTGACGACCAGCAGCGACGACGAGCAGAACGTGAAGCTGGGCTTGCGCTCGATCCTGGAGAGCGCGCAACTGCAGGCCAAGCTGATCGACGACCTGATCGACGTCGCCTACACGCTGACCGGCAAGCTGACCGTCGACCTGCGGACGGTGGATTTCGCCGACGTCGTGCTGCGCACGATCGAGGCGGCGCGGCCGGTGGCGGCGGGCAAGCGCATTCAACTCGAGCTCTCCCTGCCGTCGCGACCGGCCATCGTCGCGGCCGATCGCGCGCGGCTGCAGCAGGTGATCTGGAACCTCCTCTCGAACGCGCTGAAATTCACTCCCGCCGGCGGCTCGATCCAGATCGCCATCAACACCGACTCGCAGGCGGTGGAAGTGCGCGTCACCGACACCGGGCGGGGCATGGACGAGGAGACGATGCGCCACATCTTCCGCCGCTTCTGGCAGGGGGAGAGCTCCACGACCCGCTCGGCCGGAGGGATGGGCATCGGCCTGGCGCTGGCGCGCCACATCATCGAGCTGCACGGTGGCGCGATCGCGGGCGAAAGCGCGGGGCCGGAGCGCGGCTCGACGTTCCGCGTCACGCTGCCGCTCGCGCCTGAGGATGCGCGCACCGTCGAGCCGTCGACGCCGCCCACCGCCCTCCGCGGCGCGGTGGTGCTGCTGCTGGAAGACGATCCCAACTCGCGGCTCGTGTTGACGAAGATGGTCGAGCAATACGGGGCCGAGGTCATTCCGGTCGGCACCGTGGAGGAAGGACTGCGCGCGCTGGACGAGAAGACGCCCAGCATGGTCCTGAGCGACATCGCCATGCCGGAGACCGACGGCTTCGCGTTCATCCACAAGTTGCGTCAGCACGCGCGTGCCGCCAACCTGCCGGCCATCGCCCTTACCGCGGTATACCTCCGCCCCGAGGATCGCGAGAGGATCCTCGCCGCCGGCTTCGACGCCTACCTCCGCAAGCCCGTGCTGCCGAACGAGCTCACCGCAACCTTGTTGCGGACCAGGCACGATCCGGAGTGAACGCGCGCGTTACGCCCGCAGCGCCTCGATGGGCTCCAGCCGCGCCGCGCTGAGGGACGGGTACAGCCCCGCAAAGAGGCCGACGCCGATGGCGAAGCCCGTCGAGATGAGGATGCCGAAGTTGGAGATGGGGAGGCCGGCCGGGAAGAAGCCGGCGATGAGTTTGACGACGAGCATGCCCAGGGCCAGGCCGACGGCGGCGCCGGCGACGGAGAGCGAGACCGACTCGACGAGGAACTGGACGAAGATCTCTTTGTCCGTGGCGCCCATCGACTTGCGGAGGCCGATCTCGAAGAGGCGCTCGGAGATGGAGATCTTGAGCACGGAGAAGATGCCCACGCCGCCGATCAGCAGCGAGACGCCGGCGATGGCGAAGAAGACGATGCGCCAGTTGCGCAGGATGATCTCGATCTGCCCGCGCTCCTTGAGGATCTCTTTGCCGACGTTGTTGATGCGCGTGTCGCGGATGCCGTTGTGGGCCTGGCGGAAGCGCGCCGTGGCCTCGTACTCGGCGTCGACGCTCTTCTCCGGCGTCACCGACTTGGCGAGCATGTACGAGACCGCGTTGGCGCGGCCGAACATGTCGCGGTAGACGCTCCAGGGGATGTAAGAGCCGCCCATCTCCTTGCGCATGTCGTCGTCGTCGACGAAGGTCATGTCGAATTTCTGGCCGACGCCGATGACGGTCAGACGGCGCCCGCCAAGGTTGATCTTCTGGCCGATCGCTTCCTCGCCGCCGAAGAGGCGGTGCTTGAGCTCATAGCCGATGACGACGACCGGCGCGGACGACTCGACGTCACGCTCGCTGATGAAGCGGCCGGCGCTGACGGTGCGGTTGCGGATGTCGGCGTATTCGGGCGTGACGCCGTAGACGTCGATGCGGCGGGTGACGGTGCCGGAGGTGACGACGGCGCGCGTCTCCCCCACCGGCGACATGGCGCTGATGTTCTCGGAGTCGTCGAACGCGGCGGCGTCCTCGATGCGCAGTCCGCGGGAGAGGTGGGCCTTGGCCTTCTCGACCGGATCGACCGGCTCGCGCTGCGAGGCCACGACCACGCCGTCCAGTCCGAGGTCGTTGATCCCCTTCATGACGGAGTTGTTGATGCCGTCGAGCACGGACATGACCACGACCAGCGCGAGCGTGCCGAGGATCACGCCGACGAGCGTGAAGAGAGAGCGCAGCGGGTGCGCTTTCGTTTCTTCGTAAGAGGTGCGGATCGCTTCGCCTAATTGCATGAGTCGCTCGTTTCGCTTGCTTCGTTAATCGTTACTCGTTGTACGGCAGGGGTGACTTGCGGTTCTTGCCAGGAGTCACCTCGGACGAGCAACGAGCAACGCGTTCATTCAGTTCGCAGTGCCTCGATCGGATTCAAACGCGACGCGCGGATCGCGGGATACATCCCGAACAACAGTCCCGTGCCCGCGGCGAAGATCAGCGCGGTCATGGCGGTGGCGGGGGTGATGGCGGCGGGATTTCGGGTGAGGGCGGCGATGCCCTGGGTGAAGAACTTGCCGGCGAAGATGCCGAGGAAGCCGCCGAGGACGGAGACGATCACCGACTCGGTGAGCATCTGGAAGAAGATCTGCGCGGGCGTCGCGCCGACGGCCTTGCGCGTGCCGATCTCGCGGACGCGCTCGTTGAACGACGCGAGCTGGATGTTCATGATCACGATCCCGCCGACGAGCAGCGAGATGATTCCGCAGATCATGAAAGTGACGTCGTACATCTTCCCTTCGCTCTCGTTGCGCGCGAGATTGGCCACGCGCGAGAAGACCTGAAAGTCCTTCACGCCGTGCTGGCGCAGCAGGATGCGCTCGATCTCCGAGACCGCTTCCTTGTGGCGCTTGATGTCTTTCATGCGGGCGTGCATGAACGAGATCTTGCCCTGCTGCAGCGGCTGACCGCTGCGGGTCATCATGGTGGTGATGGGGATGTACATGAAGCGGTTCATCCAGCGCAGCGCGTTGCGCTTCTGGTCGAAGCTGAAGTACTTCTCCTCCATCACCCCGACCACGAGGTAGCCCGCGCCGTTGATGGTCATGGTCTTGCCGATGGGGTTGTCGCTGCCGAAGAACTCCTGCGCGCGTGTGGTGCCGAGGACGACCACGCGTGCGGCGCCGGCCAGGTCCTGATCGGTGATGAAGCGTCCGTGCTCGACGTTGAAGAAGCTGATCGGCGAGTACGCGGGCGTCACGCCCATGACGTTGCGGTTCTTCTCGATGTCGCCGTAGCGAATGACCATGTTGTCTTCGGAGACCGGCGACACGAGGTCGATCTCTTTCGCCTCGGCGCGCAGGGCGACGGCGTCGGAGTACGTCATCCCCTTGCTGGCCAGCGCCTTCGCGTCAAGCGTCACTTTGCCGGTCGGCTTGTTGCCGATCCAGATGCGCTCGATGCCGCCGCTCATGCGGTAGAACTTCATCGACGCCTCTTTGCCGGCGACGGAGAGGGAGAACGTGGCCACGATGGAGCCCGCGCCGAGGATGATCCCGAAGAGCTGCAGCAGCGTGCGGCCCAGGTGGTCCTTGATGTCGCGGATGCCGTCGATGATCGCTTCGAAGATGAGCATGTTTGTTAGAAGCTGGCAGGTGGCAGCTGGCAGCTCGCAGGGGTCTCCTGCCAGCTGGGAGCTGCGAGCTGAGAGCTACTCCTCCATTTCGCCGTCGACGATGAGGCCGTCCACAATCTTGATGCGGCGCTGCGTGCGTGCGGCGATGGCCGGGTCGTGCGTGACGAGGACGATGGTCTGGCCGTTGGCCGCGAGCTCTTCGAACAGGCGGATGATGTCGCCGCCGGTCTTCTGGTCGAGGTTGCCGGTCGGCTCGTCGGCCAGGATCAGCGACGGGTTGTTGACCAGCGCGCGGGCGATGGCGACGCGCTGGCGCTGGCCGCCGGAGAGCTGGTTCGGGCGATGCTTCGCGCGATCCTTCAGTCCCACGCGGTCCAGTGCTGCCAGCGCGCGCTCGCGGCGCGTGTCGCTGTCGACACCGGCGTAGAGCAGCGGCAGCTCGCAGTTCTTCCAGATCGTGGCGCGCGGCAGCAGGTTGAAAGTCTGGAAGACGAAGCCGAGCTTCTGATTGCGGATGCGCGCCAGCTGCTTGCCGGACATCGAGGCCACGTCTTCGCCGTCCAGCCAGTAGCGCCCTTCGCTCGGCGAGTCGAGGCAGCCGAGGATGTGCATCAGCGTCGACTTGCCGGAGCCGGAGGGGCCGATGATGGAGACGAACTCGCCGCGGCCGATCCTGCAGTCGACACCGCGCAGGGCCAGGACGGCGTTCTCGCCGGAGTCGTAGGTCTTGACCACGCGCTCGAGCTGGATGAGCGCCTTGTTCACCTTGACGGCGGACGGCGGCTCGGGCTCGGAGGTTTGCCACTGTTCGAATTTGAATACGGCGCTCATAGTTAGCTCTCAGCTTTCAGCTCGCAGCTCGCAGCTCGCAGGAAACCGCGGCTCTCAACTCCTGCGAGCTGAGAGCTGCGACCTGCCAGCTCGTCTAGTCGTCGTCCTCGTCCTGATCCTTCTTGGACAGGGTCGGATCTTCCAGGGCCACTTCCTCGCCCGCCCTGAGGCCGGCGAGGATCTCGACTTTGGCGTTGTCGGCGAGGCCGGTGGTGACGACGCGTTTGTCGAAGAACTGCTTCCACGCGTCCTTCTCCGCCTTCTTCGCTTCTTCGTCGGTCTTCTTGACCTTGGCCTGTTCGGCGAAGAGTTTCGGGTCGATGGTCTTCTTGACGTAGACGATCTCCTGATCGTCGCGCTTGAAGACCGACTCCACGGGCACGGTCAGCACTTTCGTTTTCTGCTCGCCGGCCACTTCGATGTTGGCGGTCATGCCGGAGCGGAGCTCGCGGCCCTGCGCGTCGAGGCGGATCTCGACGTCGAACACGCGGACCTTGTCGTCGAGGCGCACGGCCGGGGCGATCCGGTCGATCTTTCCTTTGAACGCGACCTTCGGGTACGCGTCGAGCGTGACCTTGACCGGCATGCCGACGCGGATCTTGCCGATGTCGACTTCGTTCACGCCGGCCTTGACGATCATGCGCGACACGTCGGCCACGGTGAAGAGCACTGTCCCGGCGTTGAACGACGAGACGCCCGAGGTGATGGACTCGCCGATCTCGACGGACTTTGTCAGGACGACGCCGTCCATCGGCGCGACGATGTTGGAGCCGCGGAAGTTCGCGGCGGACTGGCTGATGGGGATGCCGCTCTTCTCGACCAGCGCGTATTTCTCACGCGCCTTCTCGTAGTCCTGGCGCGCTTCGAGGTACGCGGTCTCGACGTCGCGCTGCTGCGTCGGCGCGAGCAGGCCCTGCGTGAAGAGTTTGTTGTTCTCTTCGAAGCGCTTCTTGGCGTCGGTGAAGCGGATCTCCGCCGAGGCGACGGAGTTCTTGGTGTCGGCGAGAGACTGGGCCTGATTGAGGTCGGGCTCGACGCGCGCCAGTACGGTGCCGCGGCGGACGTAGTCGCCGTCACGATGGATGATCTCGATGACTTTGCCGGAGATGGCGGACTTCACGTCCACTTTCACTTCCGGCTCGACGGTCCCGACCTCGGTCACCTTGACCTGGACGTCGGCGACTTCCGCCTTGCCGGTCTTGACCGGCGACTCGGGCGGCTTCTTGTCCTTGCCGTTGGCTTTGATCGCAACCGTGCCGCCGATGGCGAGCACCAGGGCGATGATGGTGAAGATCGTGATTTTGCGTTTCCGCTTCGCGCTCATTGAACCCTCCAGAGCTGTATGGAGGCTTCTAACGTTCGTGAGACGGAATGGTTGCAGGGAGGAGGAAAAAGGACAAAGGGAAAAGGTAAAAGTCGCTTCGCGCCATGGCCCGATTCGCGCGGCGCGAGCCTTCAGCGCGTAGCGACTTTTACCTTTTGGCCTTTTCCTTTTACCAGGGCTTACAGGTTCCGGAGCTGCTGCGACGGGTAGCTCGCCGGATCCACTTTCGCGTGCGCCTGCGCGATCTTCCCTTCTTCGTCGATGACGTAGGCGATGCGGCGGGCGTATTCGTCTTTTTCCGAGTCGGCGGCGCCGTACGCCAGGCCGATCTCGCGTTTCGTGTCGCAGAGCAGCGGGAAGGGGAAGTCGAACTTTTCCGCGAAGCGCCTGTTCTCTTCGACGTTGTCGAAGCTGGCGCCGAGCACCTGCGTGTTTTTCGCCTTGAACTCGAGGTCGAGGTCCCGGAACCCGGAACCCTCACGCGTTCAACCGGGGGTGTCGGCCTTCGGATAGAACCAGAGCACGACTTTCTTGCCGCGCAGGTCGGAGAGCCTGACGCGG
>DASVSV010000298.1:0-1956 GCA_036387915.1 Thermoanaerobaculia bacterium
GGCGCGCCCGAGCTTGAGCACGAGCGGGTTGTCGTCGAGGATGAGGACTGTCACGTTCGAGAGAGCAGGCATGTACTGTCGTTCGCTTTCGTCTTCTTGGGGTGGAGAAAAGGACCGCCGCGGGCACATGATACTCTCTCGAACGCGCCGTGCGACCCGCCGATTACTACTCCGGACCGTCTCCTGTCGCCGTTCTGCCACGAGGCGTCACTCTCGGCTGCGGCATCGCCGCCGTCGTGGCACTGATCGTGGTCTTCGCCGGCGGCGCCTTCATGTCCTCGGGCGGACTGGTCACCATGATGGACATGGGCCTGGGCATGTCGATGGGTGAGGTCCGCGGCTTCTACACGCCCGACGTCGCGGCCGCGCAGAAGAAGGAGCTCGAGGCCGCGATCGAGTCGCTGCGCACGAACCTGCGCGACGGCAAGACGACCGTGACCCGCCTCGATCCTGTCCTGCAGACGATGCGAAAAGCGATCGCCGACGAGAAGATGCAGCCCTCCGAGGTGGATGGGCTGGCCGCGGCGGCGCGAAGAGCGGCGGTACCCGCGCCGCCCAAAGCCGCTCCGCCCGCGACGCGATGAAAAAGTCGACCGTCGGCATCCTCATCGCCGCGGGCGCGGTCGTGATCGTCGTCATGGCCGCCGCGATGGTCTGGGTCGGCCACACCGTCGTCAAGAGCGCCACCCCGAAGCCGCCGACCGCCGACGAGCGCAAGCTCGTGGTCGACGCGGAGACGCTGGCGGAGTTCGGCGTCACCCCGAATCCGAAATGCGACTCGATCCACAGGACCGGCGCGTTCGGCACTAAGCAGATCCAGTACGAGCGCGACTGCGATACGCCCGACGTCTACGCGCAATCGCTCGCGCAGGTGAACCCCTCCTCGCTCGAGGCGCGCCAGTCGTTCGTGATGCTCGTCGCCACAATGAAAGGCGGCATGCGCCTGGCCGGCCGCCAACTGAACGTCGAGCCGCACCCGGAGCTCCTCACCTTCGGCGACCAGCGCTACTCCGCCATCATCAAGTACGGCAACGACCCCCGCGGCAACCTGTTCGTCCTCCGACAGGGCCGCGTCGTCCACTCCCTGATCATCACCGGCATCTACTTCGACGACCCCGAAACCGTCCGCGACCTCCTCGGCCCCGTCATCGAGGAGTCGAAGAAGCAGTATGGGCCGAAGGGTGGTAAGCGGTGACGGGAACCGGCGAGCACGAATCGCGAACCGCGTCGCCTGAAGTTCGTTCGATTGGAACACTTATGGGCCAGCGTTCTGCATTCCCGTACCACGCGAGGCCATCGGCTCCTCAGCGCGCGCGCCGGTAGTGCATGGCGACCGCGCCGCTGCGGAGCGGCATCGCCGAGACCAGCTCGAGCCGTCGCGTGCTGGGCAGCCCGCTCTGGTACAGGGTCGGGCCGTGGCCGGCGATCCTGGGATGGACGAGGAACTTGTACTCGTCGATCAGATCCAGCCGGTCCAGCTCGGTGGCGAGCTTGCCGCTACCGAGGAGCACGCCGGCCGGGGTCGCGTCTTTGAGCTTCTGCACGCCCCTGCGCAGGTCGCCGGCGATGTGATGGCTGTTGGTCCACGGGAAGTCCTTTCGCATCGATGACACGACGTACTTCGGCTTGCCCTCCAGCTTGACCGCCCAGTCGCGCATCGCCGGCGGCGCCTCCTCGTCGCCGCGGGCGACCGCCGGCCAGTAGCTCTCCATCATCTCGTAGGTCACGCGGCCCCACAGCATCGCCCCGCCGTCGTCCATGAGGCGGGTGAAGAAGGCGTGTGTCTCGTCGTCGGCGATTCCCTCCTGGTGGTCGACGCAGCCGTCCAGGGTGACGTTGATGCTGAAGGTCAAGAGTCCCATGCGGCGAGTCTAAGCCACACGAACGCTCGCGGATGTTTGGTACTTCACGCTACCCATCACTGTCTGGGACGTGCCAGACGTAGGGCGTGGCTTC
>DASVSV010000299.1:0-17981 GCA_036387915.1 Thermoanaerobaculia bacterium
CGCGACGATCCTGTGCTGAGCGCGTTCCGCAAACACCTCGGCGGCGAGCTCGTGAAGGAGAGCAAACGATGAACATCAAACAGTTGATGAAACAAGCGCAGCAGATGCAGGACCAGATGCAACGCCAGATGTCCTCGATCCGCGTCGAGGGCACCGCCGGCGGCGGCATGGTCAAGGCCGAGATGTCGGGCAACAAGGAACTGCTCAGCATCACCATCGACAAGGAAGCGGTCGATCCCGAGGACGTGGAGATGCTGCAGGACCTGGTCAAAGCCGCGGTCAACGAGGCGGCGCGCAAGGTCGACGAGGAGATGCAGTCGTCGATGGGCGCGATGACGGGCGGGATGAAGATCCCGGGCTTCTGACGGCGTCGTCCAGGCGACTCCATTCATGACTGCCCCACCGCTCGCGAACCTCATCAACGAACTGACCAAGCTCCCCGGCGTCGGCGGCAAGTCGGCGGCCCGGCTGGCGTATCACATCCTCAAGCGTCCGGCGGCCGAGGCGGAGGCGCTGGCCACGGCCATCCTCGACGTGAAGGCGAAGATCTTCCGCTGCTCCGCGTGCAACAACATGACGGACGTCGAGCCGTGCGCGATCTGCTCCGACCCGCGCCGCGACCCGTCCGTGATCGCCGTCGTCGAGGAAGCCTTCAACATCCAGACGATCGAGGCCACCCGCGATTTCAAGGGCGTCTACCACGTGCTCCTCGGCGCGCTCTCGCCGCTCAAGGGCGTGGGGCCGCAGGACATCGACGTGGCCGGCCTGCTCAAGCGCGTGCAGAAAACCAGTCCGCGCGAGGTCATCATCGCCACGAATCCGAACGTCGAAGGCGAGGCCACGGCGCTCTACATCGCGCAGCAACTGCGATCGCTGGACGTGCGCACCACGCGACTGGCCTTCGGCCTGCCGGTGGGCGGCGACCTCGAATACGCCGATCAGGTCACGATGAGCAAGGCCCTGGAAGGGCGCAGGGAGATGTAAGTTCCTCGGAGTTCCTCGGAGTTCCTCGGAGTTCCTCGGGAGTACCTCGGAGTATCTCGAGGAAGCGCTGAGAACTGCAAACATCGCGGCGCGGCGGGAACCCAGGGACACCCAGAGGAAGGCGAGGACGCCGAGGAACTCCGAGGAACCCGAGGAACTCCGAGGAACCCGAGGAACTCCGAGGAACCCGAGGAACCATAACTGTGCTATACAGTTGCGTCCCTTTTCCACGGGCAATTTGATGGTGAACAATGGCCACTCCTGATCTCGTGATGTACGAGGAGGAGTACCAGCAGATCAAAGAAGTTCTACATCGTCTGCAGGTCGACTCCAACTCGAAGATCGTCTTTCTGGTCGACAAGAACGGCCAGCAGATCGCCGTCATGGGCGACATGCGCGGCGTCGACGCGACGTCGCTGGCGTCGCTGACGGCCGGCAACGTGGCCGCCACCGACGGTCTGGCGAAGCTCATCGGCGAGAAGGAGTTCTCGATCCTCTTCCACGAAGGGGAGCGCGACAACATCCATATCTCGCTCGTGGCCCAGCGCGTGATCCTGGTGGTGATCTTCGACGAGAAGTCCTCCCTCGGCCTGGTGCGCCTGCGCGTCAAGAAGGCCTCTCAGGAGCTCGAGCGCACCTTCGAACAACTCCTCAGAAAATCGGAAGCGGACCGCGGCTCGATGGCCAACCGCTTCGACTCCCCCTTCGCCGAGATCACCGACGAAGACATCGACTCCCTCTTCAGCGAATAGTCCATGACGTTCATCAACTACGCCGCGCGGGAGATCAACTGCAAGATCGTCTACTACGGCCCCGGCCTGTGCGGGAAGACGACCAATCTGCAGTGGATCTACGACAAGACCAATCCGCAGGCGAAAGGGAAACTGATCTCCCTGGCCACGGAAACGGACCGCACCCTTTTCTTCGACTTCCTTCCCCTCGACCTCGGCACCGTGCGCGGCTTCAAGACCCGCTTCCACCTCTACACCGTTCCCGGCCAGGTGTTCTACGACGCCTCCCGCAAGCTGATCCTGAAAGGCGTCGACGGGATGGTGTTCGTCGCCGACTCGCAGGAAGCACGCATGGAAGCGAACATCGAGTCGCTCGGCAACCTCGACAAGAACCTCAAGGAACAGGGGTACGAGCTGAAGCAGGTGCCGTACGTCCTCCAGTTCAACAAGCGCGACCTCCCCACCGCCCTGCCGATGGACGAGATGTACCGCCAGCTCAACTTCAAAGGCGAGCCGACGTTCGAGGCCGTGGCCATGAACGGCACCGGCGTCTTCGACACGCTCAAAGCCGTGGCCAAGCTCGTGCTGACCGAGCTGAAGAAGAAGTAATCCGCGCACGCGCGAGGCGCGGCGGGGAGAACGTGCTTGGCGTCGTTCGGTGGTTTACGTCCCGCGGTTCGTACGTGCGAACCGCGGGACGCAAAGACGTTTTGAAGCAGTGGTGCCCGGACGCTATCTCTTGACCACGACGTCGTCGACCCATGCACCCAGATGAGCGGGTGAGCCGACGAGCTGGTCCGCGGTGACGCGGAACCGGATCTTGATCGATCCTGCTGGTGCAGTGAAAGCAAGTTTCTCCACGTCGTACAGCGGGTAGCTCGCATTCTGCCCGGTCATTGCCGACCCAGCCCACGTGCCGCTCGCGGAGTCCCAGCGGTGGGGAATCGGTGTCCAGCTTGCGCCGCCGTCGCACGACCATTCCGGCACGAGGTAATCGAACCCGGGCTCGAGATCACGCTTACTTGCGACCTCGATGAGTAGCCAGCCGCCCGCATGGAGAATCGCCGGCGACGTCAGCATCGCCGATGTCGACTCGGTCACCGGGTAAGAGTTGTTGTACGGCGATGCCGCCCAGCCGAATGCCGACAGATTGCCCGGCGGAACACGGTTCCACATCGTGAACGCGGCGTTGGTCGAGCCAGCCGTCCAGCCGCTCGCGTCGGCCTCGAAGTTGTAGGGACCGGCCACCGCCGTGGTGCCGAATGCCGCCGGCGGAACCTCGGTGGAGTTGATGCAAGTGCTCGGTCCGGAGGCGACGGGCGGGTTCTTCAGCGATTCGGAGAAGCGATAGCTCCAGACGCCGCGGCCGTAGGTCGCCACCACCAGAAGATTCGGATCGTTCGGCTTGAGCGTCACGTTGCTGATCGGCACCACCGGTAAGCCGACGAGCGGCGCGAACTTCCTGCCGCCCTTGGCGTCGGAGGCGAAGACGCCGATGTCAGTGCCGACGACGAGCTGGCCTCCGCGAAGGACGAATGCCGTTGCCGGCACGTCGGGGAGATTGCCGGAGATGTCCGTGAAGGTCTCGCCAGCATCCGTCGACTTGTATAGGTGACCCTGTCCGACGTTGTTGTTGGTGTCGCCGTTCGAGCCCGGCGGATACCACGGCGCACTGTAGCCGCCCAGTGTCACGTACACCGTGCGGATGTTGCGCGGGTCGACGGTCACCGACGTGATGAAACGATTCGGAAGCCCTCTGGCGGCCGCGATGTGCCAGCCATTGCCGGTCATCTTCCGCGGCGCCAGCAGCCCGCCGACGTTGGTCGCCAGGCCGCTCTTGAACCCCATGAACGCATTGCGAATGCTGCATGGGCCACACCAGCCGGCGTACGTGACGTCGCCGTAGGTATCGATGGCCGACGTGGTGAGCAGCGGGTCGCTGGCAGGGTCGATCGTGGGCGGCGCCGCGGCCGGGTTTCCCGGATGGTTGCGTGTGCCGAGGTCGAACACCTTCTGCCAGCAGCTGAGGGTGCACGCGCCCGTGGCGTCGGGACCGTTCGTCTCCGGTCCGTAGATGGTCTCCATGATCTCGTTCCCACCGGCGACGAGGTGCGTCGACTTGGCCGGGTCCATCTTGAACGGAGCGATGAACCGCGCCGCGGTGAGTCCTGGATCGACCGAGCGCCAGCTCTTGCCGCCGTCGGTGGTCACCTTCATGGCGCCGAAGACATACTCTTCGTAAGCAACGTTGCTGTCGAAGGGATCAACGTCGGTGATGCCGCCGTCGCCGCCGTACGTCATGTACTTCCGGCCATCGGGCGTGATCTTCATCTGCCCGTTGTCCTGGAGGCCTGCCCAGACCGTGCCGTCGTTGGCCATGGCCGCGTCATAGGGCAGCAACGTATCGAAGCCTTCCTGGTGGCCATCGCCCCACTTGCCGTTATCGAGCTCGCCCGCGGCGTCAGCACGATAGAAGCCGCCGTCATTGCCGACCGCCAGGTACACGCCGCCGTCAGGACGTGTCATCCAGAGGCCGTCATGCTGATCGGGATGCGTGGTCGTGCCCGCGCTGTCGCTCGGCTCGCGGAACGTCGGACAGAGCGGCCCGGTAACAAGCCCTCCGCAGGCGTTGGCGTAGCGACCGATGACCTTGAACGCCGCCGGCCCGTTCATCGGCTGAGTGGTGATCTCGTTCTGCCACACTTCCTCGAGCCCGAACGCCAGCCGCGTCGGGACGCCGTCCGCCGACTGCCGGGTCGGGTCGGGCACGATCCACATGTTGTACCAGCTCTGCACGCCCGGCTCGTAACCCGTGGCGCCGTTGAGACCGACCAGCGCCGAACCGGTGGCGGGGTTCTTCGCGATCCCGTTGTCATCGGCCATCAGTGTCCAGCTCAGTCCAAAGTCGGAGGAGACGTAGATGCCGTTGAAGACCGTGCCGCCGGTG
Organism: Thermoanaerobaculia bacterium; assembly: GCA_036387915.1. Lineage (GTDB taxonomy): Bacteria > Acidobacteriota > Thermoanaerobaculia > Gp7-AA8 > Gp7-AA8 > QHVT01. The sequence goes on from DASVSV010000299.1 coordinate 4,663, forward strand.
ACGGACTCGCGCGGGTCGGGCAGCGGCACATCGAGAAGGTCGAGCTGGCCGTTCAGCGCCTGCGCGTCCTGCACGATTGCGTAGAGGTAGTCATGGTCCTGCAACGGGCCGCTCACCTTGCCGAACTCCACGCGTCCGATGCGCTCCTGCTGCGTGAACGTCCCGGCCAGCGGCTCGACCTTGACGAAGCTTCCCGGCGCTCCCGTCGTCGAGCGATAGAGGCCGTTGCGCGGTGATTGGATCGTGCCGTCGGGATTCTTGTACGCACCGCGGATCCAGCCAACCGCGGCGACTACCGTCCCCGGGGGCGTGGTGGTATTGACGCCGCCTGGCGCGGCGATCTCGACGTCCGTAACGATGTTGGCGAAGAAGCACGTGCCGGTGCCCGGGACGCCGGCGCAGTCTCCGGTGGGCAGATTCACGTTGGTGTAGTTGCGGCCGCCGTCGGTCGAGCGGAACAGGCCGAACGACGTCGCGGCGTACACTTTCATCGGATCGGACGGATCGGCTTCGATCGACATGCCCAGCGCGCCGTTGGGGACGCCGTTCGCCTTGTTCCACGTCACCCCGAGGTCATTGCTGTAGAAGGCGCCGATGCCCGCGAACGCGCCGCCGCCACCGACCAGGGGCTCACCGCCGATGGCGAGAACCGTCCCGCCGTTGGCCGGCGTCCAGCCGACGGCGCCGACGATCTGGCTGGGGAGCGAGTCGCCGATCGACGTCCAGTGGTCACCCATGTCGAGCGACATCCAGACGCCTCCGGTACCCTTCGCAGCAAAGAGCCGGTTGCCGGCTTCGTCGTAATGCAGGCTGTCGATACGACCGGCGAGGTTCACCCATCCGTAGCCGGCGACGCTGCCGTATTGGGCACCATCCATCATCAGTGGGCCCTGGCCGATCCGCGACCACGTGCCGGCCGTGCCCGCGACCTTCGGCTCCCTGGTCATCGCCTGACGTTGTGTGACGGCGCTGGCGAACGCGCCGGGAGCGACGTGATCGTAGGGTGCGCTGCGAACGGTTTCGAGCTCCTCCTCGCGGAGGATCAGCTCCTGTGCGGGCTCGACTTCGCCCGTCTCCCGTTCCGCTCGCGGACTAGCAGGCGCCGCGCCGGATGGTGTGGCTGCAACCTGCGGACGGGCAGTTCCTACGGGGGAATCGGAATCGCGAGTGAGCGTGCACGCGAGGAGCGGCGCCAATAGCAGAAGCAACGGCAATACGCGGAACGTCTTCATTCAATCCTCCCAGGTGGTGGTCAGTACGCGGTCAATACCGCTATGCAAGCCGAGCCGAAACAGGGTCACCGGGGTACTGGTTGCAGATCGTGTTCGCCGAACATTCTCGAGCGTCACCTCTTCGGCGCGGGCGAACAGGGCGGCAGATCGCGCCGGGCCGACGAAAAGTGCGCCCCGAGCAGGCGCCGCTGGTGACCTCGAGAAGCGTCTTCACGGCAATGATAGGGGTAACGCTACCACTATTCAGCACCGCGTCCAAAGACATTCCCGATGCGCAACGCCGAGAAGAGTTCGACGGCAGGCTGGAGAGGGGCGAGCACGAAGAGCCCGCCGCAAACAAGTAGTCTTCACCGGAGTCATCGATGACCCGGAGCATGCCGGCATTGTGCACACATATCGGTGTACACGCCACCGGTGAAGCGGCGAGACCTGGAGCGGCGCCTGGCCGAATGTGGCTGGCGGTTCCTGCAGAGCGGGTGGTCGCCACGACGTGTGGACTGACGGAGAACGCGAAGAGCCCATTCCGCGACACCGGGAGATCAACGAACACCTGGCACGGTCGATCCTGCGGCGTGCCTGCGGGAGGAACAGTGAGATTTGAAGGACGACTCGTTCGAGATGGCAGGTGGTGGCTGGCGGAGATTCCTTTGCTGAATGCGCTGACGCAAGGACGGACGCGGAAGGAAGCGCTTCTGATGGTCGGAGACTGGCTCAAGACGATGGTGGACCGGAAGGACTTTCGCGCGACGGTCTTTCCGCGCGGGAAGGCCGAGTTCGAGGTCGCCGGCTCGGACGCCGCAGCGATGACGGCCCTTCTTCTGCGTCGTCGGCGCGAGACCAGCGGGAGATCGCTGCGCGAGATCGCCACCGCGTTGGGTGCGTCGTCCCGGAATTCGTATGCACGTTATGAGCGCGGAGACGCCGTGCCAACGGTAGAAAAACTCGACGCGCTGCTCAAGGCAACATCGCCGACCAGCGATTTCGTCATTCGCGAGTCCGGCGCCTGACTGGGATAAACAAAACACCCTTGAAGCGCCGCAAGCACCAACGGGGTCACGGCTTCGTTCATCGAATGGCAATCGCCGTCGCACCCCGGCCGCTGCCGCTCGCCCCCGCCTTTTCGCCCTCCTGGAACTCCTTCAGGTCCTGTTTCGCGCGCAATGCCAATTGCGTGAGGGCCGCGTTTTCGTAGCAGAGGACGCGCATCTCCAGGATCGGTTTCATCCAGACGGCGTGCGGCTCCATCGCGTTCAGCGCGCCAAGGTTTCGCGGGCTGCAGCGGCCGCTGCGCCAAGTCGCGGCGACGTACGCGAGGCGACGCACTTCCTCGAGTTGATACGCGGAGTAGGGACGCGAAAGCGCGTCGAGGATCGCCTCGGCGTGCGTGGGATGGTCCACGAGCTCGGGCGCGATGCTGACCACGGATTCCATCAGGCCGCTGAGCGGCCAGGGGTCTTCGCGATAGCGGGTCAGCGCGCGCAGGATGGCAGGCGCGGCGTCGTCGACACGGCCCTGGCGCATGCGCAGCAGGCCGACGATGGCGTCCGCTTCGGCCGGTTGCCACGCGCGCAGTTCTTCGGCGAGGGTGAGCGCGTGCTCGTCGCCCGTCACCGCGAGCACGTGCGCGAGTGACGCGAGCTGACGCGAGGTCGCAGGCGTCCATTGCCGATCGCGCCACGCTGCCGCGGCGGTGCCGAACTCGCCCGCCGCGTACGTGCGCGCGAAGATGCTGCGCTCGTCGTTCGACGCGAGGTACGAGAGCGCGGCGCGATTCGCGGCGACGAGCTCCCAGTCCACCGCGCCTTGCATGCGCGGCCGTTCGCCACGCAACCGCTCGGCGGCGGCGATGATGTCGTTCGTGCCGAAGGAGTCGCGGCCGAGCGTGCGCGCGAAGCCGAACTCGATCACGGAGCGGTCGTCGGTGTTCAGCTCGCGCGCGTCTTTCGCAAACGCATTCGCCACACGCTCGTCCGCGATGAAGTGCGAGAGCACGCCCTCCAGCGTTTCGGCGCGCCACGCGACGTGGGCCGCGCCGCGGAATGGCTCGCGTGCCAGTCGCGCGCGAAGCGCGTCCGCGTTCATGTCGATCGGTTTCGCGGAGGCGACAAGGACGACGTCGCCGGGATTGGTCGTCCAGGTCTGCACGTGCGGGAAGACCGCGGCCATGGTCGCGTAGATCGTGTGCGCGGTGGCGGCGTCGATGGAGTACGTCTGCACCCACTGCGCGAAGATGCCGCCGTCCGCGAGCCGCGCGCGCACGGCTTCGTAGAACTCGCGCGTGTAGAGGCTGGCCACGCCGGCGCGGTACGGGTTCGAGGGCTCGGAGAAGATGACGTCGTAGCGGGCCTTGCTGACCAGCAGCGTCTCGCGCGCGTCGTTGAGCGTGACGTGCACGCGCGGGCTCGACATCGCATCGCGGTTGACGCCGGCGTACGCCCGCGCCATCTCCAGCACCGCCGGCTCGAGCTCGACGACGTCGACGCGCTGCATCGACGGCACTGCGGCCAGCCAGCCGGCGGTGGTGCCGGTGCCGAGGCCGACCACCATCGACGTGCGCGGCTCGGGGTGCAGCAGCGCGGCGATCATGCCGGCCATGACCTGCGTGCCGGCGTCGCGGCGCGCGGAGCCGTCGGACTTGCCGTTGACGACCAGGCCGAGGTCGTCGTTGTTGACGAGGGCGATGCTGCTCTCGCGGCCTTCTGCTTCGGCCAGCAGCGTGCGGCGGACCGACTGCGCCCAGGCACGCGCGTCGTTCGTGGTCGCGGCGATCGGTGCGCGTCCGGCGCCGATGCCGGAGTGTCGCCAGAGCGCGGTCGGTCCCGACGTGAAGATCGCGACGACCGCGGCGCCGCCGATGAGCGTCGAGCACGCGATCTGCGCGGTGCGGCGCGCGCGCAGCGCGAAGCTTGCGGCGAGGATGACCAGCATGGCCACGCACAAGCGCCAGCAGCCGGTCGCGCCGAGGCGCGGGATGAGCACGAAGCCGCCGAGGAGGGAGCCGCCGATGGCACCGGCGGTGTTCCACGCGTATGCGTGACCGACGTCGCGGCCGACGTCTTCGCCGCCGCGTCCGAGGAGCGCGATGAGGAGCGGGAACTGCACGCCGGCGACGATCGACGCAGGCAGTACCACGATCGCGGTGACGAGCGCCCAGCCCGCGACGTGCACGCTGAAATCGGAGCCGTCGCGCAGCGAGTGCGCGAGCAGCGCGATGCGATCGCCGAGCGCGTACGGCAGCGCGATCGCGAGCGCCTCCGCCGCGAGGACGGCGGCCAGTGCGCCGGCGGAAACGTCGCGCCAGCGCGAGTAGAGCGCGCCGCCGATGCCGATGCCGGCGAGCGCCATCGCCAGCACGAGCGCGAACATGAAGGTGGTTCCGCCGAGGATCGGGGAGAGCATGCGGTACCAGACCAGTTCCATCAGCAGGAAGACCAGGCCGGTGATCATTGCCGCCACGAGGATGGGGCGGCGGTTGAGGAGGGGGGCGGATGCGCGGGTGTTTGGCGCGCGGACTCCGGAGCGGTGGCTCGGTCGCCACCACACTCCCAGAAGGCCGACGACGAGATTGAGGGCGGCGGCGAGCCAGAGCGTCTGCCGGTTGCCGAAGCGTTCGAGCAGGACGAAGCCGGCGAGCAGTACGCCCGTCACCGCGCCGCACGTGTTCACGGCGTAGAGCCACGCGACGCGATGGCGCGACGTGTCGTCCTCGGTCGTCACGGCGCGGGCTGCGGCGGAGAGCGTGCCGCCCATGAGGAACGTCGGCACCGCCAGCACGAGCGCGGCGAACAGCAATCGCAGCAGCGTCGCGCCCGCGGGACCGAGCGTCACCGATCCGCCGGAGGCGATGTAGAGCGCGCGAACCGCGTCGATCAGGAAAGGCGTGAGGGCGGCGGCGGTGGCGATCCCGCACTCCAGCAATCCGTAGAACCGGAGCGGGCGCGGATGCGTGTCGCTCCTGCGTCCGAGGATCGCGGCGCCGGCGCCGAGGCCTCCCATGAAGATCGCCAGCACCGCCGCGCCGGCCAGAGTCGACGCTCCGAACACGAGCCGCAGCTCGCGCATCCAGACGGTCTGATACACGAGCGCACACAACCCCGAAACAAACAGCAGAGACGCAGTTCTGAACATGAGGCGCATCCTTCCTTTCCGGGAAGGATGCGCCATCTTCGCGCGCCACGCTTCATTGCTCCCAGGAAAGAAAGAACGACCGGAGGCGTCCGGCGGGCCGGTACGACCGGCGGCGCTTAGTGAGGCCATGTCGTCGCGCAAAGACGTGTTTCGTAGACAGGCGTGCGTTCAGGCTAGGCCAACAAGCGCCGCCGGTCGCACCGGCCCGCCGGAGGCCTATCGTCGTCTCCCTTTCGTCGGAGCGACTTAGCGCGCGATCGACTGCAGCTCGGTTTCGGAGAACTTCAGCAGGTCCGCGCGCGCCTGCGCGGCGAGATCGAGGTTCGCGGCGGAGTAGCAGACCGCTCGCATCTGCAGCACCGACGCGCGCCAGGGCACGTTCGGCTCGTACTCGCGCAGCGCGGCCAGCGTGGCCGGGCTGCACTTGCGCGCCTCCCAGGCCGCCACGAGAAACGCGCGTTTGCGCGACTGCTCGAGCAGGTACGCGACGTACGGTTCCGACAGCGCCTCGAGCGATTTCTCCGCCGCCTGCGGATCGCGAGCGGCTTCGGAGATCGTGGTGATGCCGACGTCCATGATGCGCGTCAGCGGCCACGGGTCTTCGCGATAGCGCAGCAGGGCCTTGTTGAAGAGCGCCGCCGCGCCGCCGATGCTGCCCTTGCGATACAGCAGCAATCCCGTCAGCACATCCGCCTCGGCCGGCTGCCACGGGCGCAGCGGGTCGATGTACGTCAGCGCCGCGTCGTCACCGGCGTTGGCGAGCACGTGCCCGAGGGAGGCGTTGTCGTACGAGTTCACCGGCTGCCACGGCGCGGCGCGCCACGACGCCAGCGCGCCCGCGTAGTCGTTGCTCGCGTACTTGCGCGCGAACTCGTTCTTCGCCGTCTGGGAGCGCAGCCAGAACATCGAGTCGCGGTTCTCCGCGACCTTCACCCAGTCGACGTTGCCCTTGACGGCGCTCGGCCTCCCCGCGCCGAGGCGGCCTGCGGTGGCGGCGAGCTCGTTCATCAGGTCGATGTCGCGCCCGAGGGTGCGGGCGAAGCTGAACTCGATGATCTGGCGGTCGTCGGTGTTCAGCTCCGTGACCCCTTCCGCGGAGCTTTTCGCGAGCTGCTCCGAGCCGATGAAGTGCGCGAGGATTCCCTCGACGCTCTCCACGCGCCAGGCGACGTGCGCGGCGCTGCGATACGGCTCCTGCGCCAGACGCTGACGCACGCGGTCCGCGTCGAAGACGATCGGATCTCGCGATGCGACGAGCACGATGTCGCCGTCGGTGGTGGTCCATGTCGTCACGTTCGTGAAGACGGAGCTGATCGTCGCGTAGATGGTCTTCATCGTCTTCGTGTCGATGGAGTACATCTGCATCCACTGCACGAAGAGACCGTTGGGATTCAATTTGTTGACGCACGCGGAGTAGAAGTCGTGCGTGTAGAGCGAGGCGATGCCGGCGCGGTACGGGTTCGACGGCTCGGAGAAGATGAGGTCGTACTTTTCCTTCGTGGTCAGCAGCACTTCGCGCGCGTCGCCGATCGCGTTGACGTGCTTCGGATTCGACATCGCGTTGCGGTTGACCGGGTTGTAGTACGTGGCGATGTCGATGACCACCGGCTCGAGCTCGACGGCGTCGACGCGCTCGATGCCGGGCGTGTCGGCGATCCAGCCGGAGGTCGTGCCGGTGCCGAGTCCGATCACGAGGGCCTTTTTCGGATTCGGATGGATGAGCATCGGCAGCATGCCGGACATCACCTGCGTGCCGGCGTCGTCGCGCGCGGAGCCGTCGCTCTTGCCGTTGACGATCAGCCCGAGGTCGTTGTCGGTGATCAGGGCGATGCTGCTCTCGCGGCCGTCCTTGTCGTAGAGCGTGGCGTCGCGGATGACGTTGATCCACTCCTGCAGCGGGTTCTGCGCCGTGTGCGACGGCGCGCGGCCGGCGCCGATGCCGGAGTGGCGCCAGACGCCGGTCGGGCCGAGGCTGAACATCAAGAGGATGGAGATCACGGCGGAAGCCGCTGCCAGTCCGGCGAAGCCTTTCGTCCGCTCGCGCATGGCGAAGATGAGCGTGACCGCGCCGAGGGCCACCAGTACCGCGACGGCCAGCTTCCAGCTTCCGCGCGCGCCGAGCATCGGGATGAGCACGAAGCTGCCGAGGAGCGACGCGGCGATGGAGCCGCCGGTGTTCCACGCGTAGGCCATGCCCACCTCGCGGCCGACGCTCTCGCGTCCGCGGCCGAGCAATGAAATGAGCAGCGGGAACTGGTACCCGGCCACGATGGAGGCCGGCAGCACCACCGCGATCGTGACGATCGACCAGGACGCGATGTGGCCGCCGAACCCGAAGACGCGCAGCGCGCGCAGCGCGTTCGCGAAGATGGCGATGCGGTCGCCGAGCGCGTACGGGATGATCATGAACAGCGCTTCGAGCGTGCAGGTGATGGCGAAGCCGGTCGCGGTGGCGGTCAGCGCGCGGTTGCCGAACGAGTAGATCGCGCCGCCGATGCCGATTCCGGCCAGGGCGATGGCCAGCACCAGTCCGAACATGAAAGTCGTGCCGCCGAGGAGCGGCGAGAGCATGCGGTACCAGACCAGCTCCATCAACAGGAACGCGAAGCCGACCAGCGCCGCGGCCACGAGCACGAGCCGCGCGGGCATTGCCGAGGCCTTGAACGGCTCTTCGGTCGCGGCCTGCTCCTGGCGCACGTTGCGCTTGCCGCGCACGTACGCGAGCGCGCCGATGCCGAGGTTCACCGCCGCCGCAATGAGGAGCGTGGTGCGGTTGCCGAAGCGCTCCAGCATTACGAACGTGGAGATCAGCGCGCCGAAGACCGCGCCGAGGGTGTTGATGCCGTAGAGCAGCGCGAGACGTCGCCGCCCCTGGTCGTCGTTCGATTCAACGGCGCGCGCCATCGCCGGGAGCGTGCCGCCCATCAGGATGGTGGGCACCGCCAGCACGAGCGCGGAGAGCAGCAGGCGGACCAGCGTCGCCCCGACGGTGCCGAGTGAAGCGGAGCCGCCGATGGCAAAGTAGCCGGCGCGGATGCCCATCAGCAGCAGCGGCGTGATCGCGGCCGACGCGGCGATGATCATCTCCAGCAGGCCGTAGAACGCGAGCGGGTGCGGATGGCGGTCGGCGCGGCGTCCGAGGATCGCGCTGCCGAGTCCGAGGCCGCCCATGAAGATCGCCAGCACGGCGCCGGTGGCGACGGTCGACGCGCCGAAGATGAGCCGGAAATCGCGCATCCAGACGGTCTGATAGATGAGGGCAGAGGCTCCGGAGAAGAAGAGCAGGCCCGCCGCCTGCCATGTTTTATTGAGGATGGGCTTGGTCGCCATGGGCGCGAAGAATATCGTAGCGCCCCATGGATTCGCAGTTTCGCCGACTCTTCAACGCGCAATTCACCAACGAGCTCTACGCCTGGTACAAAAGCGAGCTCTCCCGCCGCCTCGGATGCGACTTCGAGTTCCGCCTGGCCGAGACGCCGCTCTTCCTCTCCGACGACTTCAAGCAGCGCGCGGTGGAGAGCGCGAATGCGATCGTCGAACAGCTCTCCAATCCCTCGCTCATCGAGAAGATGAAGGCCGCCATTCCGGCGCGCTGGAACACGCCCGGAATGGACGGGCTGCCGAATCTGGCGCAGGTCGACTTCGCGGTGGTGCGCGCGGCGGACGGCACGCTGGTGCCGAAGCTGATCGAGCTGCAGGGCTTTCCGTCCCTCACCTCGCTGCAGGTCATCCAGCGGGACGTCTGGAAGGACACGCTGGCGAAGACGGACGGCCTCGACCTGGCGTGGTCGTGCTGGTACTCGGGCTACGACCGCAAGTCGTTCCTCGACCTGGCGCGGCGGACCATCGTCGGCATACACGATCCGGCCGAGGTGATCCTGATGGACATCGATCCGCCGCGGCAGAAAACGTTCCCCGACTTCGCGGCGACGAAGATGCTGTTCGGCGTCGATGCCGTCGATCCGACTTCGCTGGTGAAACGCGGGCGGGCGCTGTTCCGCGCGGACGGGACGCCGGTGCGGCGGATCTACAACAGGGTCGTGTTCGACGAGTTGATCGCGAAAGGGATCGAGCTGCCGTTCGACTATCGCGAGGAACTGGACGTGGAGTGGGCGCCGCACCCGAACTGGTACTGGGTCTGGTCCAAGTACTCGCTGCCGTTCCTCGAGCACGAGTCGGTGCCGCGGGCGACGTTCCTCTCCGACCTGCAGCGCGTGCCGGAAGACCTCTCGCGCTACGTGCTCAAGCCGCTCTTCTCGTTCGCCGGCGGCGGCGTGAACGTCGATCCCACGCGCGCCGACGTCGAGGCGATCCCCGCGGGCGAGCGCCACGCCTGGTGCCTGCAGGAAAAAATCGACTACGAGCCCGCGCTCGAAGCCGCCGACGGCGGCGGCGTGAAGATGGAGATCCGGATGATGTTCCTCCGCCCGGACGACGAGCCGAAACCGATCCTCGCGCAGAACCTCGTCCGCCTCTCGCGCGGCAAGATGCTCGGTGTCGATTTCAACAAGCAGTTCACGTGGGTCGGGTCGAGCGTGGGGTTGTCGCTGACTTCGTGATTGGTTGCTGATTGCTGATGCGTTGAGGCGGAACCACGAGGGACCGGAATGTAGATGCCGCCTGCGTTCTCACCGTCGCTCCGCCACCCCGCCGGGGGGGGCGGGCTGAAGCCACGCCCTACGTCTGGCAACGGATTCGCGGTGACACATGCGGCGCGGGATTCACAACGTTGGCGACGGCTTCGGCGGCGGACGATCGGCGTGGCATTCATGCGCTGCTCTCTCGGAAACCGCTGCGTTTCGAATGCTCGACGATGGTGCCGAACGTAGGGCGCGGCTTCAGCCCGCCCCCCGGGCGGGGTGGGCGTGCTCGCGCCGCGCTCGCTGCACATGGTGGCGAACACGAAAGCGGCGCCTACGGCTACGGCCGTCGCACTTCATTACTCGACGCAGCCGCGCGGTACAGCAGCCAGAGCGCGAGGATCTGGATCACATGATAGAGGTCGTTGTAGTCGAACCATTTCGGATGAATGGTCAGCTTCGCTTGCTGCACGAGCGCGCCGAGGACGGAGACGCCGATGCTGCCCCAGACCCACTTCTTCGCCGGATGCACGAGCCCCGCGATGAGCAGCGTCAGGCCGTAGTCGGCGATCACGTAGATGAAGCCGTCGTGCGTGGTCATCCACGTGAGATAGACGACCAGCTTCAGCGCGGCGACGGTCGCCAGCCGGCGGTGTGTGCCCGCGAGCAGGAAGAAGCTGGCGATGCCGACCGACATCACCGTCGCTTTCCAGAGGAACGGCGTGTTGTCGCCGAGGCCGTGGTAGACGCCGCCGCAGAACGCGGCCAGGGCGGTGAAGACGAACGCCAGCGCCCACATCCGCCGCACGCGCCAGAGCTTCGCGGCGAAGATCAGCGCGGCGACGCCGAGGGCGGAGTCGGTGACGAGCGCCATCGGGTCAGTCATGGAAAGATTCTCGCATCTTCCGCGGCCATGCCCATCCACACCGCCGCGCCTCTGATTCCGCCCCGTCCGACGCTCAACAAACTGCGCGACGTGGCGGCGGAGTGCAAAGCCTGCGACCTCTGGAAACTCGGGACGCAGACGGTGTTCGGCGAAGGAACGCAAAAGTCGCTGATCATGTTCATCGGCGAGCAACCGGGCGACAAGGAGGACCTCTCCGGCCGGCCGTTCGTCGGTCCCGCCGGCGCGCTGCTCGACCACGCGCTGGACGAAGTAGGCATCGACCGCCGCAAGGTCTACGTGACGAACGTGGTCAAGCACTTCAAGTGGGAGCCGCGCGGCAAACGCCGCATCCACAAGAAGCCCAACGCCGCGGAGATCACGGCCTGCCGCCCCTGGCTGCAGTCGGAGATCAACGTGGTCAAGCCGCACGCGATCATCTGCCTCGGCTCGACGGCCGCGCAGGCGGTCATCGGACCGAAGTTCAAGGTGACGTTGCAGCGCGGGATCTTCGTCCCCTCGGACCTGGCGGAGCTCGTCACCGCCACCGTGCACCCGTCGTCGATCCTGCGAGCGCCCTCGGACGAGCAGCGCAGAGTGGAGCGGGAGCGGTTCGTGGACGACCTGCGCAAGATCCGCGAGGCCCTGGGCGATCTCGCGGCCTGACCGGGCGCTCGCCGACATCGCGAGGAGCGACGTTCTATTTACAGCGCTCGGCGCTCGTGACGCGGAGGCTCTTCTCGCCGCCCACGATCGCGTCCGTCAGCGCCTGCAGGTCGGGCGGCATCGGCAGCGGGTCGTCGATCCAGCTTGTCTGCGTGACCACGCTGGCCTCGTCGATGATCATCAGGTACTCGAAGCGGTCGCAGCAACTGTTCTCCGGGATGTAGGCCGGCTTCCACTCGCGCGGCTGCGCGTCGGCGAGGAGCTCCGTGATGCGGCGGAGCTCGTCTTTCGTGGCGTCGTAGGCGCAGGCCTCGCCGTTCGCCCGCACGATCCGCACTTTCCCCTCGGAGTCGATCGAGTACATCCCCATGCCGCGGCCGGCGAAGCCTCCGGCGGTGCGGACCTGGATGAGCCACGGCTCCTTCGGGCGCGAAGCCGCGCATGCGGTCAGGATGAGCATCAGAAAGGCGGAAAGTTGCAGAGCATTCTTCACGTTGTAGAACCTGCGACCAAAATACCGCGAATTCGAGCGATTTGTTGCGCACTAAATAGTCACGTCGTACACTCGCTGCACCACTGAGATGTCCGGTTTCTTCCACACAGCGACCGTTTTCCCGCGCCTCTCCTCGGCGATGCACCTCCGGGAAAAGAATGAAGGAGCAGGCAAATGGCACACATCGTACCGAATGACAAACTGAAGGCCGCCGAAACCGCCCTCTCGCAGATCGAGCGGCAGTTCGGCAAAGGGTCGATCATGCGTCTGGGGGCGAAAGAGTTCGTTCCCATCGCCGCGATCTCGACCGGTTCCATCGGCGTCGACGCGGCCCTCGGCGTCGGCGGCGTTCCCCGCGGCCGCATCATCGAGATCTTCGGCCCGGAATCCTCGGGTAAGACGACGCTCTCGCTGCACATCATCGCCGAGGCGCAGAAGGCCGGCGGCCTGGCGGCGTTCATCGACGCCGAGCATGCCCTCGACGCGGAGTACGCCAAGAAGCTGGGCGTCGACATCGACAACCTTCTGGTCTCGCAGCCCGACTCGGGCGAGCAGGCGCTGGAGATCGCCGAGGTGCTGGTGCGCTCCGGGGCCATCGACGTGATCGTCGTCGACTCCGTGGCCGCCCTCGTGCCGCGAGCCGAGCTCGAAGGCGAGATGGGCGATTCTCATGTAGGTTTACAGGCGCGATTAATGTCGCAGGCAATGCGCAAATTAACAGCCATCATGGCGAAGTCAAAAACGTCCATGATTTTCATCAACCAGATCCGCGAGAAGATCGGCGTCATGTTCGGCAATCCCGAGACCACCACGGGCGGCCGGGCGCTGAAGTTCTACTCGTCGGTCCGTCTCGACATCCGCCGCACCAACCAGATCAAGGAAGGTGAGGAAGTGGTCGGCTCGCGCGTGAAGGTGAAGGTCGTCAAGAACAAGGTGGCCGCACCGTTCCGCCAGGCCGAGTTCGACGTCGGCTACGGCGAGGGCATCTCCAAGACCGGCGAGCTGCTCGACATCGGCATCGAGAACAAGATCATCGAGAAGTCGGGCTCCTGGTTCTCCTATGGCGACGTCCGCCTCGGCCAGGGCCGCGAGAACGCCAAGATGTTCATCAAGGAAAACGCCGACCTCTCCAACGAGATCGAAGGCAAGGTCCGCCGCATCCTCGGCATCGGCGGCCCGGAGCTGACGGTGATCGAAGGCGGCGAGCCCGCCAGCCCCGCCAAACCGGAGCGCATGGTTCGCAAGTGACACGCGACAGCAAATGAAATCCCAAGGGCGGCCTCACGGCCGCCCTTTTCGTTTCCGGCGTGCGGCAGCGAACGAGCTGCCAGAATGAA
>DASVSV010000300.1:0-4213 GCA_036387915.1 Thermoanaerobaculia bacterium
CGGAGGACGAGGTCGACGCCGATCTGATCAACGCCGGCAAGCAGACCGTGACCGTGCTCCCCGGCGCGTCCTACTTTTCGAGCGCCGACTCCTTCTCCATGATCCGCGGCGGCAAAGTCGACCTCTCGATCCTCGGCGCGATGCAGGTCTCGGCCCGCGGCGACATCGCCAACTGGATGGTGCCGGGCGCGATGGTGAAGGGGATGGGCGGCGCGATGGACCTCGTCGCCGGCGCCAAGCGCCTCATCGTGACCATGGAGCACGTCACGAAGAAGGGCGAGAAGAAGATCCTCAACGACTGCAACCTGCCGCTGACCGGCGTGGCCTGCGTGAACCGCATCATCACCGACTACTGCGTGCTCGACGTGACACCCGCGGGCTTGAAGCTCGTCGAAGTCGCGCCGGGCGTGACGCCGGAAGAGGTACAGGCGATGACCGAGCCGCGGCTCGACACGAGCGGCGGCGTGAAGGAAATCGCGGTGTGAGTGAGGGCGCAGGGAGCAGGGGGCAGGGCGCAGGAGCGCAAAGCGCCAACTCTCCTGCGCCCCGCGCCCTGCGACCTGCGCCCTCGATCCCGGTCGGACTGTTCGTCCTCGCCTTCGTCACCTACGCCTGGTTCTTCAACGGCGGCGGCTGGAATCAGAACGCGCACTTTGACCTGACGCGCGCGCTGGCCGAGCGGCAGACGCTGCACATCGACGGCTATCGCGTGAACACGGGCGACATCGGCTGGAGCGCGATTTCGGGCGAGTGGCACGCGTACAGTAACAAGCCGCCCGGCCTGCCGTTCCTCGCCGCGATCCCATACGCCGCCCTTTCCGCCATCGAGCGTGCCCTCGGCTACTCGATCGACGACTGGCGCGTGATGACGCTCAACGTCTACATCCTGACGCTGCTCTTCTGCGCGATCCCCGGAGCGCTGATGCCGGCCGTGCTCTATCGCTATGCACGCATGCGCATGAACGCGCCGCCGCGCGCGGCGCTGCTGCTCGCGCTGACGGTGGCCTTCGGCACGATCGTTTTCCCGTACGCGACGATGTTCTTCTCCGTCGTCCCGGCCGCGCTGTTTCTGCTGCTGGCGTTCGTGTGGCTGGACGAGCGACCGGTGCTTGCGGGTGTTTGCGCGGGCATCGCCGGCATCTGCTACTACCCGTGCATCCTCGCCGCGGGCGTGCTCGCAAGCGGTGCGTTTGCCAAACGTAGGGCGTGGCTTCAGCCCGCCCCTCCCGGGGGCGGGCGGGCTGAAGCCACGCCCTACGTTTTCAAATTCATCGCGGGTGGGATTCCGTTCGGGTTTTTGCTCGCCGCGTATCACACGATTGCGTTTGGGGCCCCGTGGCGCACGTCGCTGCAGCCGGCGAACACGTTCGCGCAGCGCGATCTCTTTCTCGGTCTCTTCCGTGCGCATCCGACCACTGACGCGCTGTGGGGGCTGCTGATGTCGGAGTATCGCGGGCTCTTCTTCGTCTCGCCGGTGCTGGTGATGGCGCTCGTCGGCGCGGTGATGATGATTCGCCGTCGCGTGATGCGGCGCGAGCTGGCGATGATCGGCGCGATCGCCGCGATCTTCGTCGTGCTGATGACGAGCTTCAGCGGCTGGGAAGGGGGCGCGTCGTTCGGCCCGCGTCACATCCTGCAGGTCATCCCGCTGCTGGCGATCCCGGTCGCGTATCTGCGCGGACGCGTGCTGACCGGCATCGCCACCGCGCTGCTGGTGGTCTCCGTCGCCATCCAGTTCATCGCCACGTCGGTCAATCCGATGCCGGACGGCGGCAACCGTCAGCCCCTGCAGACCTACTACCTGCCGGAGTTTCGCGCGGGCCACGTCTCCGTCAACCGTCAGGCCGTCGACGAGCTGATCCCGCACGTGATTCACGCAAAGGGCTCGTTCGAATCCGAATGGGCCAGCTTCAACCTCGGCGAGCTGGTCTTCGGCCCGGGCAACATTGCCTCGGTGCTGCCGATCGCGCTGTGGATGCTGCTCGGGATGACAACCTCTATGCCGTCTCGGCGGCGGCCTCGGGCTCGGGCTTCTTTCTCATGTCGAGGAAGAGCAGGGCGATGCCGATGCAGATCGCGGAGTCGGCGACGTTGAAGGCCGGCCAGTGGTGTGAGCCGATGTAGACGTCGAGAAAGTCGACGACGTAGCCGAAGCGGAAGCGGTCCAGCAGGTTGCCGATCGCGCCGCCGAGGATGAGGTGCAGGCCGGTCTGCAGCAGGCGATCGGTGACCGCGGTGCGCATGGCGTAAACCGCCACCACGCAGAACACGGCGATGGCGCCGGTGTTGAGCAGGATCGGCACGAGCTTCGTCGACGCGTTCGCGCCGAGGCCGAAGGCGGCGCCGGTGTTGCGCACGTGCACGAGCTGGAAAAAGTCGGGGATGACCGGGATGGCGTCATGCAGGCGGATGTTCGCCAGCACGAGCTGCTTGGTCCAGATGTCGAAGATCACGATGACGGCCGCGAGGATGAGGTAGTAAACGCGCTTCAACGGGTCGCTCCTGCCAGTTGCTTCTCTTCGATCAGCCGGTCCAGCTCCGTGCGCAGACGGCCGAGGATCTCGTCGTAGGTGTAATGTCCGAGGGATTCCTCGCCGCGCTTGAGGTTCACGTAGCTCGGCGCGCACCACATGCCGAGGTCCGCGTCATCGGTCTCGCCGGGGCCGTTGACGCGGCAGCCCATGACGGCGATGGTGATGTCGTACTCCTTCGCATAGAGGCTCATCTCGCGCACGTTCTGAGCCAGCTCGATGAAGGCCTCGTTCTCGACGCGCGAGCACGACGGGCAACTGATGATGTTCAGTCCCTTGTGCTCGAAGCGGGGCACGGAGCGGAAGCGTCCCGCGGCGATGTCGTCGAGGATCTGCCGCCCCACCGTCACCTCGTCGCCCTTGTTGTCGAAGGGGAGAGTAAGCGAGACGCGGATGGTGTCGCCGATGCCGCGCGTGATGAGCTGCTCGAAGGCGATGCGCGTCTTGATGATCCCGTCCGGCGGCATCCCGGCCTCGGTCACCCCCAGATGCAGCGGCACGTCCGGCCGCGCCTCGGCGAAGCGCATGTTGCCGTCGATGACCTTGTTCGGGTCGGAGTCTTTCAGCGAGACGCAGTACTGGTCGAAGCCGAGGTCGTCGAGCATCGTGCAGTGCTCGAGCGCGGACTCCAGCATCGGCGTGATCGAGTCGTCCTTCGCGTATTTAGCGAGCTTGTCGGGATCGACGGAACCGGCGTTCACGCCGATGCGCATCGCGCAGTTGTGCGAGCGCGCGACGTCGACGAGGTAGGCCACTTTCTCCTGCACCTTCTTGTCGCGCTCGATGTGGTAGAGGTGGCCGGGGTTGTAGCGCAGCTTCTGGACGAACGGGGCGACCTTCTCGGCCAGCCGGTAGTTTTCCTGCAGGTCGATGGAGAGGTTCGCGTTAGGACGCGCGGCGCGGATCTCGGCCAGCGCGGTCACGTCCTTCGGGTTGTCGACGGCGATGCGGATCACGTCGGCGCCGGCCGCTTCGAGCAGCTCCACCTGACGGATGGTCGCGGCGATGTCCTGCGTGCGCGTCGCCGTCATCGACTGCACGGCAATCGGGTTGTTGCCGCCGATCTTCACGTTGCCGATACGGATCTCGCGCGTCTGTCGGTTCGTCACGGCTGTCCTAAACGGATGTGTTTTCAGAAGATTCCGGGTTCAGCCGGAGGAGCATGTGATGTTCGCTCACGGACCTTCCGCCGTGCCGCAACGCATCCGGCTGGACGCCCCACGTGACGAACCCCGCCCGCTCGTAAAGCCGTCGCGCGGACGCGGCCGTATCCGTGACGGCGAGCTGGATCGCTTCCACACCCTTTACGGTGCGCGCGTGCGCAATACACGCGTCGAGCAGCGCGCGGCCGAGGCCGGTTCCGCGGTGAGGAGGGGAGACGTACATCCCCCACAAGCTGACGAGGTGCGCCGACTTTGCGTGACGCCCGCGCATCAGCCCCGCCGCGCCCGCCAGCCCGTCCCCGACGAACGCGCCGAAGATCGTCGTATTGCCGCCGATCTGCGCCGCCGCCACATCGGTCTCCGGCGACGCCCCGAACGCGAGCGGAGACTCGAGCAGCGACTCCCGCCGCAATGCGGCGTACGCGGCGAGGTCGTGCTCATGCAACAAGCGAATCACGTCCGTCATCGTAACGGACGAAACGTAGGGCGTGGCAACTGGCGGCGTCACTACGGAGTGCG
>DASVSV010000301.1:0-4181 GCA_036387915.1 Thermoanaerobaculia bacterium
GTCGCGCACGCGCGTCAAGCTGCTCTACACCATCCCCAACTTTCAGAATCCCTCGGGGCGCCTGATGACGCAGGCGCGCCGCGACGCGGTGCTGGAGCTCGCGAACGAATTCGATTTCCTGGTCATCGAAGACGATCCGTACGGGGAGCTGGTGTACGTCGACGGCGCCGACACGACGGCCATGAAATCGCGCGACACGAACGGCCGCGTGATCTATCTCGGCTCGTTCTCGAAAGTGCTCGCGCCGGGACTGCGCTGCGGCTGGATCGTCGCGCCGCCGGCGCTGCTGGAACGGCTGGAGATCGCCAAGCAGGCCGCCGATCTCTGCTCGGGCATGCTCGACCAGTCCGTCGTCGACGAACTGGTCGCCGGCGGCGAGCTCGGGCCGCAGGTCGAGCGCGTGCGCGCGTTCTACCGAGGGAAGCGCGGCGTGATGATCGAAGAACTGGAGCGCCATTTCAGCGGACGGGCGTCGTGGACTTCCGCGGACGGAGGCCTCTTCACCTTCGTCACGCTGAACGATCCGATCGACACCGCCGCGCTCGTTCCGACAGCGGTCGCGAACGGAGTGGCCTACATCCCCGGCGCGCCGTTCTTCGTCGACGGCAGCGGCGGGAACACGATGCGCCTGACCTTCGCCAAGGAAAGCGACGATCGCATTCGTGAAGGCATCGCGCGGCTGGCGCGCGTCGTTTATCCTTAGGCCACCAATATCCCGGAGGCTATTCCTTGGACCATCATCGCGGCGGCTGGATCGAAATCATTGCCGGAGGCATGTTCTCCGGGAAGTCGGAAGAGCTGATTCGCCGCCTGCGGCGCGCCGTCATCGCGCGCCAGCGAGTGCAGGTTTTCAAACCGCTCCTCGACGACCGTTTCTCGACTGACGAAGTGGTCTCGCGCGACGAGCGCCGGCTCAAGGCCATCGCCGTCGCCACCAGTGCCGAGCTGCTGGCGCGCGTGGAAATCGGTATCCAGGTGGTCGGCATCGACGAGATCCAGTTCTTCGACGCGGGCGTGGTCGACGTCTGCATGCAGCTCGCGGACGCGGGCATCCGCGTCATCGCCGCGGGACTGGACCAGGACTTTGCGCGCCGCCCCTTCGGGCCGATGCCGGCCCTGCTGGCCGTGGCGGAGGAAGTGTCGAAGATGCACGCGGTCTGCGTGCGCTGCCGCGGCGCCGCGCATTACTCGCAGCGCGTCTCGGGCGGCAACGCGCAGGTGGAAGTCGGCGACTCGTCGTACGAGGCCCGCTGCCGCCACTGCTTCGAGGCGTATCGCTCGGTCGCGGAGGAAACGCCGGCGGTGCAGTTGACGATCCCGGCACCGGCCGTCGGAAACGCGTGACCGGGAGAGGCGTTGCCCGTTGCTGGTTGCTGGTTGCTGGTGCGTTAGCGCTCGCGATTGCAGGCTGCCGCGAGGCGACGGCCGTACCCGAAGATCCGGTTGACCGGGAGGCGGAGGATACGCTGGTTGCGTATCTGAAGATCGACACCACCAATCCGCCCGGCAACGAAAGTGCGGGCGCGACGTATCTGCGCGACCTGCTGGTAAAAGAGGGCATCGCGGCGCGGCTGGTGGGCGACGATCCGAAGCGGCAGGGCGTGTACGCGCGGCTGGAGTCGGGGACGGATGCGAAGGCGCTGCTGCTGCTCTCGCACATCGACGTCGTGCCGGCCGAGGCGGGCGCGTGGCGCAATCCTCCGTTTGGTGGCGTGCGCGAGGGCGGCTACTTGTGGGGGCGCGGTGCGCTCGACATCAAGTCGCTGACCATCGCTCATCTGATGTCCGTCATCGACCTGAAACGCCGCGGGGCGAAGCTCGAGCGCGATGTCGTTTTTCTGGCCGTGCCGGACGAGGAACTCGGCGGACTGCGTGGCGCGAAGCAGCTCCTCGACCGCCATCCCCAGCTCTTCGCGAAAGTCGGCTTCGTGATGAACGAAGGGGGCTCGAACGAGACCGCGCTCGACAAGGTGGTCTTCTGGGGCATCGAGGTGCAGCAGAAGGTGCCGCTCTGGCTGCGCGTGACGAGCGAGGGGGACGGCGGTCACGGCTCCGCGCCGCCGGACGACGGAGGCGCGACGGCGAAGCTCGTCCGCGCGCTGGCCGCGATCGACGCGCTGGAGACGCCGTACCGCCTCGACCCGAGCATCGCGCGCATCCTCGCCGCCGCCGCCGCGGTGCGCACCGACGGACGCGCCGCGAAACTGCGCCGCGTGCAGGAGCCGCTCGACGTGGCTTTCGTGGAGCGCGAGCTGCCGAAGGGCTACCGCGCCCTGCTGCGCGACACGATCGCCGTCACTCACCTCGAGGCCGGCAATTCGGTGAACGTCATTCCCACGCGCGCCGTGGCCGGCCTGGACATCCGCATGCTCCCGTCGACGTCGCCGAAGGAGATGCTCGCGCGCGTCGAGCAGGCCGTCGGCAAAAACGGGACGGTCGAAGTGCTCCTCGGCACCGACCCGGCGCCGGAGAGTCCCGCCAGCGGTGAGCTCTACGACGTCGTGGCCCGTGCCATGCGCGCCGCGTCGCCCGGCTCGACGGCTGGCCCGATGGTCACCGCCGGGACGACGGACAGCCGCTTCTTCCGCGCCCGCGGCATCCCCGCGTACGGCGTGATGCCGTTCAAGGTGAACTACTACGACGCCGACGGCGTGCACGGGCGCGACGAGCGGATCCGCGCGCGCTTCTTCGCCGAAGGCGTGCGCCTGATGCGGACTATCGTGCGAGACTTTGCGGCGAGCGATGAACGATGAACGTCCAAGAGCGCGTCCGCTCATCGCTCATCGCTCGCCGCTCGCTCTGATCGCGATCCTCGCGCTGATCCTGCTGCTGCCCGCGCTGCTGCAAGGGGAAGTGTTCACGCTGCGCGATCACTCCGACTACTTTCAGCCGCTGCGCTGGTTCACCGCGCAGGAGCTGCAGGCGGGACGGCTGCCGCTCTGGAATCCGTACAACGCCAGCGGCGAGCCGTGGCTCGCCAATCCGCAGACGGCCGTCTTCTATCCGCCGGCGTGGCTGTTCGTGATCCTGCCGTTCGCGACGGCATACGTGCTTTTTCTCTACGCGCACCTGGCGCTCCTCGGCTGCGGCGCCTATCTGCTCTTTCGGCGTACGGCCTCCGAGGGCGCGGCGCTCGTCGGCGCGGCGGCGCTCATGTTCAGCGGACCGGTGCTCTCGCTGCTCGACGTCTCGAACAACCTGGCCACGCTCGCATGGATCCCGCTCGCGCTCTGGTGCGCGGCGGAAGGGGCGTGGCGGCGCGGTGGCGTGGTGCTGGCGATGGCGTTCCTGGGAGGGGAGCCGTTCTTTGCCGGGATCGCGGCGCTGATGTTCATCATCGTGTCGCGCCGCATGCGCGTGGTGCTCGGTGCCGGTGCGATCGCATTCGGCGTCAGCGCCATTCAACTCTTCCCCTTTCTCGAGTTCGTGCGCCGCAGCGACCGCGCCGCCGGACTCGACCCGTCGCTGATCCTCATGCACTCAATGTCCCTCGGCGACTGGCTGCGCATCGCCGTGCCGCCGAAGCTCGGCGCCTCCGCCATCGACCCGAACCTGACGCAGCACTTCATCCCCATCGTCTACGTCGGCATCGCCGTCTGCGTACTGGCGCTGCTCGGCATCCGCCGCCGCACCGCGCCGTGGCTGGTCTTGCTCGTCAGTGCGTTCCTGATCTCGCTGGGACCGCAACTGCTCACGCAACTGCCGGTCACCTTCTTCCGCTATCCGGCCCGGCTCGTGCCGCTCGCGGCGATCGCCCTCGCCGCACTGGCGGTCGCGGGATGGGAGCGCGTGCGGCCCGATCGCCGCTGGGCCGATCTGATCGTCGTGCTGGTCGTGCTGCTCGACCTCGCGCCGCGCGCGTGGCCGCTGCTGCAGTCCGCGCCGTTCCGCGCCGACGCCGTGCCCTATCCCCGCGCGGTGGGGCAGGAAACGAAGATCCTCCGCGCCGGAGAAATCGACGCGCGGCAGCGCACCGCGTGGATCGCCGGCTACCTCAATCTCTACGACCGCCGCTTCGACGCCTTCACGGCGTCGCCGCTCACGGACGACGCATACGCGCGCATGTACCGCGCGCTGCAGGAGAAGCCGAGCACGCAGGCGCTGGCGCGGGCCGGCGTCGGCTGGATCCTCACCTCCGCGCGTCTCGGTCTCGAGCCCGTGGCGCGCGCGGGCAACGTCGT
>DASVSV010000302.1:0-5122 GCA_036387915.1 Thermoanaerobaculia bacterium
CCTGATCGACCTCCTCCGCAGACGCTTCAAACGGCGAGGACAACACTTTCCCGATGACCTAATGGAAAAGTGACAAAGTAGAATTAAGGCCATTGGGGCTAGGGTGAGGGGTTGTGGCGCTCGGCAAAAGGGAGCCCCTCACCCTAACCCTCTCCCCGTGCGCGGGGAGAGGGACTGTTTTCACGCGAACTTCCCCATCTTTTCTCCAGAATTGAACGTGCGCGGCGTCACGGCCGGCGTGGGCGCGGCGGCCGATCATTCACGCACACATGAAAACGTTGTTGGCAGTGCTGTTTGCGGTGGCTACGAATCCGATCCTTTTCGTGACGCAGGTGCCGGTGGAGGAGGACTTCACCACCATCGCCTCCACGTTCGGCAATCATCGCGGGACGATCGACTCCGCGGCGCGGGGCGGCGATCTCTGGATCCGCTATCCGGACGGGTCGCTGAAGAACCTCACCCGCGCGGCCGGATTCGGCAACGACGGGCGTCAGGGGGCGAATGCGATCGCGGTGCGCGAGCCGTCCGTGCACTGGAGCGGGACGAAGGCGCTCTTCTCGATGGTCATCGGCGCGCCGCTCGAGCAGTATCGCTATCGCGACGATTACTGGCAGATCTACGAGGTCACCGGACTGGGCAAGGACCAGACGCCGGTCATCCACAGGATCGCCAATCAGCCGGCGGACTACAACAACGTCTCGCCGATCTATGCGAGCGACGACCGCATCCTTTTCACGTCCGACCGTCCGCGCAACGGCGCGCGCCATCTCTACCCGCAGCTCGACGAGTACGAGGAAGCGCCGACGGTCACGGGACTCTGGAGCCTCAACGAAATCACCGCCGAGCTGCGCAT
Organism: Thermoanaerobaculia bacterium; assembly: GCA_036387915.1. GTDB lineage: Bacteria > Acidobacteriota > Thermoanaerobaculia > Gp7-AA8 > Gp7-AA8 > QHVT01. Next base: position 854 of record DASVSV010000302.1, read on the forward strand.
GCTCAATCACTCCCCTTCCGGCGTCTTCTCGCCGTCGGTGGACAGCTTCGGCCGCGTGATCTTCACGCGCTGGGATCACCTGCAGCGCGACCAGCAGGCGGACACGGATTCGCTGAACGGCACGGACGTCTACGGCACGTTCGACTACGCGGACGAAAGTGAGAACGCGGCGAAGCTCGCGCAGCGCACGGAGGTGTTCCCGGAGCCGCGCGCCGCGCGCACGGACCTGCTCGCGGGGACGAACCTCGAGGGGCTCTCCATCAATCACTTCTTTCCGTGGGAGATGAACGAGGATGGGACGTCCGAGGAGACGTTGAATCATGTCGGACGGCACGAGCTGCATGACTACTTCAACCGCAGCCACAACGACGACGACGCGCTGCGCGAGTTCATCGGACGCGAGAATCGCAACACGATCCTGAACATGTTCCAGATCCGCGAGGACCCGGCCCGGCCAGGCCGGTACGTGGGGACGGACGCGCCGGAGTTCGACACGCACGGATCGGGACAGATCGTGGCGTTGCAGGCGGAGCCGGGTCGCTCGGCGGACGACATCACGGTCGAATACGTGACGCCGAAGGACGTGAATCGCTATCGCGATCCGCTGCCGCTGGCGAACGGCGAGCTGGTGGTGGTGCACGACTTCCGCTTGAAGTTCGCCGACCTGCAGCCGCTCACGCCGGGCCTCGCCGCCAACGTTTCGTGGTGGACGCCGGACGTGCTGGCGTCGTTCAACGGGACGCTGTGGGAGATGAGCCCGGTGGAGGTGCGCGCGCGTCCCCGTCCCACGCCGCGCACGACGCCGCTCGAGGAGCCGGAGGCGCGCGTGTTCCGCGAGGAGGGCGTCGATCCGGAGGCCTTCCGCGCCGACCTTCGCAAGCGCGGACTGGCGGCCGTGGTCGCGCGCGACGTGACCCGCCGCGACGCCGCGGACAAGCAGCAGCCGTACAACCTGCGCGTCGCCGGCAAGCCGGCCGCGCTGCCGGGCAAGGCCTACGACGTCGCGCACATGCAGTTCTTCAGCGGCCAGCAGGTGCGCGGCACCGGCGGCGCGAGCTCCCCTCGCGCCGGACGGCGCGTCCTCGCCCGCGACGCGGGGACGGTGAACGTCGCCGCGGACGGCTCGGTCGCCGCGCTGGTGCCCGCGAACCGGGCCATGTCCTGGCAGACGACCGATGCCGCCGGCACGCCGGTCGTCCGCGAGCGCTACTGGCTGACGTTCCAGGCCGGCGAGGTGCGCGTCTGCAACTCGTGCCACGGCGTGAACACGAAGGACCAGATCGGACAACCGGTCTCGCAACAGGCGCCGGACGCGCTGCGCTCGCTGCTGCGCGAGTGGAAGGGCAGCACGCGCACTCCCGCCAAACGCCGTTCCGCGCGCAAGTGATATGGAGTGCGGCGGCCTTCGCCGCCGCTTTCCTATGCGCGCGCCACGAGCGTTACACGCGCAACTAGTGTCGTGTCACGCCACCGCACTCCATATTCAGGAATGCGGCGGCGGTGCGACTGGCGGCGCTGGTTGGGCTGGCGCTGATCGCACGCCCCATCTACGAAACACGTGTTTGCGCGAAGACTGGGCTCAATCAGCGCTCCCGGTCGTACCGGCGCGCGTCGTCCCCTCCCACGGCTTGTACGAGAGGGCGAAGGGGATCCGTTCCGCGATCGGGGGATGAGAGTAGCGCCAGTATTTGATGAACGGGTGCGGACTCGGATCGCGCTTCGAGTCCTCGGCCATCTTGCGGAACGCCGTGGCCATCGGCTCGTTGAGGTGCGTCAGCTCGAGCGAGAACTTGTCGGACTGGTGCTCGCCGTAGCGCGAGTACGCCGCGCCGACCGGCGTCATGAAGAAGCCGATCACGAAGAACACCAGCAGTACCCACGGAATCGCGGCCGGATCGCCCGCGGTGACAAAGCCGCGGCGCGCCAGTCCGCGGTCGATGATCTTCTGCCCCACGAAGAAGACGAAGAGAGAAAGCGCGAGCGAGAAGGCCAGTCCTTTCCAGATGTGCTTCAGCACGTAATGGCCCATCTCGTGGCCCATCACCGCCAGCACCTCGTCGTGATTCAGCTTCGCCAGCAGCGTGTCCCACATCACGATGCGCGCGGTGGGGCCGATGCCGTTCACGTACGCGTTCATGGTCTTGGTCTGCTTCGACTTGTTCACCTCGTAGACGCGGCCGCCCTCGATGCCGGCGCGCGAGGCGAGGTCGAGGAGCTTCTGCTTCAGCACCTGGTCCTTGAGCGGCTCGAACTTGTTGAAGATCGGGTCGAGCAGGATCGGCGAGACGATCACCGCGACGAGGATCAGCGGAATGCTCCCCAGCCAGAGCGCCAGCCACCAGCGCTTCGTGCGGCGCATGGCCAGCAGCGCCAGCGCGCCGACCGGCATCAGGATGGCGAGGTTCACCGCCAGCCCTTTCAGCATGTCCCCCATCCACGAGCCGAAGCCCTGGTCGGTGAGGTCGAACTGATGCGGCACCACGAAGCCGGAGTAATACGCGAGCGGAAAGTCCAGAACCGATAACGTGAGGATGAACAGCGCGATGGTGAACATCGCCACCACGAACGGCTTCTTCGTCACTCGCTCGGCCAGTTCCTTCATCCGCCGCGCCGCGCCGACTTTGAGCAGCACCAGCAGCATCCCGATCGTCCACGCGTTTCCGACGAAGTAGAGCGTGTCACGGATGCGGCTGTGACGCACCATCTCCTCCGTGATCTTCACCTCGAACCGGTCATCGCCCGTTCGTTCCTCCGGCTTCCCCTCCGGCTGCGCGATCACCGCGACCGCGATGGAAAGGACGGCGACGCCGAGGGCGAGTTTGAGGAGAGTGCGCATCGGCGAAGGATATACAGGAAAGAATTGACCGGTTTGCCAAATAACATTTACGCTGAATCCGTATGCGGAAAGCCGGACACGTCCTCCTCCGCCGTCACCGTATCTGCGTCGAAGGCGCGGGCGCTGCGGCATCGATCGCCGCGGCCGAAGCGAGTCGCGCCAGACGCGCCGCCTCCGCAGACCGCGGGTGGGCGGCGGCGTGGCGGGCGAGGATGCGCGCCCCTTCCGCCACCAGCCCTTCGCGCATCGCGATCAGTCCCTCGGCCACGGCATCGCCGGCGGTACGGGCGTCGGCGAGCTCGCGCGCGCCGCGCGCGCTGATCACCGCGAACTGCGCCGGTGGCTCTGGCGGCGCGGGCCAGGCCACCGGCTCGCCGCTCGCGTCGCGCAGCACCACCTGCCACCGGTATGTCGCGCCGCGCGGCAGCGGCTCGCGCGGCTGCCACGAGGTCGTCTGCAGCGGCGGGCTCTCACGCACCAGTGTGTAGCCGCGATCGAAGATCTGCACGCGTGCCTCGGTCGCGCTCTGCACGCGCCACGCGAACGTCGGCCGCGCCGTTTCCACCACCACGCCCGCCGGCTCTACGATCTCGACCGCCTCGTCCGCGGGCGTCGAGCCGGAACGCTGCTGCTCCGCCATCGGACGCAGCGACGCGGCCAGCGTCACGCCGGAGAGCGTCCCCTTCTCCAGCGCCGCAACCACCGACTGCAGGGCGGGATCGAGCGCAGGCTCCGGCGCAGGCTCCGGGGCCGGCACGGGTGCGGGCGGCGGTGTCGTGCGCACGAGCGGACCGCGACGCGGCACCACCGGCTCCTCGCGCCGCACGAACAGCAGCGCCGCGAACGCGAGCAGCAGCAACGCCGCGGCGGCAAGCCACAAAACGCGCGAGCGTCGCGGACGCGCTTCCGCCGCCGTCAGCGCCTCGCGCCAGCGCGCGGCAGTCTCCGCGGCCGGCCGTGCGATCCGAGCGCGGCATTCCGCGCAGGTCACGATGTGGCGGTCGACGGAGAGCAGTTCCCGCGGCGCGAGGGAGCGCGCGCGATAGCTCTCCAGCGCGGAGGTGGTCGGATGTTCGCTCATCGTGCGCTCCCGGTTCGCCGGCTCAGGCGGTTCCGTGCGGCCTGCCGGAGGTTAATGACCTGTTGCCGCGTCACACCGAGGATACCGGCGATCGTCCGATCGTCGAGAGGAAGCCGCGGCCAGAGCTCCACGAACGACTCCGCCGCCATCTCCAGCGCCTCCGCGATGGCATCGATCCCGGCGATGCCCGCCAGGGGCAGCAGGCAGGTCACCGACTCGCCGCCGGAGTCGCGTGCCTGCAGCAGCAGCGCCGTCCGTTGCGGCAGCGGCAGCAGCCGGATCTCCTGCCAGAGCACGGTCAGGAACTGCGTCGCCTCGAGACTGCCCGTCGGATCAGCATGTGCGACGAGCA
>DASVSV010000303.1:0-1728 GCA_036387915.1 Thermoanaerobaculia bacterium
CGTCACCATCCCTTCCTTCGCCGACGTCGCGGCCCGGGTCATGCCGGCCGTCGTCTCCGTCCGCTCCACCGAGATCGTGAAGATGAGCGACCGTCAGCGCCGGAACTTCGGCATCGACCCGTTCGAGTTCTTCTTCCCCGATCCGTCCGACCCGAACCGCCGCCGCGGCGGCAGTGACAGCCCGCAGCAGCAGCAGGAGGACGACGAGCGCGCCGAGCGCAGCGGCGGCTCCGGCTTCATCATCTCCCCCGACGGCTACATCGTCACCAACAACCACGTCATCGAAGGCGCGACGAAAGTGGAAGTCCACTACGGCGCCGACGAGAACGGCAACGGCGGACGCACCGTCACGGCGAAGATCGTCGGCCGCGACCCGGCCACCGACCTGGCCCTGCTGAAGATCGACACCGATCAGCAGCTCCCCTCGATCCGCCTCGGCGACTCGGACCGCATCCGCAAGGGTGACTGGGCCATCGCCATCGGCCATCCGTTCACCTTCGAGAACACGCTCACCGTCGGCGTCATCTCCGCCAAGGGCCGTTCGCTCGGCCTGAGCCGCGAGACGCAGTCGTTCGAGAACTTCATCCAGACCGACGCCGCGATCAACTTCGGCAACTCCGGTGGACCGCTGCTCAACATCGCCGGCGAAGTGGTCGGCATCAACACCGCCATCCGCGGCGGCGGCGCGCAGGGCATCGGCTTCGCGACGCCGGTCAACACGGTCAAGCTGCTCATCCCGCAGCTCAAGCAGGGGAAAGTCGTCCGCGGCTACCTCGGCATGAACATCAGCGACGTCACCGAGGAGACTCGTGAGGCGTTCGAGCTGCAGGAGGCGCGTGGCGCGCTGGTGCAGGCCGTCGACCCGGGCAAGCCCGCCGACAAGGCCGGCCTCCGCGCGGGGGACGTGGTCGTGGAGATCGACGGCAAGCCGATCCGCAACAACCGCGAGCTGATCGACTACATCTCGTACCTCCCGGTCGGCTCGAAGGTGAACATCACCGTCATCCGCAACAACAAGCGCCAGACGCTGACGGCGACCACCGCCGAGCGTCCGCCCGACGGCGACACTCCCGACGACGCCGAGCCGGAGGCGGCGGCCGAGCCGGTCCGCGACAAGCTGGGCCTGACGGTGCAGAACCTGACCGCCGAGCTGCGCCGCGCCAACGGCATCCCGGCCGACGCCACCGGCGTCCTGGTCACCGACGTGAAGAGCGTCTCCCCCGCCGGCGACGCGAACATCAGCGAAGGCGACCTGATCTCCGAGGTGCAGGGGCAGACGATCAACAACGTGGAAGAGTTCCGCGCCGCGATCGCCCGCTTCCGCAGCGGCCAGCGCGTCCGCATGTACGTCCGCACGCCCACCCGCGGAGGTCAGATGATCTCGACGTATCGCGTGTTGCAGGCGCCGTAACGCGCTTTCTGAGTCGTTGGAAAGGCCGGGCGAGAGCCCGGCCTTTTTCGTTTCTGGGGAGGAAGGAGGAACGGGGAAAGAGGAAAGGCTCCGCCCGCGCTGAACCAGTCCCCTCTCCCCGCGCACGGGGAGAGGGTAGGGTGAGGGGCCCCCTTTTCGCGAGAGCCGCCCCTCACCCTAGTGCACGTTCAGTCTTGTTAAACTGAGTGTGCCGAAGGAACGACTGGGAGGGAGGGTGGCTATGTCGGAGAAGAGATACGTCATTCAGTTGACCGAGCAAGAGCGGGAAAAGCTGATCGGTGTTGTGAACGCCAAGA
>DASVSV010000304.1:0-2588 GCA_036387915.1 Thermoanaerobaculia bacterium
CCATGCTCATGCATCGTGCCGCCCGGCCGCCCAGGTCCCTCGACTCACGCTCGGGATGACAACCCTGGTGTCATCGCCTGCTTCGTTGGGGCGGGCCGGCGTCGCATCGGGGCGCTGACGGCTTACGATGTGCGCCATGCGCGCCGGAATCACCGCCATCACTGTCTTGCTCCTCGTCGCATGCGCGGCCACCATCCCCGCCAATCGCTACGGCCTGCAGGTCGTCCCCGACGCGGCCACATACGAGCGCATCGCCCGTGCGAATCCGGAGAAGCGGCTGGTCGATTTGGAGTCGCTGGGCATCCCGATCGACGTCCGCTACGCGACGGCGAACAACTTCATGAAGACGCCGCTCTACCCGGTCGCGAAGGCGTACCTCCGCGCGCCCGCCGCGCGCGCCCTGCAAAACATCCAGCGCGAGCTCGCCCCCCGCGGCCTCGGCATCAAGGTCTTCGACGGCTATCGCCCCTATCGCGTGACGGAGGCGATGTGGGAGCCGATCAAGAACCCGGACTATGTCGCCGATCCTGCCAAAGGCTCACGCCACAATCGCGGCGCCGCGGTAGACCTGACACTGATCTCGCTCGCCACCGGCGAAGAGCTCCCGATGCCCACCGGCTACGACGACTTCACCGAACGCGCCGCGCACGCGTTCACCGATCTCCCCGCGGATGCCCTCGCAAACCGCGCCCTGCTGCGCGAGGTGATGACGAAGCACGGCTTCGAGCCGCTCCCCTCGGAATGGTGGCATTACGACTTTGCGGGCTGGCGGGATTACGAGCTGATGGACGTGCCGCTCAGCAGTTTATCCCGCCCGTAGAGGCGGGATCTCCGGTGCCCTCTGGACGACCGCGCCCTTTTGAGTTTATCCCGCGCATAGACGCGGGATCTCCGGTGCATCCTGGACGACCGCGCCCAGTCGCATGTGTGTGCAGGGGGCACCAAAGATCCCGCGTCTACGCGCGGGATAAACTTACTAAAACCGCGTCACCAGCGAGATGCTGCCCACCTTGTAGTGCTCCGACGTGTCGTAGGCGGCGTCGATCTGGAAGCGGGGCCAGGCCAGGCCAGCGCCGACGGAGTAGTGGTTCTGGTCCTGCCCTTCCGGATAGAGCATCGCCTCGGCGATGAAGTTCGGGTGATTAAGGGGGCCGTCCCATTCGATGGAGTGTTTCGGGTCGCGCCAGTAGCCGGCACGCAGCGCGAACGGGATCTTCGTGGCGAAAAAGTACTCGGCGCCGGCGTGGAGCTCGACGACGTCGTTCGCCTTGAACGGATTCCCGATCGCACGCACCTCGGCCACGGCGCTGACGAAGTCGTCGACGAGGTTCGAGTACTTCACGTGCACCGCGTCGACGTTGATCGTCAGCACGGGGATCGGGCGGAACGACACGCCGAGGCCGGCCACGTCGGGGATGTGGAAGGTCGTGTTCGCGACCTGACCGAATTCGAAGGCCGAGGCCGTGTCCGCGTAGAAGAGCGGCGTCTCGAACTGCGCTCCCTTCTTGTACACGCCGCCGATGCTCAGCTTCTCGAACGGCGCCCACTTGAAGCCGGCGGTAAACGTCGTGTCGGTCTCTTCGACGGACTCGACCTGGCCGTTCTCGACGCGAGCCGTGGCCTGCACCACGATCTGGCGGGGGACGAACTGCTGGCTGTAGCGGACGGTCAGGGCCGACTCGAGGAAACGCTGGTGGCGCACGGTTGCGCCGACGGAGAGCTTCGGATGCACCTGCCACGCACCGGCCACGCCATATGTACGCTGCCGCACCGAGAGCGCCGAGACGAACGGGTCGACGCGGAACTCGAGGCAGGAGAACGGATTGTTCGTCTCCTTGCGCCGGTCGAGGCACTGCTGCCGCGTGATCGGCTCGCCCACGATCTGATTGTTCTGCGCGGGGAGAAAGAAGTTCGGCAGCGGGGTGACGGCGCCGGTGACCGGATCCTCGAACGGCGCGACCACGCCGCCGCCCTCGTTGTTCAGCGGCTCGTGGTAGTAGACGCCGAGGGTGAACTTGTTTTTGATCGGGTAGACGGCGCTGGCGAAGGTCAGCACGACCCGGTCGCTGTGATGCGTGAACGGCGTGCGCTCGACCGCGGGGAACGTGCCGCTGGTCGTGAAGAGCTGCTGCTCGAGATAGTTGCGCGCCTCGACGGAGACTTCCGGCTTGCGCAGGATGGTCAATCCGGCCGGATTCGCTTCCGCGGCGGAGGCATCGTCGGCCAGGCCGAGGAAGGCGCCGCCCATGCCGAGGGAGCGCGCGCCGGGATTGCCGAAGTTGAACTGCAGCCCGGAGAGGGCCTCGATATCGACGTTCTGGGCGCCGAGCGGGAGCGTAGCGAGCGCAGCAAGAGCGAGGAGGAACTTACGCATCGGGGAAGAATAGCCTCATAGGCTCACAGTCTCATAGCCTCACAGGCGAATCTCGCGAGACGCCCCCTAGGAGCCTAGTGCACGTTCAGTCTTGTTAAACTGAGTGTGCCGAAGGAACGACTGGGAGGGAGGGTGGCTATGTCGGAGAAGAGATACGTCATTCAGTTGACCGAGCAAGAGCGGGAAAAGCTGATCGGTGTTGTGAACGCCAAGA
>DASVSV010000305.1:0-2488 GCA_036387915.1 Thermoanaerobaculia bacterium
AACGTCGGCTCGATGTTCCGTCCCGACAATCCGCTGCTGCCCAATTACAAATGGGTTCCCATCGGTTACCACGGCCGCGCGTCGTCGATCGTCATCAGCGGCACGTCCGTAAAACGCCCCAGCGGCCAGACCAAAGACGAATCGCAAGCCGCGCCGTCATTCGGTCCGTCGAAGCGTCTCGATTACGAGATGGAGCTGGGGATGTTCATCGGCCCCGGCAACACGCTCGGCGAGCCGATCGCCGTCGGCAATGCGCTCGACCACGTCTTCGGCTTCTGCCTGGTCAACGACTGGTCCGCCCGCGACATCCAGACCTGGGAGTACCAGCCCCTCGGTCCATTCCTGGCGAAGAGTTTCGCCACCAGCATCTCCCCCTGGATCGTCACGCTGGACGCACTCGAGCCGTATCGCACGCACGCCTTCCAGCGAGCGGACGGCGATCCGGAACCGCTCCCTTACCTCCAGGACGACGTCGGCTTCGACATCACGGTGGAGGTGTGGCTGCGCACGAACTCCATGCCCGAGCCGGTGCGCCTCAGCCGCGGCAATTTCCGCGACATGTACTGGACCGTAGCGCAGCTCGTCGCCCATCACACGTCGAACGGCTGCAACCTCCGTCCCGGCGACCTCCTCGCCAGCGGCACGATCTCCGGCACGGAGAAGGACTCGCGCGGCTCGCTCCTCGAGCTGGCCTGGCGGGGCACGGAGCCGGTGCAACTCCCCGGCGGCGAGACCCGCAAGTTCCTCGAAGACGGCGACGAGGTGATCCTGACCGCCTACTGCGAGCGCGCCGGCCTCCCCCGCATCGGCTTCGGCCAATGCCGCGGGGTCGTCGTCCCTCTAGCACTCAGTTAGCGATCGAGTTCGGACCGGAGCTGCCGCGCATCTTGCGGGCGAAGCCGCGGCGGACGGCGGCCTGCACCGTTTCGCGCAGTTCCGCGGCCAGTTTCCCGCTGAACACCACCTCGCGGCCATCGCTGAATTTGATCTCGACGGAGAGTGTTTCGTGGAACGTAATCTGCGAGACCGTGGGGTCGGGAGGTTCGGGAATGAGCATGAAGCCGGAAGGATACGCGAATTACGATCTGATCAGCGGCGAGGGCGTGCCGGTGAAGGCATGGACGCGTGGCGTGCAGATCGAAGACGCGGCCAAACAGCAGCTCCTGAACGTGGCCATGCTGCCGTTCATCTACCGCTGGATCGCGGCGATGCCCGACGTGCACTGGGGCATGGGCGCGACCGTCGGCAGCGTCATTCCGACGAAGAAAGCGATCATCCCGGCCGCGGTCGGCGTCGACATCGGCTGCGGCATGATGGCCGTGCGCACGACCCTCGACGCGTCGCATCTGCCCGACGACCTCAAGCCGATCCGCACCGCCATCGAGCGGGCCGTGCCGCACGGCCGCACCGACAACGGCGGACGCAACGACCGCGGCGCGTGGAAGTCTCCTCCCGGCGCGCAGCTCGACGTCTGGACCAAGCTCGCTCCGCGCTACGAGGACATCGTCCGCAAGCACCCCAAGCTCGGACGCGGCAACGACCTCAATCACCTCGGCACCCTCGGCACCGGCAACCACTTCATCGAAGTCTGCCTCGACGAAGAGAGCCGGGTCTGGTTCATGCTGCACAGCGGCTCGCGCGGCGTCGGCAATCGCATCGGCTCGTACTTCATCAACCTGGCCAAGGAAGACATGCGCAGGGCGCACATCGACCTGCCGGACCAGAATCTCGCTTACCTGCCCAAAGGCACGCAGCACTTCGACGACTACGTCGAGGCCGTGCAGTGGGCGCAGGACTTTGCCATGTCCAATCGCCGGCTGATGATGGACTCCGTCGTCGAAGCCGTGCGCAAGAGCGGCGTGGTGCCGCCGTTCCAGACCACGACCGAGAGCGTGAACTGTCACCACAACTACGTGGCCGTCGAGGAGCATTACGGCGAGGAGGTTTTCGTCACGCGCAAAGGCGCGGTGAGGGCGCGCGAGGGGGACTTTGGGATCATCCCCGGCAGCATGGGGGCGAAGTCGTTCATCGTGCGCGGCAAGGGCAACCCGGAGAGCTTCAACAGTTGCAGCCACGGCGCGGGGCGGAGCATGTCGCGGACCGAGGCCAAGAAACGGTTCACGATCGACGACCATGTGAAAGCCACGGCGGGCGTCGAGTGCCGCAAGGACAAAGACGTCATCGACGAGACGCCCGCGGCGTACAAGCCGATCGACGCGGTGATGAACGCGCAGTCGGACCTCGTCGACATCGTGCACACGCTGCGGCAGGTGGTCTGTGTGAAGGGGTAGATGTCATCCCGAGCGCGTGACGGCGTAGCGCCGCGCCTGAGGAAAGAAACGGGTGCACGACTGTCGCCCGCTACGCGGGCTGGAATCAAAGGCACGCTTGTTCCCCCGGCTGAAGCCGGGGGCTATTTTCTACAGCCGCCTACGGCGGCAGACTTGCCCGCGTAGCCGGCTTCAGGAAATAGCCCCCGGCTTCAGCC
>DASVSV010000306.1:0-3728 GCA_036387915.1 Thermoanaerobaculia bacterium
CGATGTGCAGCGGCTTGCCGGTGTAATACGGAATGGACTGGATGCGGAAGCCCCACGCCTTGGCCGCCTTCATCGCATCGGCGACTTCCTGCGCCAGCGCGTCGTCGACCTGTTCGCGCTCGCGCACGACGAGCACCCAATCCGTGGACGCGGCGTCGAGCGCGCGATTGAACTCCGCGCGGTGCTTCACAATCTCCTCGCGCGGCGGGACGTCGAGTACGAGCTGCTCGATGTGCTCGAAGCGCGTGGTCAGCGCGGCCAGGTCTTCGGCGTGAACGTGGCCGAGCGCGACGACAGCCAGTCTCATAGGCTCACAGTCTCACAGGCGCACAGTCTCATCTCAGCCTCCAGACTCCCGGACGTCCTATGACGTCTATGCACCTTTGAACCTGTGAGGCTAATCCGCCACGTCTTCGCGGATGCGCGTGATCTTTACGGCGCGGCCGGTGGTCTCGTCGACTTCGATCAGCGCGCCGGAGAGGCGGATGTCGCGCTTGGCGACTTCGAGCTTACGCGGCGTGTTCATGAGAAAACGCTGCAGCGCCTCGTCGGGACGGAAGCCGATCACCGAGTCGTACGCGCCGGTCATGCCGACGTCGGTCTGATAGGCGGTGCCGGCCGGCAGGATGCGCTCGTCCGCGGTGGGCACGTGCGTGTGCGTGCCGACCACGGCGGAGACGCGCCCGTCGAGGTAGCGGCCGAAGGCCTGCTTCTCTGAGCTCGCTTCGCCGTGGATATCGACGATGATGACCTTCGCCTTGTCGCCGAGCTCGGCCAGTTCCTTGTCGGCGCAGTAGAACGGATTGTCGATCGGCGGCATGAACACGTTGCCCATGAACTGCAGCACCGCCACGTTCACGCCGCCCGCGGTCTGCCGCACGACTTTGCCGGTGCCGGGATTTCCGGCCGGGTAGTTCGCCGGCCGGATCACGTGCGGATAGTCCTCGAAGTTCTCGACGAAGTCCTTCTTGTCCCAGATGTGATTGCCGGACGTGTAGGCGTTGATCGGCAGCTCGCTGAGCTCCTCGATGATGGCCTCGGTCACGCCGAAGCCACCCGCGGCGTTCTCGATGTTGACGATGGTGAAGTCGACCAAATCGCGGCCGACCACCGTCTCGAGCTTCTGGTGCAACGCCCGCCGGCCGGGCTGGCCGACGACGTCGCCGATGTAGAGGACTCTGATCATAGGTTCACAGGCTCACAGTCTCATAGGCTCACAGGGACGAGGGGCTCTGCTATGAGCCTGTGTACCTATGAGCCTATGCGCCTATTTTGCGTACTCCGTCGCGCGCATCTCGCGGATCACCGTGACTTTGATCTGTCCCGGATACTGCAGCTCGCTTTCGATCTTGCGGGCCACATCCTTCGAGAGCCAGATCGACTGTTCGTCGGTGATCTTCTCCGAGTTGACGATGATGCGAAGCTCGCGCCCTGCCTGAATGGCGAAGCTCTTGGCCACGCCTTCCATCTGGTTGGCGATTGCTTCGAGGCGCTCCAGACGGTGCACGTAATTCTCGAGGATCTCGCGGCGGGCGCCGGGACGGGCCGCCGACAGCGCGTCGGCCGCGTTGACGAGCACGGCCTCGACGGTGGTCGGGTCGTAGTCGCCGTGATGGCACTCCATCGCGTGAATGATGTCGCGCTTCTCGCCGTACTTTTCGAGCACCTGGCGGCCGAGCTCGAGATGCGTTCCTTCCATCTCACGGTCGATGGCCTTGCCGATGTCGTGCATCAGACCGCCGCGCTTGGCGATCGTGTCGTTGACGCCGAGCTCCACCGCCATCAGGGCAGCGAGCTGCGCGACTTCGAGCGAGTGCACGAGCACGTTCTGCCCGTACGACGTGCGGTAGCGCAGACGGCCGAGGAGCTTGAGCAGCTCGGGATGGAGATCGGTGATGCCGATCGAGAAGGCCGCGGCCTCCCCTTCCTCGAACAGCTTCTGGTCGAGCTCCTGGCGGACCTTCTCGACCAGTTCCTCGATGCGGGCCGGGTGAATGCGGCCGTCCTGCATCAGGCGCTCGAGAGAGATGCGGGCGATCTCGCGGCGGATCGGGTCGAAGCCGGAGAGGATGACCGCTTCCGGCGTGTCGTCGACGATGAGGTCGACGCCGGTGGCCAGCTCGAGCGCGCGGATGTTGCGGCCCTCGCGTCCGATGATGCGCCCCTTCATGTCCTCGCTCGGGAGGTCGACCACGGAGACGGTGTTCTCCGCCACGTAGTCCGAGGCCATGCGCTGGATGGCCATGCCGAGGATCTTCTTCGCCTTCTGGTTGCCGAGCTCGGTGGCTTCGCTCTCGATCCGCTTGATGATGTTCGCGGCGTCGATCCTGGCCTCGTTCTCGATCCCGCGGATGAGGTCGCGCTTCGCTTCCTCGGCGGTCAGGCCGGCCACCTGCTCGAGCTTGTGGCGCTGCGCTTCGACGAGCTCGTCGAGCTCCGTCTCTTTCGCCTCGACGCGCTTCTCACGGTCGTTCAGCGAGCGGTCGCGCTTCTCGACTTCCGCGATGCGGCTGTCGATCTGCTGCGTTTTCTTGTCGAGGCTCTCTTCCTTCTGCTGCAGGCGTTTCTCGACCGACTTGATCTCGTCGCGGCGCAGCTGCGCCTGCTTGTCGAACTCCGTCCGCATCAGGAGGAGTTTTTCTTTGGCCTCGAGGTCGGCTTCCTTGACCCGGGAGGCGGCCTGCTTCTTTGCGTCGTCGAGGAGGCGGTCGCCGGCGAGGCGCGCTTCTTCGAGCTTCGCCTCCGCACGCTTGCGGTACACACCCGCCCAGATCACGATCAACACGGCGGCCAGGGCCAGGCCCACGCCTACCGCGATCAATACCTGATAAATGTTCAAAACGTCCTCCGCTGGGGAGGCTCGCGCAGTGCGGGAGGATTTCGGAGTTCCCCGCCTGAGCCGTGTGGTGATTCTTACCTGAACCTGTACAAGACAGGTGGGCGCCCTACTCGTGCCGTTATGGCTACCTTCTGAGCTCCCCGATCGGGAGGAAGGTGTGCGCGCGACCCGAGACGCGAGCTACCCGAGATAAGAAGTACGGTTCAGGAGTTAGATCGAGCATCACGAACTCTGCAGGGTCTCCGAAACTGCAATCAACAACGTGCTGGTTGCTCAGCTGATTACCTTGCTGAGCCTCTCCGTTATTTCCTCCGTCCTCTCGATCCAGATTCCCGCGGCATCTTCCCGCTTCTTCCGGTACCTCGAGAACTCATCGGCTATGTTCAACGCCGCCAGGATGGCGATCTTCATCGGATCGACGGTGGCAACCTGCCCCGCCACCTCGCGCATCCTGGTATCGACAAACCGCGCAAGCTCCATTAAATAATCAGGGTCTCCGTCCCCTCGGACGTTGTACGTCTGACCAAAGATCTCGACACTTGTCGAGCCCGGGGCCGAGTCGTATTTCGCGTCCATGGAAAAAGTTACCTCTGAAACCGCGGCGGATTATAGCAGGGCATCGCGGCGGTGGTTGGGAAACCAGCAGGGGCCGTCAACAACGGGCGCGAAGATACGTATTGAAGAAGATTGCGAGCCCGGACCCGCCGTCCACATAATCGTCGGCTCTGCCCATGCCGCTCATCCTGACAGCGCATGTCACGCGCACCCCCGATGGGCAGAATCTCCCCATCTTGCCTTACGCTCCGTTACCGCCTAAGTTACTCATGCGTGTCTGTTCCGGCTCGTAGTCTCGACTGGCAATTCCAGCTCCTCGACCTCCACCCGAGCC